>JAIOXK010000090.1 GCA_021741645.1 Candidatus Nanopelagicales bacterium
GAGGCGTCGACCTGGGGCTGGGATCGACGCAGGGTCTCTGGCATGCGAATGACGAAGCCGATGGCGATGATGCACAGGATCGCACCGACCCCGAATGCCCAGTCGAAGTCGGCTGCGTCGATGATCAGCCCGGCCATCAGCGGGCCGAGGATGGCACCGAGGTCGGCCATCATCTGGAACGTCGCGACAACGATGCCGCCCTTCTTCCCGCCCATGACATCGCCGACCACGGCTGCCGGGGCGGACCCGAGGAATGCCCCCGACGCCCCTTGGATCGCCATGGCGAGGAAGAACAGGCCGGTGCCAGCCAGTGCAGGAGTACCCCATCCATTGGCGGCGATGTCGGCGCCGGTGAGAACGAGCATGCCGAGGGCCGTGCCGATCGTTCCCCACAGGAGTGCCTTCCGGCGCCCGGAGGTGTCGGCCATGCGCCCGGCTGGCAGAAGGAGCAGCGCCTGCAGACCCGCGGCGATGAGGAATCCGATCCCCGAAATCGAAGCACTCTCGCCGAGACCCTCGACGACGAACAACGGCACGGCTGACGACCGCAGCCCGAACACGACGAATCCCGTGACCAGGTTCGTCGTGATGGCGGCCTGATACGCGCGATCCTTGAGTGCGGTGCGCAGCTGCTGAAGCTTGTTCTCTGCGCCGTGCGAGACCTCGTGCTCGAGGTCATGCAGACGAGTGCGGGACAAGAACACGATGGCGACCAAGGCGGCGAGGAGGAGCGTCCCGGCATAGACGAAGAACGGAGCTCGAATCGACCACGCGACGACGAGTCCGCCAACGGCCGGTCCCGCGACTCCACCGATGATGAAGCCGCCCTGGAATGCTCCCGAGGCGCGGCCCCGCTGCTCGGTCGATACGACGCGTAGGAGCAGCGCCATGGCGGAAACGGTGAACATGCTGGACCCCAGGCCACCGACACCGCGGAGCATCAGCAGTTGGGAATACGTCTGCGAGAACCCGGCCGCGAAGCTGGACACCGAGACGATGAGCAGCCCGCTCGTCATCACGGATCGCTCGCCGAAGCGATCGACCATGCCACCAGCAAGAGGGGAGGTGACGAAGCGCACCAGTGCGAAGACGCTCACGACAGCGCTCGCCTCGAGGGCTGAGATGTCGAACGTGCGAGCGAAGACCGGCAGGACCGGAATCAATATGCCAAAACCCAAGGCGACGCAGAAGGCGACGGCAGTGACGACAGCGACTTCGCGGGGCAGTCCAGCCAGCAGGGGGGTTCTACGCAGTGCGCGGCCGACTGTTCTTACGGGGCTCATGTCCACACGGGGTGTCGGGCATCCACAGGGGAGGACCGGTACACCGTCGCCATCACCGCGTCACCCTATCCTCCAAGGGTGCCTGCATCCGCCGTCTATGCCGCCGAGGACCAATGGTCCGCGGTGCTCGACCGCGGGGGCACGGTGGACTTCTTCGGGTCCCGCCTGGACGTTCCCATCCAGCGACGATTCGGGGATCTAGCGTCGGTGCAGGCCTACGTGGATCGGGTGCTATCACTGGACGAGATTGCATCTGCGTATCCGAAGGCCGGTGCGGTAGCAGTCCAAGGAACCCGCAGTCGCACACGCGCCCGCTACCTGCCAGAGCTGGCAGCCATCGAACTGCCATCGGATCTCTGGGCCGGCCGCGAGTCGGTGGTCCTGCATGAGCTCGCTCACCACCTCGCCTGCAGTTGCGGAATCCCTCCCGAGCGCACCTCAGGTCGCTGGCACGGGGCTGAGTTTCGTGCGGCGATGGATGCGGTCGTGACCTGCATGCTCGGTGAGGCAGCCGCTCTGCTGCTGCGAGCAGGCTATGAATCGGCGGGAGTCCGCTGATGGCACCGACGATTGAACGCATCGCTGCCCTGCTGGCCAAGGCCGAACGCACCGAGATCGAGGCGGAGGCCGATGCCTACCTGATGAAGGCCCAGGAGCTCGCGACATTGGCCAGCATCGATCTGGCTATTGCCCGCTCACGCACCCTTCACAAGGAGCAGCGGCAGCAACCGGAGTCGCGCACCAGAACGATCGGAGAGAAGGGTCGCCGCGCCAATCGCCACCTGATCTCCCTGTATGTCGTGATCGCGCACGCGAACGACGCACAGGTGGACATTGCCGCAAACTCGACGTACGTCATCGGTTACGGCATGCCGTCCGATCTTGACGTGATCGACACGATGTTCTCGTCCCTCTCCGTTCACATGGTGCAGTCGAGTCAGGCGTATGTCGTCAGCCGGGTATGGCAGGGCGAGGTCTACACCGCGGTGGTGAAGCGCCGACGCCAGCGCAAGGAGCACACGGCGCAGACGGCCCGGGTGGCCTTCTATCGGGCCTACGTGGAGCGGATGCAGGAGCGGCTGACCGAGGCGCGCCGACAGACCATGGACCATCTCCCGGCAACCTCCTCGGATGCGCACCCAGACCGTGCGACAGGGGAACTGGTGCTGCGCGAGAAGGCCAAGGATGTCCAGGCCTTCCACCGGCAGACCTCTGACGCGAGGGGCCGATGGGGCGGCTACTCCGGTGGCGTCCGTGCGCCGAGCGGCTCGGCGGCTGCGGCAGGAAGGCATGCGGCCTCACGGGCTCGCCTCACGGATGCACCGGAGGTGGGCGGCAAGCGTGAGCTCGAATAGGAGATTTATGGTTCTATGGATATACCATTTTCGGATACTTTCATCTATGATGTAGCCAAGTCACAGGCAAATCAAGACAAGCACGGCATCGACTTCGACCAAGCGCAGAGGCTCTGGCTCGATGAGAACTGTGTGACAGCTCCAGCCCGCTCGCATCACGAGCGGCGGTGGATCGTGATCGGACAGGTGGACGGGCGGATCTGGGCGGCCATCGTGACGCAGCGTCACTCCGCGATCCGGATCATCTCCGTGCGCCGGGCGCGCCGGAACGAGGAGGAAGCATATGGACGCGGAAGAACTCGATGAACTGTTCGACAAGGGCGAGGAGGACGTCCTCCAGCACTTCGACATGTCCAAGGCGCGGCGCCCCGGGCGCGAGGTGCAGCGGGTCAACGTCGACTTCCCGCTCTGGATGGTGCAGCTCCTCGACGCCGAGGCTGAGCATCTGGGTATCGCCCGGCAGGCGGTCATCAAGACGTGGATCGCCGATCGCCTGAGGTCCAACGCAGCTCAGCTTCGCGCCGAGCTCGATGGCTCCTGACATGATCGGGCAATGAGCGAGCCAGCCGTCACCCGAAGTGACATCGAGGCCGCGGCCGAGCGCCTTCAGGGCGTCATCCGCGATCTGCCGCTCGTCAGCGCACGATGGCTCGATGAGTCCGTCCCCGGCGAGGTCCAGCTCGTCACCGAGAACCTGCAGCGCGCTGGATCCTTCAAGATCAGGGGCGCCTTCAACCGCATTTCGCAGCTGACCGAGGACGAGAAGGCGCGAGGCGTGGTGGCTGCCAGTGCCGGCAATCACGCACAGGGCGTCGCCCTGGCCGCAGAGCGTCTCGGAGTCAGGGCCACCGTCTTCATGCCGGAGGCGGCAAGCATCCCCAAGGTCACTGCGACCCGCGGCTACGGTGCCGACGTCGTGCTCACCGGTGCCACCGTTGACGATGCGATTGAGGCAGCCCTCGCGTTTGCCGAGGAGACGGGTGCGGTCGTGATCCACCCCTTCGACAACGAGGACATCGTCGCGGGCCAGGGCACCGTTGGGTTGGAGATCCTCGAGAAGATGCCTGAGGTCAAGACGATCGTCGTGTGCACGGGCGGAGGTGGCCTGCTGGCAGGCATCGCCACGGCCGTCAAGGCGAGTCGTCCGGACGTTCGCATCGTGGGCGTGCAGGCCGAGGCGGCTGCGGCCTACCCGCCATCGTTGCGCGAGGGCAAGCCGCTTCGTCTGCCTCGCATGTCGACGATGGCCGACGGCATTGCGGTCGGTGTGCCAGGCGACATCCCGTTCCCGATCGTCCGGGATCTGGTCGACGAGATCCGCACCGTCACGGAGGATGAACTCTCCCGAGCGGTGCTGCGCCTGCTCGAGCGCTCGAAGCTCGTGGTCGAGCCCGGAGGTGCCGCAGCGCTTGCCGCGGTGATGGTCAACCCGCAGGACTTCACCGAGCCCACGGCCGTTGTTCTCTCGGGAGGCAACGTCGACCCGCTCGTGCTGCTGCGGATCATTCGCCAAGGCCTGGCGTCTGCCGGCCGCTACCTGACGATGTCCATTCGCATGGAGGATCGGCCCGGATCCCTTGCGCAGCTCCTGACGGACATCGGGTCCAAGCACGCGAACGTGGTCGATGTCGAGCACCACCGCGATGACGCCAGGCTGTCGGTGGACGAGGTGGAGATCGTCGTCCATGTCGAGACCCGTGGGCCAGAGCACTGCGCGGCACTCGTGGAGTTCCTGCGGGCTCAGGGCTATGAGGTCAGCGAGCGCTAGGGGCCTTCCTCGAACGCAGAAGGTGATTGCGCC
The DNA here is from genome assembly GCA_021741645.1 of Candidatus Nanopelagicales bacterium. Taxonomy (GTDB): domain Bacteria; phylum Actinomycetota; class Actinomycetes; order S36-B12; family S36-B12; genus UBA10649. The sequence continues at coordinate 4,440 of JAIOXK010000090.1, forward strand.
ATCTCGCTACCGCCTTGCGCCGGCTTGAACCTGACAGAATGCCTCCATGCGGCGGCTCAAGGTGATGCTGGTGGAGGACAACGACTTCACCCGCTCCACGGTCGCTGCGGCTCTGCGCGAGGAGGACTGCGAGGTCGTCGCGGCGGTGGCCACGGCGAAGGAGGCCATGCTGGCTGCCGAGCAGCACAAGCTCGATTGCGCGGTCGTCGATCTGCACCTCGGCCAAGGACCGTCAGGTATCGATGTCGCTCACGGTCTGCGTGACCGTGACCCCAGGCTCGGCATCGTCCTGCTGACTTCCTTTGCTGACCCTCGCCTGCTGTCGGGCGATCAGCGTCCGCTCCCACGTGGGACGGTCTACGTGGTCAAGGACGACGTTCGCACCACGAGCCAGCTGCGGGAAAAGCTCGATCAGGCGTGTGCAAGCCGTGGGCCCAATGGCGTGACCCTCGCCGGGCGTGTGTCCCTGACGGATCTGCAGGTGGAACTGCTGAGGATGGTCGCTGACGGTCTCACCAACAGCGAGATCGCCAAGCGGCGTGTGGTCAGCGAGCGATCGGTGGAGACGGCGCTGTCACGCATCTCTAGGAAGTTGGACATCGAGGCCCTGCCGGGCGAGAACCCCCGGGTGCTGCTGACTCAGGCCTACTACTCGCTCGTCGGTGGCTCAGGAGGGCGCTGACGTGGCTTCGCGACCGACCCTCCGGGAGCGCGTGGGCGGCCGGTGGGCGGTGTCCTGGCAGGGCTACCTGCTGATGTTTCCGCTGGCCGTGGTGTTCGCCGTCACCACCACAGCCGCCTTCCTCGAGCCGGGACGGCTCCTCTTCGGCACGGCCGTGGCCGTCATCGCCTATCTAGCAACAGGAGCCGTGCAGTTCGTCGCATCGATCACTGTTCTAGGAAACCGGGCCACGAGACCTGCACCCGTCTGGTCGGTGATCCTCATCGGTGGACTTTCCTGGATGGCTCGCAGTGCGGTCATCGCGTGGGTTATTGCCGACGGCAACCTGATCACGCAGGCCACGACCCTGGAGCGTCTGGCCTTCGGCTTCCTGCTCGGGGCGCTGGTGGTCCCTGTCACTGCATGGCTGTTCGACACCGTGATGCGCTTCCGCAACAAGAGGGACGCGGCACTGCAGGAGCTCATCGATGCAGAGCTGGCGGCGGAACGACAGCGCGCCTATGTCGAGGCTCTCAGACTGGGCCTGGTGGAGGAGATCACGCAGGCGGTGGGCAACGCACGAGCTCGGATGGAGTCCATCGATCTGACGTCTGACGCGATGCCTCAGGAGGCCTTGGAGGCACTGGAGAACGCCTCGCAGGATGCCGTCCGCCGGGTCTCGCGCGAAGTGTGGCGGCAGGGAGTCCAGACCAGTCGCCCTCGGATTCGGGACGTCTTCTCGGTTGCTGGGCGGGTGCTCCCCTTCTCCCTGTGGGCCGTGGCGTCCATGCTCCTCTTCGGTGTGTTGGTCCTAGCGCGCAACCTTGGCTGGGGGACGACCCTCCTTGTTGCCAGCGTGGTTGGCGCCTACCTCGTGGCAGTCGTCCTCCTTGCCAACGCATGGGTGCCCAGAGCGAGGCATGTTCTGCGGGCATATGCCATGGCTCTGCTGGCGCTGGCTGCCTCCGGAGCCTGCATGTCCGTCGTGTTGGGGGTGTTCGCACCGGATGCGCCGAGATCGGCTGCAGCCGTGCTCACCGTGGTGGCTGCGACCGTGACGATCCCGGCGGTGGGATTGGCGCGCGCCCTTGATGTCACGGAGGATCGAGCGATCCTTGCGCTTCGTGAGTTCATCTCTGCTGCATCCGTTCGTGCTGAGGCCCTCGCGGAGCAGGAACGGCGGCTGCGTCAGCAGCTGGCCACCCAGTTGCACGGCACTGTCGGGTCGCACCTGACCGCGGCGACGATGCGCATGCGTCGGGCCGTCGACGCCGGAGACTTCGACGCGGCGGCGAACGCTCTCTTCGAGGCTCGACGCCTCCTCGACGTGGACATGACTTCCGTGCTCCTTGCCGACGTCGGCGATCTGATGACGGCGCTGGAGGAGTTGGCGGCGTCCTGGGAAGGCCTCGTGGAGGTGCGCCTTCACCTGAATGACGTCATCGCCTCGCCGGCACACGTCACGGCGTGTGTGGATGTGGTGACGGAGGGAATCAACAACGCGGCACGGCACGGTCGTGCACGCGTGGTGGATGTCGAGGTGACGAGCACCGACGACGGACTCAGGATCGTGCTCGAAGACGACGGCACCGAGTCTGGAGATGCATCGCCTGGCCTCGGCAGCCGCGTCTTCGATGCTGTTGCGCCGGGCTCGTGGTCGCGTGAACGGCGATCGCAGGGCGGAAGTCGCCTCATCGTCGACCTACGATGAGATGAGGGCTCCGGCGGTGGTCGGACGAGTCTCAGGTGGACTCAACAAGGCTATTCGGATATCCGAATACTGCATAACGGGATTGCCCGTCAAACACCGTCGCGCTGGGAATCTGGCTTGGACCCTCGCTACGAGCCGCTTAGCGTGACTTGGTTGGGCCGCGCGGGGGGTGGCCCACAGTTCACGTCCGCGAGTGGGTGAAGTGCGAGGGTCTGATGGCGCAGCGATGGGCTGCCACGCTTGGCGTGGTCGCTGTCGTGGCCTCGACCTTTCTTCATTCGGCCCCTGCGATGGCGCAAGAGGCCGCAGTGGGCGTGTCGCCCGATGGCCTCCCACCCCTGTGTGATGTGGAGGCCGTGCGGGAGGAGTTGCGCGCTGTTGTCGCTCCCTCACCGAGTCCGTCGAGCGAGGCTTCGACACTGCCCACGTCGTCGGTGAGTGCATCACCGTCGTCCAGCGCGTCGCCGTCGTCCAGTGCAAGGTCGTCATCCAGCGCGTCACCCTCGTCCAGCGCGACATCGTCCATGTCGGCGACTCCGACGGGGAGTGTGTCGCCGACGTCAACCGCCATCGCGACGCCGACCCCGAGTGCATCCCCCGATGTGGTTGACGTGCGCACGGTGGAGGAGAAGGAGCCCGCCCCAGCGACTGCCGCCACGGCGTCACCTGCAGTTTCGGAGGAGCCTGAGATGGCGGAGTCCGCAGAGCCGACAGCATCCGCAGAGCCGACGGCGTCCGACTCGCCGACGGCGTCCGACTCGCCGACAGCATCCGCAGAGCCAACAGTGTCTGCGTCGCCGAGCTCTAGCCCGAGTGCGACCGGGACCGTGAGTGCGTCACCGGAGCCGAGTGCAACGAGTGAGCTGGTGGATGTCGCAGCGACGGTCGATGTCGCGTTGTGTGCGATGCCGGTGGTGAACGTGACGGCGGATGCGGGTGTGAATCAGGTGCGGTTGTCGTGGGTGCCCGGTGCGGTGCCTGCGGTGGAGGAGGACGGTGTTCAGCCGTTCGGTCCGGCGGATGAGTACCTGGTTCGCGTGTCCGGTGAGATCGAGCGCGTCGTTCGGGCCGCTGACACGTCTGCGGTGGTGTCGGGGTTGAAGAACGGGGTGGAGTACGGCTTTGAGGTGTTTGCCCTGACCGCGGGGGGCCGCAGTGAGGGCTCGGGTCAGGTCGCGGCGACGCCGTCGACGGGCATGGAGGGTGTGGTCGCGGGGTTGATCGTGGAGTTCGAGCCGGGCAGTGAGCAGGCTCTGGGGTCCACGGATGTTCCCGGTGAGGATCGGGTCGGCGAGGTGGAGCTGACTGTTGCTGAGCAGGTCAGTGATGATGCGGTGCTGGTGGAGCTGTCTGAGCCGGTGGATCTGGACACCGCGGAGCAGATCGCGGCGGACCTTGCCGCCGATGAGCAGGTCGCGTGGGCGGAGCCTGATGAGTTCTTCTTCACCTCCTCGGCGGATGACTGGAACCTGACCGGCGCGTTTGGGGTGGACGCGTTTGTGGAGCCGGATGCCACGCGTGCGGGTGAGGGGGCTGGCAGCACGGTCGCGGTGATCGATACCGGCATCACGAGCCATCCGGACCTCGATGCCCGTCTGGTTCAGGGATACGACTTCGTGTCGAGTCCGGAGCAGTTGATGGCGTCGCGGGCACCGAATGCTCCTCCGGTGGCGTTCGACGGTGACTATGTCGACGAGGCCACCTATGGGGCCATCGGTCGTGACGCGAACCCCACTGATCCGGGGGATTGGCGTGATGTCGCCCCGACCCGGACCTCGAGTTGGCACGGTACCCAGATCGCCGGCGTGGTCGGGGCCGTGGCTCCAGGGGCGAGCATTCAGCCGGTCCGGGCGTTGTCGTGGCGTGGTGGCCTGTTGTCCGATATCGCGGCGGGCATCACCTGGGCGTCGGGTGGGACGGTTGACGGGGTTCCGGAGAACAGCAGCCCGAGCAAGGTCATCAACATGTCGTTCGCGGTCCAGACGACCTGCCCGGTCGCGTTGCAGGACGCCATCGACGGCGCCCGCGAGCGTGGCAGTGTCCTGATCGCCGCCGCCGGTAACGCCAATGACGATGCCGCGAAGTTCGCTCCCGGTAACTGCAACGGTGTCCTCACCGTGGGGTCCACGACCAGCCAGGGCACGCGTGCGGACTACTCCAACTACGGGCCGGTGGTTGACCTGTCCGCCCCCGGCGGTGACCCCACCACCGCGGTGCCGACGATCACCAACACCGGCACCACCACACCCGACCAGCCCGGCACCGGCAGCGACTACGGCACCTCAGTGTCCGCCGCGCACGTGTCCGCCGCTGCCGCGATCCTTGCCAGCCAGAACCCGACCATCACCCCCGACGAGACCTACCGGGCCTTGACCGGTGAGGACTACACCAAGAACTTCGCCACCGGCACCTGCGACACCAACCCCGACTACACCTGCGGCACCGGCATCCTGTCCCTCGCCCAAATCGCCACCATCTCCAGCGGCGACCAGGACTACGCGATGAGCTTCAACGGGAGTCAGCAAGCGATCGCGCAAACGATCGGGGTAAATAACTTCGTTCCGACTGGGGATATCACGTTAGAGGCGTGGGTCTACGCCACAAGTGCGTCAACGTTCCAACGCGTAATCACCCGTGGAAGCGCATTAGAAATCGTCATACTAAGTACGGGAAAATGGCAATTCGGTATCGGAGATTACGGGTCATCGGCTTCAGACATAGTCGGAACACCAGTGCGGACGAATGCGTGGACTCACGTAGCGATGACTCGTTCTGGATCGTCCGTTGTCGCCTACGTGGATGGTCAGCAAGTCGGAACGGCGACACAGGGCACCGCGATGCCAACCATTGCCAACCTCGGTATTGGAGCGTCTGGGTTTGACTCGCTGGATAATCCCTTCGCAGGCCGGGTAGATGAGGTTCGCATCTTCCGTGATGCACGCACGCAGCCCGAGATTGTTGCCGACATGCACACCTACGGCCCGGCCAACACGGCCGACCTCGTCGCCTACTACGACTTCAACGAAGGCCCCGCCGGCACCACCGGCACCGGCACCGTCTACAACCGCGCCGACGGCGCAACGAGTGCGACCCACCTCCGCACCGTCAACGGCCCCACTTACACCGACGTCAAGCAGACCACCAGCAACGGCAACAACACCGTCGTCACCTTCCCCCGCTCCTACCTCACCGCCGCCGGCGGCTGGCGCGTGCCAGAGGGAGTGACGAATGTCGATGCACTCATTGTGGCTGGCGGTGGAGGCGGAGGGAGCACCTACGACTCTCCAGGTGCGGGTGGTGGCGGTGCGGGCGGACTCACATATCGAGCCGCGAGCGAGACTGCCGGGCAACTGAGTCTCACTCCGGGAGCCATAGCGACCGTCACCGTTGGAGCTGGGGGTCTTGGGGGTTCAGGGACTGGCTCCACCGCAAGCACCTACGTTCAATCCGGAAACGATGGACAGCCGTCAGTGCTGGCCACGCTGTCGAC
>JAIOXK010000091.1 GCA_021741645.1 Candidatus Nanopelagicales bacterium
TCTCGAGGGTCCGCCTTGTCTATCGGCTCCATCGGATCCTTCGGCAGCGCATTCAGCATCGGTTCATTCCTGAGCATCGGGAGCGTGATGTCCGGGTTGTCGATCGGCGCCGTCATGGCGTGGCGGGCCCGGGGCCCCCGGCATTGAGTTCGACCCGCTAGCGCATCACCTTGCCAAGGTGTGGGTCGCGGGTTCGAATCCCGTCACCACCTCGAAAGCAGTAACTGCACGACCCTAGGCGATTGGCGCAGGGGCTAGCGCGCTTCCTTGACACGGAAGAGGCCACAGGTTCGATTCCTGTAACGCCCACCGTCGGTCTTTGCCTGCATGCTCAGAAGGCAGAGCGGCCGGGGCGCGTCTATCGGCAGTTGCAGCGCTCCTCAGGGGTGTACATCGAAAGCACCTCGTCAACATGCTGGCCACAGCCGGTGTAGGTGACCTTGTTGCACTGGCGGCAAAGAGCGGGGCTGCACATGATTGTTCTCCTGAGGGGTCGGTTCGACAGGACTTGAAGGATACCCCATGGGGTATACCCGTGCAACTCCCTCTGGGCGTGTCAGGGAGCCGAGCTCTTGCGGAAGAGCGCGGCTGTGACTGCCACCAGAATGACCGCGACGAAGATCTGCGTGAGCAGGACGAAGAACCACGTGTCCTCGTACCCGAAGTAGTAGCCGATCCCCAATCCCACGAACGCGCCGATGATTCCGATGATGATCGTCACGATGCACCCCGATCGGCTGCATGCTCGGAACGAGGATGCGGGCGATGAGCCCGATGATCGAGCCGGCCACAAGTGCGCTGATGATGCCTGAGGGATCCATGTCCTCAGCCAACCATCGACTGCCCGTCGCGGGCAAGGGAGACCAGCCGAGAGATCGCCCGGTAGTACTTCTTGCGATAGCCACCCTTGAGCATCTCGGCCGAGAACAGCAGGTCGACGGGCACCCCGCTCGTCACAACGGGCACATCGCGGTCGTAGAGGCGATCGACCAGCACCACCAGTCGCAGGGCCTGCGCCTGATCGGTGACCGTGCGCACCCCATCGATCGCCACCATGGGAACGTCGGCGACGAGTGCCCCATACCTAGACGGGTGCACGGTGGACAGGTGCGCCAGCAGGGCTTCGAAGTCGTCTCGGACCAGATCTGGACGCTCGGCCGCCAACGTGTCGAGCTCGGCCGACGTGACCGGAGTCGGCGCCTCCGGCAGGCCACGATGACGGTAGTCCTCGCCATCGATGCGGAGCACATCGAAGTGGGCCGACAGCCCCTGAATCTCCCGCAGGAAGTCCTCGGCCGCGAACCGCCCCTCACCCAGCTTGTCAGGAAGGGTGTTGGACGTCGCGGCGAGCAGCACCCCCGCCTTCACCAGCTCACCCAGGAGCGTCGACATGAGCACCGTGTCGCCGGGATCGTCCAGTTCGAACTCGTCGATGCACACCAGGCGACTGCTCTTGAGCACCTCAACAGCGTGACGAAACCCCAGAGCCCCCACGAAGTTCGTGTACTCCACGAAGGTGCCGAACCGCTTGGGTCCGGGCACCGCATGCCACAGACTCGCCAGCAGGTGGGTCTTGCCCACACCGAATCCGCCGTCGAGGTACACGCCGGCGCGCCCCTCAGGCGGGGCAGCCCGACGGAACTTCGCGCGCTTGGCTCCAACCGCGCGATTGGCTCGTTCAGCAAATGCGCGGAGGGCAGCGACAGCCGCCATCTGCGTGGGCTGCGAAGGGTCTGGCAGGTAGGAGTCGAAGCTCACGTCACCGAAGTGCGGAGGGGGGAGGAACTCGTCGACCAGGCCCTCGACATCGAGATCGGGGCGTCGCGCGCTCAGGGCTGGTGCCACGTCGGCGAGCCTATTCGTGCGACGATCGTGCCGTGCAACGCCTCTATCCCAGCCCAGTGGAGACGTTGGACCCCGATGAGCTCACCGCGGCGTACTCAGTGCCCCAGAGCGGATCATGGCGCCATCCGTGGTGGCTTCGCGCGAACTTCGTCCAGACCCTCGATGGCGCGACAGTCGCGGCAGACGGTCGGTCCAAGGCCTTGGGGACGGAGGCCGACCGACTCGTGTTCCGGCTGGCACGCTCACTGGCCGACGTGGTGCTCGTCGGTGCAGGGACCGTTCGCGCCGAGGACTACTCGCCGTCCACACAGCCCGTTGCCATCGTCACCCGAAGCCTCAACCTGCCCGCAGACCTGCGCCTGTTCGCCGAACGCCAGCCCGAGCACACACCGCCGATCCTGCTGACGACCAGCACTGCCGCAGCCGCGACTCCGCCGTGGCTGGCCGACACCTGCACCATCGTGACCTGCGGCACGGATTCGGTGGATCTCCCCACAGCGCTGCGTGCACTGTCGGAGCGGGGACTGACGCGAATCCTGTGCGAAGGAGGGGCCTCCCTGCTGACCGACATCCTCGCCGGGGACCTCCTTGATGAGCTGATCGTGACCGTCGTGCCGCAGCTGCTCGGCGCCACGTCCGCGAACCACCTGAGCGTCCGGCCCGGGGGCCTGGATCCGGTGCCCCGCATGAAGGTCCGGCACGTCCTGGAACAGAAGGGGACCCTCCTCACCCGCTGGGTGCGAGAGCCGTGAGATGGCGGTGGCTCTGGCTGCCCGTGGCGCTCTTCCTCACCGTGGCCGGATGGGCCGTGACAAGCCCGGTCGGGTCCGCGCCAGACGACGACTTCCATCTCTCCTCCATCTGGTGCTCCTGGCCTGCAGATGCATGCGAGCCCACAGCGGACGGTCAAGCGATCCTGGTGCCACGCAATGTGGTGCAGTCCGCTGACTGCTTCCGGTATCGCGATGATGTGACCGCTGACTGCACTGAGGCCACCGCTGCGGACAGCAGCCTCGTCATCGCCACGCACGTCAACCAGATCGAGCACCTCTATCCCACTGGCTTCCACACGGCGATGTCCGTGTTGGTGGGGGACGACGTCGAGCGTTCGGTCACCACCATCGCCTGATGAATGCGGCTGTCGTCAGCGTGCTGCTCGCTCTACTGATGCGGGTGGCCCCGGTCGGCATCTCCTCGGCAACGCTCATCGCTCTGGTCGTGACGTCCGTACCACTCGGCCTGTTCATTCTGGCCTCGACAAACCCCAGCTCGTGGGCTGTGGGAGGAATCGTCCTGTTCTGGGGATTCGCCTCGGCGCTCCTGAGGCGCTCGTCGTGGCGCAGCAGACGCACCTGGCTGCTGCTCGCGGGGGCGATCGCAACGGCCGCCATGGCCATGACCTCCCGAGTCGATACCGCCGCCTACCTGCTTCTGGCCGCTGTCCTTGCCCTCATTGCTGCGGGACCAAGGCGCTGGCGCCGGATCTCATCTGGAGTCGTTGCGGTGCTGGGAATCCTCGGGTTCATCACCTACGTCACCTTCGAGACACCCCTCGTGGGTGACGGCGCCCCCCTGGGCACGGCCGATGCCGGACTGGGCCTGCTCCTCTCCAACGCCGTCTACCTGCCGATCCTCTGGTCCGGAATCGTCGGAACGTCAGGACTGGGATGGAACGACACCGCATTGCCCACTCTGGTGCCGTTTGTCGGCGTCGCTGCCCTCGGAGGACTTGCCTGGCTCGGCCTGAGCCACCTGTGGCGGGCAAAGGCAGTGGCCGTCGCCGTGGCTTTCGGCGCCTTCGCGCTTGTGCCCATGTGGTTCCTCCAGCGTGAGGGACTGGTGGTGGGAGAACTCGTGCAGTCGCGCTATCTCGCACCATTGCTCGCGCTCCTGATGGCGACGCTGCTCCTTCCCCGGCAGGCGGACCGACCACTGCCCTGGCCCATCGCTCCGGCCGCCATCGTCGCCACGGCGCTTGCGGTCACGTCGACTCTCGCATTCTGGATCAATGCACACCGCTACTCCTTCGGCGCCGACGCTGCGCTCTTCGATGTGCGTGACGCGCCCGCGTGGACTGGACCGCTGTCCGTTCACCCGGCGGTTCTCACACTGCTGGTCGCCGTGACATCCTCCGTCGTCATCGTGGGCGCGCTGCTCCCTCCCGCACTGGCACACCGGACACCACGGTCACGGCCCGATAGGGTCGCGGCGTGAATGTCGCCGCCTTCGTCTTCTGGACCATCAGCGCAGTTCTCGCCGTACTCGGCGTGGTGTTCGCCCTTCTCGGGCAGAACAGCGAGCGTGGCTACTGGTCGCAGCGCGATCCCTCGGGTGACCCCATGCGCGAGGCCACCAGGTTGGCGACGGTCATGCGTCGAGCCGGCCACTACGCCGCAGGCGAGTACCGAGCGCCCCTGCGAATCATGGGCATCGGGATCCTGCTGGTCTACGTGGCCATCGGCTTCGCGGCCATCGCGCTCATCGTCACCCTCTTCGCCTGATCGTCCCTGTCGCGCAGGGCCCAGATAGCGACCGCGGAAGCGGCAGCGACATTCAACGAGTCCACTCCGCCCGCCATGGGAATGCGCACGTGGACATCTGCTGCAGCGAGTCCCCGCTCCGAGATTCCGTCACCCTCCGTTCCGAGAACAAGCGCCACGCGGCCCTCAGGGCTGAAATCGTCGAGGGCTACCGCCTGCTCGGTCAGCGCCAGCGCCGCCACGGTGAAGCCGGCGTCCCGTAGATCCTTAACACCGTGCGGCCATGCGGGCATCCGCGTCCAGGGGATCTGGAAGACCGTGCCCATCGAGACGCGCACGCTCCTTCGGTAGAGAGGGTCCGCACATCGAGGGGTCACGAGGACCGCATCCGCGCCCAGCGCGGCGACAGACCGGAAGATCGCACCCACATTCGTGTGGTCGACGATGTCCTCAAGAATCACCACGAGGCGAAGGGACAGATCTGCGAGCAGCTCGGTCACCGTGAGCGGGTGTGGGCGATGCATGGCGGCCAACGCGCCGCGATGGACGTTGAAACCGGTAATGGACTCCAGAACCGCCTTGCGAGCGACGAAGGTCTGCACAGATCCACGCGGTCCAGCGTCAACGGACTCCAGGAGCGGCAGGAGCGGCTCGAGCCATTTCTCCTCCATGAGGAAGGAGCGCGGCCGGTGCCCCGCCTCGAGCGCTCGCTCGATGACCGACGTGCTCTCGGCGATGAACAGCCCTTCCTCGGGCTCCCGGCGGCTGCGCAGCGCGACGTCCGTCAACCCCACGTAGTCGGCTAGCCGCGGGTCATCAGCCTCGTCGATCCGGATGATGCTCATGCCCGTGAAGTGCCGAGGGCCCGTCGCACCGCATCGACGAACAGCTGCGGCTGCTCCCATGACCCGAAGTGGCCACCGACCGGGAGCACCTCCCACTCAGTGATGTTCAGACAGCGCTCCGCCCAGGATCGAGGCCAGCGTCGGATGTCGCTGGGGAAGATGGACACGGAAGTCGGAACGGTGACGAAGGGCGGATGCGGATCAGCGGCCTTCTGCTGCGCGTGCTCCCAGTACAACCGCATGGCTGAAGGCAGGGTCTCGGTCACCCAGTAGATGGTCGCGTTCGCGAGCAGCTGCTCGCGCGACAGCGCGTCCTCGACATCTCCCTCGTAGACGGTGAACGATCGGCACATGTCGACCAGCCATGACAGCAGGCCGGCGGGTGAGTCGTTCATGGCGACGGCATAGGTGTGCGGACGATGGCTGTTGGTCGGCACGTGATTCACCCGACCCGTGGCCAGCGCGTGCTCCCAGTGCGCCAGCGACTCTCGCTCGAAGTCCGATAGCTCCTCATGCTCACCCGGGGAAGGGGGAAGACCGGTGGGCATCGTCAGGTGCAGGTTCGTCAGTGACGTCTGGCGGTCCGAGCGAGCCAGGTCCGTCAGGATGTTCGCTCCCCAGTCGCCGCCCGCCCCGGCGTAGCGCTCATACCCCAAGGCCGCCATCAGGTCGTCGAACGCTCGAGAGATCCGTCGCCCGTTCCATCCGAGTTCCGAGGTCGGTCCGGAGAACCCATAGCCCGGGATCGACGGGCTGACGACATGGAAGGCCGGAGCTCCGGGCACCCCGAAGGAGTCCGGGTCCGTGAGCGGCCCGATGCAGTCGATGAACTCGATCACCGAGCCCGGCCATCCGTGCACCAGGAGCAGCGGGGTGGCGTCCGGTCGCGGTGAGCGCTGATGGAAGGCGTGGATTCGCTGCCCGTCGATCACGGCCTCGACCTGATCGAACCGGTTGAGGCGATCCTGAACGGACCACCAGTCGAACTCCTCGGACCAGTCATGCACCAGACCCTGCAGATAGGTCAGATCCGTGCCCAGCCGCCAGCCGACCTCCGGATACGCCCTCGGCCAGCGGGTTGCGCGTAGTCGATCGCGCAGCTGCTCGATGGCCTCAGGGGCGACGTCGACAAGCGTTGACCGGACATTGACCTGCACACCGCCACCCTAGTCAGGAGCGCGATCTATCCTGAGACAGAAGTCAGCCACTTTCGAGGGGAGGCTGGTTCACATGGTCAACGATGCTTCGCTCCACACACCGCTGTTCCCCAGCGACTTGCCGCTGGAATCCGGTGCGTTGCCGTGGCGGCTCGTCACGACGGTCGTGTGCTTGGTCGTCGTCGCCGCATCAGCAATCACGGTAGTTCAGGACGGCGCACCGTGGCTGAGTTCGCTCCTGCTCACCTTGTTGTGCGTGAGCCTCATCATAAACGTCTGGCTCCCCGTGAACGCTTGGGGACGAAAACTCGGCTCCATCGCGGCTATGGCAGCCGGCGGCATGGCCTCCGCGCTGATTGTCACCTTTCTGGTCGGGGTCCCCGCACAGGACCCACCCCTACCCAGCCCCTACACGGCACTGTCGATCCTCCTGCTGTCCGTGGCGATTCTCACCCTGGATCTCACCTCTACGGCAGGGACCGTCGTGAGCGCCACCGCGATCCTCAGCGCAGCACTCATTCCCGTGCTGGCCCTCCTGCGCACGCAGCCCGATCTGTCACCAGTGGATCCGCTCTATGCGGCGACCATTCCGCTCTCCTCGGCGATGCTGATCCTGCTCGTCGCTCTGGCGGCCGTCGCCTCACGACCCCATCGCATGCCCCTGGGACCACTGAGTGAGTCCGGAGCGCTGCCGTTCGCAATCCTCGCCGTTGTCGCAGTGCTGGCCTCATGGGGTCTGACGGCCATCTTGGAGACCACGTGGCTGGATCAGGTTGAACCGCGCATCACCACCACGATCATCGTGCTGACCCAGTTCCTCATCTTCGCGGTGCTCATGACGGCCTCGCTCGCCCTCGCTCAGAGGCACGAGCGTGAGCGCTCCGCCCGGATCCGAGAGTCAGGAGCGGATGAGGCCTTCGTGACCTTGACCACGCGATCGGACGTGGGATTCGCACGGGTGGCCGGTGACGGGGCCATTGAGTTCGTCAACGATGCCCTCGTTCATTTCCTGGGCCGATCACAAGAAGACCTTCTGGGACACCACTGGACCACTCTCAACGCCGGACTCACATCCGCGCTGGCAGACGCGACGTCGACCCGCCTGAGCTTCTCCCGACCAGACGGAGCGACGGTCTGGGGCGATGTCGTGGTCAATCGCACCAGCCACGAGGACGACCTCGTCCTCCAGATCGTGGACGCCACCGAGGAGCAGGAGCTGGCCGCGAGCATGGCGTGGCGTGCCGGCCACGACGACGTGACCGGTTGCCTGTCTCGGTTCGCCATTCTCCGGCAGCTCGACGCTCGGCGAACCGAGGAGCCGACCGAGTCCTCTGCCCTCGTCATAGTCGACCTGGACCGCTTCCACCTTGTCAACGAGGCGCTCGGTCAACCAGCCGGCGACTCCCTGCTGGCCAGTGTCGGTGCCCTCATCAGGGATGCTGCAGGTCCCGATCACGCGGTGGGTCGCCTGCATAGCGACACCTTCCTCATTCTGGGACCCGAGGGTTCAGGCGAATCCTCGCTCGCCCTCGCCGGCCAGCTCACGGCTGAGATCGCCACCATGGATCTGTCGAGCCTTTCCATTCGAATGACGGCGTGTGCAGGATCCACGACAACATGGCTCAAGGAGTCCGACGATGACCCGCAGGCGCAGGCGATAGCCGCCCTGGCCATGGCCAAGGAACAAGGTCCCGGGTCGATCGCAGAGTTCACCTCCGACATGCGCGTGCGGGCTCGGGAGTCGCTCGCCACCCTCGCCGAGCTCCGCGCCCTCCTGAGCGCAGGCAATCCCGACCAAGCACTGGACTTCTGGTTCCAGCCGATCGTCGATCTGTCCACCCACGAAGTCGCCGGATTCGAGACGCTCGCGCGATGGAACCATCCGGAACGGGGCCTGCTCACCGCTGGGGAGTTCATCCTCGATGCAGAGCAGGACGTTGATGTCATCTCGTGGATTGCCTCCGACAGCCTGCGCGCCGCAGCACGTTTCAGTCAGGCCCTTGGAGGCGATCAGCGCATCACCGTCAATCTCTCTGGTCGGCAGATCGCTTCCACCCCACACCTGACGGCCTTCGCCACAGAGGCACTGGCTCTTGCCCTGCAGCCACGCGTGCTCCTAGGCATCGAGATCACCGAGACGGTCGCCACGCGCTTGACGGCGGAGGGACGACGGCAGCTCGAGCGCATGGTGCGGGCAGGGTGCATGCTCTACCTCGACGACTTCGGCGCCGGGTATTCGTCGATCGCGAATCTTCGCGACCTGCCGATTGGCACCATCAAGCTCGATCGGGAGTACGCCGTGGCCGCCATGGTTCCGGGGCCGGCCTATTCAGTGGCCCGGGGCATGGCATCCCTCGCCACCAGCATGGGCGTTCGCAGCCTTGTCGAAGGCCTCGAGGATGAATCCATGGTCAGCACCCTGGTGAGCGCTGGCTGACAGTACGGGCAGGGCTGGTATCTGGGGATGCCCGGGCCCGCATCGAAGTTCACGCCTTGAGCGGGCCGTTGATCTGCTGCACGAGCGCAAACGCCTCGCGTGTCGCATAGAGGTGTCGACGTGGGGCGAACGCATCTCCGATGACGTGCACCTCGGGCAGGAGTGCACGAAGCTCCTCTGCCAACGCCGTGCGCGGAACACCCCCGCATGCCAGAACAACCGAGTCCACGCCGTCCAGGGCACCGGGCCGTTGCGAGTACACCTTGCGCAGGTGCACGACTCCCGGCTCGATGCCTGACACCTGCTCGGAGAAGCGGAAGGTGACGTGGTTGCCCTCCAGTCGGGCCATGACTCCCCCGAGCGAATACCGACTCAGCAGAGGGGCCGGCCCCGGCGTCGAGTAGACCACGGTGACGTCGTGCCCACGTTCGGCAAGAAAGTCAGCGACGGCCAGCGGGGGCATGTGATCGTCCTGCGCGACAACCACGACCCGATGCCCGATCGCCACCGTTTCCGCGAGCACGTCACGCACGTCATGGACGAAGGGAAGGTCGTCACCTTCGACCCCGGGGCGTCGCCGCGATGTTCCCGTCGCCACCACGACGATGTCCGGCGCCCATGCGACGACGTCGGATGCGACGGCCTCCCGTCCGAGACGCACGAGGACGCCGACCTCTCGCAGTCGTCGCTCCTGCCAGTCGAGGAACTGTGCGAAGGGCCCGTACGTAGGTGCTGCCGTGGCGGTGTGCAGGAGTCCCCCAAGGCGGTCCTGCGCCTCCCAGAGCTCCACCTCGTGGCCGCTCTCGGCGGCCAGCGCCGCGAACTCCAGTCCCGCGGGCCCGCCGCCGATCACCTGAATCCGCCGAGGGCTCGCCACCTCCATCGGCCAGGTCGCCGTGCTCTCCGTGCCCGCATGCGGATTCACGGTGCAGGCGAAGCCAGTCCGTTCGACCACCGCAGTGTTGATGCAGTCGTTGCAGCCGGTGCAGGGACGAATGTCCATCGCTCGATCCTGCTCGGCCTTGAGTACCCACTCGGGGTCCGCGAGCAGCCCACGGGCGACACCGACGATGTGCGCCTGGCCGGCGGCGAGCACCCGTTCAGCGACCTCGGGTGTCGTCACCCGGCCCGTGTAGGCCACCGGCAGATCGACGGCCTTGACGAACTCCCCGGACATCTCCGCCCATGCCGCAGGCGGGTACACGTGCGACTGGATGTAGGAGGGATTGCCCCAGTTGCTTCCCGCGACAAGACTCAGATAGTCGAGCATGCCCGAAGCCTCGAGCCGCTGGGCGATCTCGATGCCCTCGGCGAGGTCATACCCGCCGGGCGCCTCCTCGAACATGTTCAGGCGCGCACCGACAGTGAAGTCATCCCCGCATCGTTCGCGGATGCCGCGGAGGATCTCCATGACGAACCGGAGTCGATTCTCCAATGATCCGCCGTATTCATCGTCTCGAG
>JAIOXK010000092.1 GCA_021741645.1 Candidatus Nanopelagicales bacterium
CTGGACGGGGTGACATCGAATGCCGGGTTGAACCCTCGCGCCTGCGGTGGCGACGTGGCCACTCCTGCCAGGCTCGTGACCTCGGCACCATCCCGCAGTTCGATATGGATCTCATCGCCCGTCAGGGTGGACAGATCCACCGTCGACGACGGGGCCGCAACGACGAAGGGAATTCCGGCGTCCGCGCACGCGAGGGCGACGCCGACCGAGCCGATCTTGTTCGCCGTATCACCATTGCGGGCGATGCGATCGGCACCGATGATCGCCACGTCGACCAGACCTCGCAGGATCGTGCTGGCAGCGGCACCGTCGACCTGCACGAAGTAGTCGATGCCTTCCTGCTGGAGCTCCCATGCCGTGAGGCGCGATCCCTGGAGAAGGGGCCTGGTCTCATCCGCGTAGACGATCTCCAGCGCATCTCGGGCATGCAGTTCCCGCACGATTCCGAGTGCGGTCCCCCAGGCCGTCGTTGCGAGGAAACCGGTGTTGCAGTGCGTCAGGACGCGCACCTTCGCTCGCCCGGTGCGGGCGAGAATCCAGTCGGCGCCCAGCCGCGAGAGCTCTCGATTCGCCGCCTCGTCCTCCACCATCACGGCATCTGCCTCAGCGAGGACCGCGTCGACCCCGGACGCAATCAGTGGAGTGACGCGATCGGCACCCCAGGCCAGATTCACCGCCGTCGGACGCGCATCGCGGACTCGCGCCACCTGCTCGGCGAGCACGTCAGCGGACCAACCCTCGCGCTGGCCCTGAAGCATCGCGACCGCGACGCCGTAGGCACCGACAGCGCCAAGCGCCGGAGCGCCCCGCACGACCAGCCGCTGGATCGCATCCACCAGCTGATCGACGGTGGTGCATGCCATCACAGCAGTCTCACCCGGCAGCAGGGTCTGATCGATCAGCAGCAGGGATCCGTCGGACGTATTCCACTCAACAGCGCGCATGTCAGCGAGGCTAGTCGATCCGCGCGATCTCCTGACCCTGTCGCACAGCGGCCTCCTCCTCGACCAGGCAGGTGACCGTTCCACTGGTCGGCGCCTCGACGTCCATCGACACCTTGTCGACCATGACCTCGGCGATCACCTGACCGGACCGAACCGTCTCCCCCGTGCGGACGAACCATGTTGCAAGCACGCCCTCCGCGTCCTCGTCCTTGGACATCGTCGGGAAGGTGATGGTCTCGCTCATGCGTCCTGTCCTCAGCCCTTCATGGCAGCAGCGATCGCCGCCTCGATCTTGTCCCTGGTCGGCAGCGCCTCGTACTCCAGGACTCGTGCATAGGGCACGGGGATGTCGGGGTATGCGACCCGCTGGACGGGGACCTTGAGCATGGACGGGTCCTTGTCAGCGATCGTGGCCACGATCTCGCCGCTCAGGCCGAATGACCTGTAGTCCTCATCCACGATGACCAGCCGCCCGGTCTTCGCCACGGAGGCCAGAATCGCCTCGCGATCGAGCGGCACGATGGATCGCAGGTCGATGACCTCCACCGAGGTCGTTCCCTCCAGTTTCTCCGCGACATCAAGGCAGTGCTGGACGGACATCGAGACGCTGACCACGGTCACGTCCGTGCCGGGATGAGGGATGGCCGCCTTGCCGATCGGGACCGTGTACTCCTCCTCGGGGACAGCCCCGATCGACCGCGGGTTCTTGGCCATCCAGGGAAGACCCATGACGCCCTTGTGGAACATGAAGATGACCGGGTTGTCGTCCTTGATGGCGGACGCCATCAGGCCCTTGGCGTCATAGGGATTGGAGGGAGCCACGACCTTCATGCCGGGCATGTGCGCGAAGGTGGCCCACAGGCACTGCGAGTGCTGAGCCGCATCCGAGTAGCCGCCACCGACGGCCATCATCAGCACCATCGGCACCTTGACGTTGCCCCCGGACTCGTAGTGAATCTTCGCCATGTGGTTGTAGATCTGGTCGAAGCAGACGCCCAGGAAGTCCACGAACATCAGTTCCACGACCGGGCGCATGCCCTCGACGGCAGCACCGATGCCTGCGCCGATGAACCCCGTCTCCGAGATGGGCGTGTCGATGACCCGCGTGGCACCGAACTCCTCGAACAGCCCTCCCGTGGAGCCGAAGATCCCTCCGTAGGGACCCACGTCCTCTCCCATCACGAAGACCTCGGGATTCGCCCGCATCTCCTGAGCGATGGCCTCGGAGATGGCCTTGGCCGTGGTCACGCGCCGAGCGCCCGCCTCCACATCAACTGGTGCAGTCATATCTGTCTCCTCATCTCTGGCCTCGTGTTCTCTCTCGCCTCGGGTCTCTCTCGCCTCGGGCTCTCGCTCAGTTCAGGCGAAGACGTGCAGGTAGGCATCGCTGGGCTTGGGCTCAGGGCTGGCCTTGGCGTAGGCGATGGCCGCCTCCACCTCTTCCTCCGCCTGGGCCTTGATCGAGCCAATCGAATCCTCGGTGAGCAGTCCGGCTGCGAGCAGCCGCTTCTCGTACAGCGGGATGGGATCGTTCTCCGTCGCTGCGGCAAGCTCATCACCTCGGTAGGCCTGTGCGTCGCCCTCGAAGTGGCCCCACAGGCGCACGGTGTGGATCTCCAGCAGGGTTGGTCCTCCACCTGCCCGAGCCCGTTCCACAGCCGTCCGGCAGGCGTCGTAGATGGCGTCCACGTCATTGCCCTCGATTCGAGCCGATGGCATCCCGTAGGCCGACGCCCGCAGTGAGCCGTCCTTGATGGGGGTCGCCGTCTCCCGATTCACCGAGATGGCCCAGTCGTTGTCCTCGATGATGAATATCACCGGCAGCTTCCACATGGAGGCGAGGTTGAGAGCCTCATGGAAGCCGCCCTGATTAGCCGCTCCCTCGCCTGCAACTGCCACCGCCACGTTGGCAGTTCCGCGCCGCGAGAAGGCCAGGGCCTGCCCCACCGCAACCGGCATCCCCTGAGCGATGATCCCCGAGCAGGAGAAGTGCTGCGAGGGATCGAACAGGTGCATGTGTCCGCCCTTGCCATGCGATAGACCGGTGTCGCGGCCGAAGATCTCCGCCGTCATCGCCTTCATGTCCACCCCCTTGGCCAGGGCCAGGTGATGGGGGCGGTGAGGTCCGGTGATGGCATCGCCCTGCTCGAGGTTCGCGCAGAGACCGACTGCCACGGGCTCCTGCCCCGCAGACAGGTGCATCTCGCCGGGGATCAGCCCGGCGCCGATATCCCAGGCCGGCGCCTTGTCTGCGTGGTAGTCACGCTGCAGTGCCGCCTCGTAGGTGCGGATGCGCACCATCTCCTTGTAGAAGTCCACACGCATGTCGTTGTCGACCATGACGCTCCTCTCGTCAGAACCCGGGCTCATCTGGACCATCGCGCACGCGCACCGGGAAGGCTTCAGTGTTCGCTCACGCGATTCCTTCCCGCAAGGATCGAGATTTCAGATAGCGGCAACGAGCTCGCACAGTTGCCCGATTCTCCGGCGCAGGCGGCGTCGCAGGGCTAGCCTCCGCCGTGAGAGGCAGCCGGAGGAGGCGCGATGGCAGCTCCAGAGGGAACCCTGATCCAGTCTGTGCAGCGCGCCCTTCACCTGATCGAGTCGGTCGTCGCTCTGGATGGCCGAGCCAACGCCAAGGAGCTGTCCCGCGCTCAGGGGCTCTCCCTGTCCACGACCTATCACCTGCTGCGAACTCTCACCCATGAGGGATACCTCCGAAGACTTGACGACGGCAGCTACGTCCTCGGCCCCACGCTCACTCAGGTGGCCGCTCAGGACCGGATGGCTGCGGTACTGGCCCGTGCTCGACCGGCCATGCAGGGGCTGCGCGACGAGCTCCGCGCGCCCGTCTACCTGGCGGTCTATCACGATGGCGAGATCGCCGTCGTGGAGATCGTCGACTCACCCAAGGTTCCGTCCATCGACCTCTGGGTGGGCATCCACGACTCCGCACACGCCACCGCCCTGGGCAAGTGCATCCTGGCTGCCATGAGCCAGGCCGATCGCGCCGACTACCTCGCTCGGCACCCGCTCCATCAGCTGACGCAGCACACCGTCACCGACCGTCAGCGACTGGAGAGCCAGATCCACCTGTCCCCTCTACTGGCGCACGATGACGAGGAGTACGCGGTGGGAGTCAGGTGCGTGGCCGCACCGATCGTGACCACCGACCTCACCGGCGCCGTGGCCGTCGCCCAAAGACGGGCCACGCCCCTGCCTCCCCGGGAGGATCACGTCGCCGCAGCGCTCCAGCGGAGCGCCGCCCGCATGCAGCGGACATTCGCACTGCCGCAAGCAGGCTAGGCCAGAGCGTCACACCACCCCTCGGAACCTGTGACGCAGGACATAGGACGTCCATGCATATCCGGCCGCGCCGAGTGAGGGAGACCTCGCTACTCTGGCCTTACCCCTGCGCGCCCCACGCGCGTCGCCCGGGGTCGAACCAAGGGAGGTGGCGTGGCCACGCTAACGTCAGTCGGCACGCTGTATCGCGGTGGTGAGGGGATGTGGACGTGGGTCCTGCATCGCGTCACCGGGGTCGCGGTGTTCTTCTTCCTCCTGGTCCACGTCCTGGACACCGCCCTCGTGCGCGTGTCCCCCGAGGCGTATGACCTGGTGATCGCCTCCTACAAGACGCCCATCGTGAACCTGCTCGAGGTCGGGCTTGTGGGAGCGGTTCTCTACCACGCCTTCAACGGACTTCGCGTCGTGCTCATCGACTTCTGGTCCAAGGGACCTCGCTACCAGCGCCAGATGACCTGGGCCATCGCCGCGGTGTGGCTGCTTCTGATGGTCCCTGGCACCTTCTTCATGCTCAAGCACACCGTCGAGGCCATGTTCGGGAGCACCTCATGAGCACCACATCTCAGCCCGAGTCCATCAGCATCGCTGCCCCCCGATCCTCGAATCGCACGGGCCAGCGCAGCAACTTCGAGCTGTACTCGTGGCTGTTCATGCGCATATCCGGGATCGTCCTGATCTTCCTCGTTCTCGGTCACCTCTTCATCATGAACATCCTCGACGGCGGCGTGCAGCGCATCAACTTCGCCTTCGTCGCCGGTCGCTGGAGCAGCCCCTTCTGGCAGGTCTGGGACCTCCTCATGCTCTGGCTGGCCATGATTCACGGCACCAACGGCATGCGGACCATCATCAACGACTACGCCGAGCGCGACCAGACCCGCTTCTGGCTCAAGATGCTGCTGTTCACCGCCGCCGGATTCACGATCATTCTCGGCACGCTCGTCATCTTCACCTTCGATCCCAACATCGGCTAGTTCTTTTCAAGGAGACGGACCTATGCAGACGCACGCCTATGACGTGGTCATCGTCGGCGCTGGCGGCGCCGGCATGCGCGCCGCACTCGAGTCCAGCGGCCGGGCGCGGACGGCCGTACTGACGAAGCTCTACCCGACGCGCTCTCACACCGGCGCTGCGCAGGGCGGCATGTGCGCCGCGCTGGCAAACGTCGAAGAGGACAACTGGGAGTGGCACACCTTCGACACGATCAAGGGCGGTGACTACCTCGTCGATCAGGACGCCGCAGAGATCATGTGCAAGGAGGCCATCGACGCGGTCCTCGACCTCGAGAGGATGGGTCTGCCGTTCAACCGCACCCCCGAGGGCCGCATCGACCAGCGTCGCTTCGGCGGTCATACCCGCAATCACGGTGAGGCTGCCGTCCGACGAGCCTGCTACGCAGCCGACCGCACGGGCCACATGATTCTGCAGACCCTCTACCAGAACTGCATCAAGCAGAATGTGGAGTTCTACAACGAGTTCTACGTCCTCGACCTGATCATGGAGGAGACGGAGAACGGCCCCGTCACGGCCGGCGTGGTCTCCTACGAGCTCGCCACCGGAGAGATCCATGTGTTTCGGGCCAAGAGCGTCGTGTTCGCCACCGGCGGCTTCGGCAAGGTCTGGAAGACCACGTCGAACGCCCACACCCTGACCGGTGACGGCATGGGCGTCTGCTACCGACGCGGGATCCCGCTGGAGGACATGGAGTTCTACCAGTTCCATCCCACTGGCCTGGCAGGTCTGGGCGTCCTCCTGACCGAGGGGGCGCGTGGCGAGGGCGGCATCCTGCGCAATGCGTCAGGTGAGCGCTTCATGGAGCGCTATGCCCCGACCATCAAGGATCTCGCTCCCCGCGACATGGTCTCGCGGTCGATGGTCCTCGAGGTCCGCGAGGGCCGCGGCGCCGGGCCGAACAAGGACTACGTGTACCTCGACCTCACCCACCTGCCCAAGGAGCAGATCGAGGCCAAGCTGCCCGACATCACCGAGTTCGCCCGCACCTACCTCGGGGTGGATCCGGTGACCGAGCTGGTGCCGGTGTTCCCCACGGCCCACTACGCCATGGGCGGCATCCCCACCAACATCTCGACTGAGGTGCTCCGCGACAACGAGCACGTGATCCCGGGCCTCTTCGCCGCGGGTGAGGCCGCTTGCGTGTCGGTGCATGGCGCCAACCGCCTGGGCACCAACTCCCTGCTCGACATCAACGTGTTCGGGCGCCGGGCCGGCATTGCCGCTGCCGAGTACGCGAACAGCCACGAATTCGTCGAGCTTCCTGCCGATCCGCAGTCGCAGACGATCGCGATGGTGGAGCTGCTCCGCTCGAGCAACGGCAGTGAGCGCGTGTCGACTCTGCGTCGTGAGATGCAGGAGACCATGGATCTGAATGCACAGGTCTACCGCACAGAGGCCACGCTCAAGCAGGCCCTGAACGATGTGCAGGAGCTCAAGCGCAGGTACCGCAACATCGCCATCCAGGACAAGGGCGTGCGCTACAACACCGATCTCATGGAGGCCATCGAGCTGGGCTTCCTGCTCGATCTTGCTGAACTGGTGGTCATCAGCGCCCTCGAGCGCAAGGAGACTCGGGGAGGTCATGCTCGGGAGGACTACCCCAACCGCGATGACGTCAACTTCATGCGTCACACCATGGGCTACCAGCGCATGAGCGCCGATGGTTCCACCGAGGTGCAACTGGACTACAAGCCCGTCACCATCACTCGATACCAGCCGATGGAGCGCAAGTACTGATGACTGCCGTTGCCGAAGCCCCCATCGCAGCTCCCGTCGCGACCGACGTCACCTTCCGTGTGCGTCGATTCCTGCCGGAGGTCGACGCAGAGCCGCACTGGGAGGAGTACACCGTCCCCCTCTTCCCCACCGATCGCGTTCTCACCGCGCTCGAGAAGATCAAGGGCGAGGTCGACGGCACTCTGAGCTTCCGTCGCTCCTGCGGGCACGGCATCTGCGGTTCCGACGCCATGCGCATCAACGGGCGGAATCGCCTCGCCTGCAAGACGCTCGTGAAGGACCTCGACATCAGCAAGCCGATCACCGTTGAGGCGATCAAGGGCCTGCCGCTGGAGAAGGATCTCATCGTCGACATGGAGCCCTTCTTCGAGGCGTACCGCGCCGTCATGCCCTTCCTCATCACCGACGGCCACGAGCCCAGCCGTGAGCGCCTTCAGTCGGCCGAGGATCGCGCCAAGTTCGACGATGGCACCAAGTGCATTCTGTGTGCCTGCTGCACGACCTCCTGCCCCGTCTACTGGACCGACGGCCAGTACTTCGGTCCTGCTGCGATCGTCGCGGCGAACCGGTTCATCTTCGACAGCCGCGACTCCGGCGCCGAGCAGCGCCTGGAGATCCTCAACGAGAAGGAGGGCGTGTGGCGCTGCCGGACCACCTTCAACTGCACCGACGCATGCCCTCGCGGCATTGAGGTCACCAAGGCGATTCAGGAAGTCAAGCGAGCACTCATCTTCCGTCGCTGACCATTCCCCAGGCAGTACTCAGGCGTCACACGCGAGTGTGACGCCTGAGTTGTCTCTGCCCTCGGTCGAGGACTGAATGAGATCGCCTACAGATCCACTGCGTAGTACTGGGTCTCGAGGAATTCGTGGATGCCCGCGAACCCGCCCTCGCGACCGAGACCGGACTCCTTCATGCCGCCGAAGGGCGCGGCCGGATCGGAGGCCAGACCACGGTTGACGGCCACCATGCCGGACTCCATGCGCCGCGCGATGCGGATGCCGGTTCCCGGATCCTTGGCGTAGACGTAGGAGATGAGCCCGTACTCGGTGTCGTTGGCCATGCGGATGCCCTCCTCCTCATCCTCGAACGTGATGATGGGGGCGATCGGACCGAAGATCTCATTCGTGGTGAGCGTCGAACCGTGCTGAACGTCTCGGACCACCGTTGGCGCGATGAAAGCGCCCAAGGACGGCACCGTCGACGACGGCCTTGCGACTACACCCTCCCCCATGGCCTGCTGCAGGAGTTCGACGATCTTGTCGCGCTCCTTCTCCGACACCATCGCGCCGAGGTCGTTCTCCTGCTCGATTCCGGGGCCGATCTTGAGTCCGGCAAAGGCCTGCTCGAGCTTGGTCGAGAACTCCTCGGCGAGGGATGCATGGACGTAGAAGCGATTGGCCGCAGTGCAGGCGGCACCTCCGTTGCGCATCTTCGCGACCATGGCACCCGAGATTGCCGCATCGACATCCGTGCCTTCGAACACGATGAACGGAGCATTTCCCCCGAGTTCCATAGAGGACGGAAGTACCCGCTCAGCAGTCTGCTTCAACAGCATCTTGCCGACGAAGGTCGAACCCGTGAACGAGAGCGTGGCCACCCGCTCGTCAGCCAGGATTGCCTCGGAGACGGGGCCCGTCTGCTTGGTCGTGATGATGTTCACGACACCCGCCGGCGCTCCAGCGCGCTGCAGCACGTCGCCGATCCACAGTGCTGTCAGCGGCGTCTCACTGGCCGGCTTGAGGACGGCCGTGCATCCGGCCGCGAGTGCGGGCGCAAGCTTGCGTGTCGCCATGGCCGCCGGGAAGTTCCACGGCGTGATCATGAAGGCCACGCCCATGGGACGGTGATCGACGACGATCGTCTTGTCCCCACCCGGGGCCGAGCGGAAGTCGCCCTGAATGCGGCAGGCCTCTTCGGAGAACCACCGGAAGAACTCTGCGGCGTAGACGGCCTCGCCCATCGCGTCCCGCCACGCCTTGCCGTTCTCGAGGGAGATGATCCGCGCGCAGGTCTCGATCTCGGCCGTCATGATCTCGAAGGCCTTGCGGAGGATCTCCGCACGCTGACGAGCCGGGGTGACCGACCAGGTCTGGAAGGCCTCATGAGCCGCGGAGACTGCGTCGAGCCCGTTCGCCACGGAGGCATTGCCAATCTCCGCCAGCACCGTGAAGGTGGCCGGATCGATGACCTGCAGGCGATCCTGGGTCTGCTGCCACTCACCGCCGATCAGCAGGCCTGTGGGCGTGGTCACAGATGACATGGCTTCTCCTCCGCGTGGGCTCGGAGTCCGAGACTACTCGGCGGATTACCATGGGAGGCAATGTCATCACTCCCCTTTGGACGGTCCATGGGCCGCCTCATCGCCGCCGTGGCACTCGCCGCTGTCAGTGCGCTGGCGGCCGCTCCCGCTCACGCCGAGACCGTGGGCGGCACACAGCTCTCGACCACGAAGCGCACCGTGAATCCCACGGAATCCACCGATCCCCTGCCCGACATCTGGGCAGCCACCTGGGTTCTCGCCGATGCCGAGACCGGGGCCGTTCTGGCCCACAAGGGCGCCCATGTGCAGCGAGCACCCGCGAGCACCCTGAAGACCCTCACCGCGTTGACAGTGCTTCCTCAGACCGATCCTGGCCAGACCTACGTCGCCACCTCCAAGGCGGCCAACATCTACGGCTCGAAGGTGGGCCTCAAGCCCGGCAAGACCTACACGATGGACGAGCTGTGGAAGGCGGTGTTCCTCCCCAGCGCGAATGATGCCGCCATCGCCGTTGCTCAGGCCAATGGCGGCGTGCGCAAGACCGTCAAGCAGATGAACGAGGTGGCACGCGCGCTGGGCGCCTACGACACCGTCGCCAAGAACACCAACGGCTTGGACGCTCCAGGGCAGTTGTCGAGTGCATACGACCTGGCCCTGATCGCGCGGGCAGGGCTGGAGCGCGAGGACTTCGCCGGCTATGCCCGGATGGTGAAAGCGCAGTTCCCGAACGTCAAGGGCAAGAAGAGCCACACCATCTACACCACGAATCGCATGCTCCTGAACGGCTGGAGGGGGGCGATCGGCGTCAAGACCGGCTTCACGTCGAATGCGGGTCGCACCTTCGTCGGTGCTGCCTCACGCAAGGGGCGGACGCTGATCGTGTCACTCATGGGCATCAAGGAGTCCACCGAG
>JAIOXK010000093.1 GCA_021741645.1 Candidatus Nanopelagicales bacterium
CAGTTCCGTCGTCACGACCGCCCACTGGCGCAGGGTCGCCAGGGCGGAACCATCGTGCAGGATTGCCTGGGTCACCGGCAGCAGGGCAGCAATGGCGGTGGTGAGATCGGCAACAGAGACCTGGTCACCCGTCTCTTCCTGCCGAGCCGCCTCGTAGGCCACCAACGCGGCCGCAGCGTTGACCGCCACCGCATCACGAATCGCCTCGACCCGCTCCGCATCCGCCCCTGAGGGGGTTCCGCCCTCCAGCGCAGCCACCAGCAATTCGGCATTGCGGGCACTGTCCCCTCCGCGGAGCAGCTCAGGGGATCGACGTGCGATCCCGAGATCCACGGGGTCGATCATCGTCGTGGTCACCTGATCCCCGCGGGCATCCCAGACGCGAGTAGGTGCGGCCGTCGAGATCTCGTCGAGTCCATCCTCGCCACGGACGACCAAGGCGCGCACCCCACGCCGACAGAGCACATCCGCCATCACCGGCGCCAGTGCCTCGTTCGCGCAGCCGATCAAGGCGGCGCCCGCGCGCCCGGGGTTCGTGAGCGGGCCGAGGATGTTGAATACCGTCGGCACACCGAGTTCCCGCCGCCACGGACCCACATGACGCAACGCCGGGTGATGCACCTGCGCGAAGCAGAAGCCGATGCCCGCCTCGTCCAGGCTCCGAACGACCAGCTCCGGCTCCAGCGCGATAACCACGCCGAGGGCTTCAAGAACGTCCGCCGTGCCGGTGGCCGATGAGGCCGCCCGATTCCCGTGCTTGACCACCGGAACCTTGGCGGCAGCGCAGACCAGAGCTGCCATCGTCGAGATGTTCACGGTGTTGGCCTGATCGCCCCCGGTTCCCACCACATCCAGCGCCAGGAGGGAACCCGCCGAGCCGAAGTCGAGCAGTCGTGCGTGACCGAGCATCGTCTCCACGAGGGCCTGCACTTCGGTGGGGGACTCCCCCTTGGCGCGAAGTCCCATGACGAACGCACCGAACTGCGCCGCCGACGCCTGATTGGTCAGAATCTGGTCCATCGCCCAGGCGGCATCAGCTGCGGCGAGGTCGTCTCCGGCCGCGAGCGTGGAGAGGACAGACGGCCAGGTGGATGCGCTGGACACGCGTCAGGAAGTGACGACGGCGAGTCTGGCCCGCAGCAGCGAGGTCACCGCAGAGGCCACGGCGATGGCGTCCAGGGGGTGGGACGTGACCGCCTCCGCACGAGACCAGGTAGCCAGCCAGGCATCCTGCGGACGACCCACGAGCACGAGCACCGGGGGGCAGTTGTAGATCTCGTCCTTGAGCTGGCGGCACATGCCCATTCCGCCGGCCGGAGTGGCCTCACCATCGAGAATGAGCAGGTCGAGTCCGCCTCGATCGACCAGGGACACCGCCATGGGCTCGGTGGCGGCCTCGACGAATTCCAGGGCGGGGAGATCGGCCGCGGGCCGCGTGCCGAGTGCCCGAATCACCTGCTGGCGGACCAGCCGGTCGTCGCTGTAGACCAGTACACGAGTTGTGGGCTCAGGATCGGGCTCATGCTCGGCTCCGTCACCGTCGACGTGCTCGAATGCATCGTCCAGAGCCTCAGCTGCGGCCAGTGCGGCCGTCTCGTTCTCGCGGTTCACACGACGAACTCTAGTGGGGGGCAGTTCGTGAGGCGAATGTGACCGAATCGTCGGGGGGGTCGAGGAGAATCGTGCACCCGGATCTGCCAGACTCACCCCGTGGCCCACGCAACGACCATCCCCCAGGCTTATGCCAATACTCCTGCCAACCGACCCAACATGGTCGCGATCGGCACCATCGTCTGGCTGGCCAGCGAGCTCATGTTCTTCGCGGCCCTGTTCGCGATGTACTTCACGCTCCGGGCCGTCAACCCCGAGCTGTGGGCCGAGGAGACCCAGCTGCTGAACATTCCGTTCGCCAGCATCAACACCACCATCCTGGTGCTCTCCTCCGTCACCTGCCAGCTCGGCGTGTTTGCCGCTGAGCGCGGAGACGTCAAGGGCCTGCGCAAGTGGTTCATCATCACGTTCCTGATGGGCGCGGTCTTCATCGGCGGCCAGGTCACCGAGTACGCCGCCCTCGTGCAGGAGGGCCTCACGCTCTCCAGCAATGCCTACGGCACCGCCTTCTACCTGACCACCGGATTCCATGGTCTGCACGTGACCGGTGGCCTCATCGCCTTCCTCTTCGTGCTCGCCACCACCTACGTGGTCAAGCGCTTCAGCCACGATCAGGCGACCAGGGCCATCGTCACGTCCTACTACTGGCACTTCGTCGACGTGGTCTGGATCGCCCTGTTCTTCATGATCTACATCCTGAAGTAGCACTGACTTCCCGTACCACCAGCAGGACACCACACGGCAGAGAGGTTCGGCAGAGGTGAAGTTTCTGGCCGCACGGCGGCGCAGTCCGATCGTCGCATCGGCGTTGTTGATCGGTGCTCTGGCAGTCGTCGGGGGTGGCTACGCCGCGCTCGGCGCAGTGCAACCGGCCGAGGCCACCATCGCGGTCGGCGCGGAGACTCAGGTCGAGAAGGGCAAGCAGCTCTACCTTGAGGGGTGCTCCTCCTGCCACGGCCTCGAGGCCCAGGGCACCAAGAACGGCCCCACCCTCATCGGGGTCGGCGCGGCTGCGGTCCACTTCCAGGTGGCTACCGGGCGCATGCCGCTCGCGGCTCCCGGCGCCCAGGCACCCGCCAAGGAGAACATCTACTCCGACGCGGACATCGCTGCGATGTCCGCTTACGTAGCATCCCTCGCCCCCGGGCCGGCCATCCCCACGGCTGAACAAATCGACTACGCCGACGCCGATGTGGCCTTCGGCGGCGAGCTCTTCCGCATCAACTGCGCGCAGTGCCATCAGGCCGCTGGCCAAGGCGGAGCGCTCACCCAGGGCAAGTACGCCCCCAGCCTGATGGAGGCCACTCCGCAGGAGATCTACGAGGCCATGCTCACCGGACCTCAGAACATGCCCGTCTTCAGCGACGCGCAACTGCCCACCGAGGACAAGCAGGCGATCATCGCCTACATCCGCGGCCTCGACAATGCGCCCAGCATGGGCGGACTCAACCTCGGCCGCTTCGGCCCCGTCACCGAGGGTGTCTTCCTTGCCCTCGCCATCTTCGCGGCCCTGATCGCCGCGGCCGTCTGGATCGGAATCAAGTCACGATGACCGACATGAGCCCCCATCAGGGATCCTCCGCGGGCCACGAGAACGCCCCGGCACGGCTGGGCTACTCCCCCGTCGCCGACATCGCGCACAAGCCGCGAGCCACCGATACCGACCCGAAGGCTGCTCGGCGCGCTGAGCGCCAGGTCGCCACCATGTTCCTGCTGTCCATGCTTTTCGTCGTCCTCTTCGTGGTGGCCTACATCGGCATCGACAAGACGACCGTTGTCTACATCCCCGTGCTCGGTGAGGTGGGTGCCAGCAACGTCGCCCTCGGATTCACCATGGGCATGGCCATCCTGCTGATCGGCACCGGGGCCATCCAGTGGGCCAAGAAGCTCATGCCCGACGTCGAGGTCGTCCAGCAGCGCCACGACATGGCGTCGCCGAAGCGCGCCGCCCTCGAGGCCGAGGCCAACTACGAGCGGGGCAAGGAGGAGTCGGGCTTCGCCCGGTTCCGCATCATCCGCCGCACGCTCATCGGCGCGATGGTCCTGTTTCCGATCCCCCTCGTCGTCATGCTCCGCGACCTGTGGACTCCCACCGAGTTCACCGAGGGCAAGTCCCCCGCCGAGCTGCTCTCCACCACCATGTGGACCCCGGGCATGCGGATCATCTCCGACGGCACCTACCAGGGCGCGCACAGCGAGATCGACAGCGGCGGCGAGATGGCTGGCGACGTCGAGGCCGCTGAGGACAGCATCGCCTTCCGTCCGATCCGCCCGGAGGACCTGCCCGTGGGTGGCCTGATCGCCGCCATTCCGCAGGAGCTCCCCGAGGTCGAGCACGAGGAGGGCAACCTCAACGCGCGAGGCAAGGCCGCGATCATCCTCGTCCGCATGGAGCCGCAGGACATCCGCTCCCAGCAGGGCGACGGCTGGGACTACCAGGGGATCCTCGCCTACTCGAAGATCTGCACCCACGTGGGCTGCCCGATCGCACTGTACGAACAGCGCACGCACCACCTGCTGTGCCCGTGCCACCAGTCCACATTCGATCTGGCCGACTCGGGCAATGTCGTCTTCGGCCCGGCCGCAAGGCGAATGCCGCAGTTGCCGATCGGCGTAGATGAGGAAGGCTATCTCGTAGCGATGTCTGACTTCGCTGAACCAATCGGACCGAGTTTCTGGGAGCGCGGATGACCACGACCAGCCCTATCGAGAAGGCTGGTGGCGCGACGGCGACCTACGTCGATGAGCGCGTCGGCAGCAACAAGTTCCTGTCCCGCAACCTGGGCAAGGTGTTCCCCGACCACTGGTCGTTCATGCTCGGTGAGATCGCCCTCTACAGCTTCATCGTGGTGATGCTCACCGGTGTGTTCTTGACCCTGTGGTTCAAGCCATCCATGGCGGAGGTCGTGTACGACGGCTCCTACGTCCCCCTCAAGGGCATCCTGATGTCCGAGGCCTACGACTCCGCACTGAACATCTCCTTCGACGTTCGCGGCGGCCTGCTCCTGCGCCAGATGCACCACTGGTCCGCGCTGATCTTCATCGCCGCCATGGCCGTGCATATGTTCCGCGTCTTCTTCACCGGGGCCTTCCGCAAGCCGCGCGAGTTCAACTGGCTGATCGGTGTCGGACTGACCACCTTTGGCCTGCTGGCCGGCTTCTCCGGGTACTCACTGCCAGATGACCTGCTTTCCGGCACCGGTCTGCAGATTGCCCGCGGCATCGTCCAGGCGGTTCCCGTGGTCGGCACGTGGGCGGCCTTCCTGCTCTTCGACGGTGAGTTCCCAGGCACGGAGTTCATCTCCCGCCTCTATGGCGTCCACATCCTGCTCATCCCGGGCCTGATCCTGGCCCTGGTGACGATCCACCTCATGCTTGTGTGGACCCAGAAGCACACCCAGTTCCCCGGCCCGGGCCGCACGAATGACAACGTCGTTGGCTACCCCCTCCTGCCGGTGTACATGGCCAAGGCCGGTGGCTTCTTCTTCATCGTCTTCGGCATCATCGCCCTGGTCGCTGGGTTGGTGACCATCAACCCGATCTGGATCTTCGGGCCCTACATGCCCGACCAAGTGTCCGCCGGGTCCCAGCCTGACTGGTATATCGGCTTCCTCGATGGCGCTCTACGCGTCATGCCCAACTGGGAGACGATCCTGTTCGGCTGGACGATCTCCTGGAACGTCTTCATTCCCGCCTTGGTGGTCCCCGGCATCATCTTCACCGTGCTCGGCCTCTACCCGTTCATCGAGGCCTGGGTCACCGGCGACAAGCGCGAGCACAACCTGCTCGATCGCCCGCGCAACGCCCCGACCCGCACCGCCTTCGGCATGATGGCGATCACCTTCTACATGCTGTTGTGGGTGGGTGGCGCGAACGACATCATCGCGGTCGCGTTCGACCTGTCCATCAACTCGATCATCTGGTTCCTGCGGGTCGCCCTGATCGTCGTGCCGCCGATCGTGTTCGTGATCACCCGGCGCACGTGCCTTGGCCTGCAGCGCAAGGACCGAGAGAAGCTGCTCCACGGCTACGAGTCCGGTCGGGTGCTCCGCCTGCCGCACGGCGAGTTCATCGAGGTGCACCAGCCCCTCAACGAGAAGGAGCTGGCCGTCATCACGGCCAAGCACGACTACGTGCCGCTCCCGGCTCCTGACAAGGCCGATGCCGACGGTGTGCGCAACAAGCATTACCGCGTGCAGATGCTCCGTCATCGCCTCAGCGAGTTCTTCTACGGAGTCAACGTGCCCAAGCCCACCGCCGCCGAGATCGAGGCTGGGCAGCACCACGCCGAGGAGCAGGCCGCGATCGAGGCTCCCCTGCACGAGTACGAGGACAGCGACGTCATCTTCAACGCGCATGGCGGCGTCCTGCACCACCCGGGCATGGCCAAGACCAACGCCGAGCAGGTCGAAGGAGTCGACCAGCGGCACTAGCCGGTACCGAACCTCGAAACCCCCCTCGCCCGCGAGGGGGGTTTCGTCTTGTCCGCCCTTCCACCGCACCGACCTGACAGGCTGGGCCGATGGAGTCCTTCGCCACCCGCGCCGTGCACGCCGGTCGAGCCGATCTGACCGACCTGGGCGTCCACGCACCGCCGATCGACCTGTCGACCACGAATCCCCTCAGCAGCATCGAGGCAGGCCGAGACGCCTACGACGCCTATGCCGCAGGGGAGCCGCGGGCGGATGGGATGACCGCGCTCTACCGCCGGGCCTGGAATCCGACAGTGGCCCGGTTCGAGGAGGCCATGGCCGACCTTGAGACCTTCACCTCGGCTCCCGCCGACCAGGTGCCCCCCGTGGCCGCCGAGGGGGTGGCCTTCGCCAGCGGCATGGCCGCCGCCGCAGCAGTCCTGATGAGCCGGGTGGCCGCCGGGCTCCCCCACGTCGTCGCTGTGCGCCCCCTCTACGGCGGCACGGACGCCCTGCTGGCCTCCGGCCTGCTGGGCACAGATGTCACCTTCGCGGGCCCTGAGGACCTCTCTGCGGCCCTGACAGAGCGCACAGGGCTGATCGTCCTGGAGTCTCCCAGCAATCCGACCTTGGACCTCAGAGACATCCAGGCGATCTCTCGCGTGGCGGGCGACATCCCGGTCATGGTGGACAGCACCTTCGCCACCCCGTTCCTCCAGCGCCCTCTCACCCTCGGTGCCTCCTTCGTCGTCCACAGCGCCACGAAGTACATCGGCGGGCACGGCGACGCCATGGGTGGTGTCGTGGTCACCACCCCTGAACTCGCGCGACAGCTTCGACCCATTCGCACCGTGACCGGTGGCGTCATGGACCCCTTCACGGCCTACCTGCTCCACCGCGGCCTGGCGACCCTTCCGGTGCGTATGCGAGCCATGCAGGCCGGAGCCCAGTCGCTGGCCGAGTGGCTGACGCGCCAGGACGGTATCCACAGGGTCTACTACCCCGGGCTGCCCGGGCAGGACCCGCAGGGCCTGGTCGGGACGCAGATCGACGGTTCAGGGGCCATGGTCGCCTTCGACGTCGGCACCTTCGCCACTGCAGCCCGGCTGTGCAGCCGCCTGCAGTTGATCACCCATGCGGTCTCACTCGGCAGCACCGACACCCTCATCGAGCACCCCGCCGCCTTGACGCACCGCGTGGTCGAGGAGGGAGCCCAACCCGGTGAGGGCATCCTGAGGATTTCCGTGGGCCTGGAGGACCCGGCCGACCTCACGGCCGACATCGGGCAAGCCCTGCAGCGCTGATCGCTCAGCAACGGCAGGCGTCAATCCCATCCCACGGTGATCTGGGCGCCGCCACCAGCACCACATCAGACGAGCTCACCGCGGGTTCACCCAGCAGCCGCGGAACGGTGTCCTCGATCGTCTCGGCACTCACCAACTCGGGCGTACCGCAGACCGTGAAATCCGCTCGGTCCCACGGGCGGTCGGCGTCGAGGAAGGCCTGCTCAACACGCTCATCTCGCTCATCACGGGCAAGACCGGACCACCGCGTCACCTCGGCATCCGACTGCACCCACACCGTGACGTCCAGCAGCGAGCCGAGGCTGACGCGCGTGGAACCGACGCCCTCGACGACAAGGAGCACAGTGCCAGCGGGGACGTCGATGGAACCCGCAAGGCCCGCCCGCTCCCACGTCGGCGGCCGATAGCTCACCGCTCCACCACTGCGCACGGGCATGAGCACCCCGGCCGCGAGCAGTCCGTCCCAGCCAAGGCCCGTCCCGCCATGGGCAAGCTCGTCGGTGTGCACCACTGCCGAGCCGGGAACCTCCCGCGACAGGCGCTCAGCCACCAATGCCCCTCCCCCATGGGCGCGACCGTCGACTCCGACGATGACCGGGCGAGGGCCGTGACCGTGCCCCAGCAACCGCGCCGCGAGCCATCCCCACGACTGACGCTGCCAGCGTTCCACCTTGGGTTCGCCGGGAAACGGACGAACCCCCAGCCGCGGCGGCAGGGGGTTCGTCATAAGAAAAGGAGATCGGCTACTTGGCGAACTCGCCGCGGTAGTACTCGAAGAGCCACCCGACCAGTGCCATCAGGAGCGCTGTGACGCCCAGAACGATGACCCAGACTGCGAAGATCAGGCCGAGCGCGATGATGAAGGCGCCCAGTCCGATGAAAAGCGGCCACCATGAGTGCGGGCTGAAGAACCCGTACTCCGGATCCGCCTGATCGATCTCACCGTCCATCCGATCCTCAGGCCGGGGGTAGACCCGCTTGGCCGTGAAGAGGACATAGAAGCCGACGATGACGGCAAGACCACCGGACAGTGCGAGTGCCGTGGTGCCCACGGGGTCGCGGGAGAACCACCAGTAGACCGCCGACAGGGGGATGAAGAACGCCGCGCCGAGCGCGAACAGCCAGCCCTCGATCTTCACTGATGCCCTCCCGCGATGGTGCTCGAGGAACCAGCCGCCACAGGATGTGCGCCCGGCGCCGCCATCTCAGGGTGGTGCAGGTCGAATGCTGGACGCTCCGAGCGGATGCGGGGCAGCGACACGAAGTTGTGACGGGGGGGCGGGCACGAGGTGGCCCACTCAAGCGAGCCGCCCCAGCCCCACGGATCATCCACCGTGACCTTGGGGGCTGTGCGCCAGGTCTTGAGCACATTCCAGATGAAGAACAGTGTCGAGACTCCGAGCATCGCTGCACCGAAGGTCGAGATCTGGTTGAGCAGGGTGAAGTCGTCGGCCGGCAGGTAGTCGCCGTAACGACGAGGCATGCCCTGCACTCCCAGCCAGTGCTGAACCAGGAAGGTCACCTGGAAGCCAATGAACAGGATCCAGAAGTGGATCTTGCCCAGACGCTCATCGAGCATCTTGCCCGTCATCTTCGGCCACCAGAAGTACAGGCCGGCGAAGAACAGGAACACCACAGTGCCGAACACGGTGTAGTGGAAGTGCGCCACCACGAAGTAGCTGTCGGAGACGTGGAAGTCCAGTGGTGGCGCCGAGAGGATGATGCCCGTGAGACCACCGAAGAGGAAGGTGATCAGGAAGCCCATCGTCCACAGCATCGGGGTGTCGAAGGAGATCGATCCCTTCCACATGGTGCCGATCCAGTTGAAGAACTTGACACCGGTCGGGACCGCGATGAGCATCGTCATGATGGCGAAGTACGGCAGATAGACCGATCCGGTGACGTACATGTGGTGCGCCCACACGCCCATCGACAGGGCTGCGATCGCCAGAGTCGCGAAGACCAGACCCTTGTAGCCGAAGATCGGCTTGCGCGAGAACACCGGGATGATCTCGCTCGCGATGCCGAAGAACGGCAAGGCCAGGATGTAGACCTCCGGATGCCCGAAGAACCAGAAGAGGTGCTGCCAGAGGATGGCTCCGCCGTTCTCGGCAGCGAAGACCAACGAGCCATACTGGCGGTCGATGAAGGCCATCGCCAACGCCGCGGCGAGGACGGGGAAGGCGAGCAGGACGAGCACGCTCGTGGAGAGGATCGTCCACGTGAAGATCGGCATCCGGAACATCGTCATGCCCGGAGCCCGCATGGTGAAGATCGTGGTCACGAAGTTGACCGATCCGAGGATCGTGCCAAGACCGCCCATGGCCAGGCCGAGGTACCAGAGGTCAGCACCGACCTCAGGTGAGAACACTGCGTTGCTCAGGGGGGCGTAGGCGAACCATCCGAACGCGGCGGCGCCGCCGGGGGTGAGGAAGCCCAGGGCGACGGTCAGGCCACCGAAGAAGAACAGCCAGTAACCCAGCATGTTCAAGCGTGGGAAGGCGACGTCAGGGGCGCCGATCTGCAGCGGCATGATCACATTGCCGAAGCCGACGAACAGTGGAGTGGCGAACAGGAAGAGCATGATCGTGCCGTGCATCGTGAACAGCTGGTTGTACTGCTCCAGCGACACGAACTGCATGTCGGGTGACGCAAGCTCGGCACGGATGACCAGGGCCATCAGCCCAGCGGCAAAGAACCAGAACGTCGCAGTGACGAGGTACATGTAGCCGATCACCTTGTGGTCGGTCGACGTCACCCAGGACACGGCGGCAGAACCGAAGGAGCGCTTGCGGGCAGCCTTGCGGTCGCCGGGCTCCTGCTCCGAGG
>JAIOXK010000094.1 GCA_021741645.1 Candidatus Nanopelagicales bacterium
AGCATCCTGAAGTGACGCTGGCCGATACTCCCGCAGGCATGGGGCGACCCTGATGGGCCCGTGCCCTTGAAGCAAGGTTCCGTCGGAATCTGTGGGGCTATCCCCCTCGGAGGGCCTGAGCGGTGTGAACGTGCGGCCGGTCCCTGAGATTCGCGGTCGATGGCCGCGAGGGGGCTGCCCCCCACAAGATTCCTGATTCGGGGGACATTCATTGACGCCCACTCGTGTGGCCACGACCATGCGAACGGCTTGCGTCCGTCAGACGCAGGCGTTTCGGATGGGAGCGTTGATGACAATCGCGAGACGTCCTAATCGGCTAGTCGTGGTCCTGGCAGGCGCGCTCGTTGCGGGCGTGGGTGGCGGGTTCACCGCACCCCAGGCATCTGCGGCCACCTCGGACTTCATCACCACGTGGAACACCTCAGGAAACGCAACCGTCGTGCTCCCGCTCGTGGACCCCGATGGTGGCTACGACGACGTCGTGGACTTCTCCGTTGACTGGGGGGTCGGCGCGGATGCTGAGACACCGACAAACTGCAGGACGAGCACCGTCACGTCCATCGGAAGTAGCGGTGCCATGTCGTGCACCTATACGAGTACCGGCAGCAGCACCATCACCGTCAGCGGAACGATCCTGCCCGGGTGGAACCTGAGCGACGATCCGACATCAAAGGATCTGCTCACCTCTGTGGACCAGTGGGGCGGCTTCCGATTCGGTAGGCAGCTGGGAGCCTGGTACTTCGTCAACGCCAGCAACCTCAGCACCATCGGCGCCCCCGACTCTCCTGACCTCACCACGGTCACGAATCTCAGCAGCATGTT
The DNA here is from genome assembly GCA_021741645.1 of Candidatus Nanopelagicales bacterium. Classification (GTDB taxonomy): domain Bacteria; phylum Actinomycetota; class Actinomycetes; order S36-B12; family S36-B12; genus UBA10649. The sequence goes on from JAIOXK010000094.1 coordinate 823, forward strand.
CGGTGGAAACACCCGACTGTCATCAATTGCGAATGCGAATTCGTGGAACATGTCGAACATCACTGAGATGCCCAGCATGTTTGTCTCGGCGAGGGCTTTCAATCAGGACATCAGCGGCTGGGACACCTCACGAGTGACGAACATGTACGCCGCTTTCTTCAACGCCCCCACCTTCAATCAGGACATCAGCGGCTGGGACACCTCACGAGTGACGTACATGGCGGACATGTTCGGAGGAGCAACGGCGATGGCTGCTGACCTGCGACCCTGGTGCGTGTCGCTACCGCCGACGAGTGGCAACTTCAACAATGCCGCCCCGTCCTTGACTCTCCTCCCGCAATGGGGAGACACGCTGTGCGCTCCCTCTCCGCCGACGCTGTCTTCTTCTGCTTCAGGTGTCGTCGATGTGTCCTGGACCCCGAGAGTTGCTGCGGCCGGCACGACTCCGACCGGTTACGCCGTCGGGGTGGGTTCCTCGTCCAGCGGTCCGTTCACGTCGGTCACGACCGGGACGTGCGCGAGTGCCTCCACCTCCACGGCCACCTCCTGCACCATCACGGGAATGACCCCCGGGTCGACGGTGTACGTGCAGGTCACCGCCCTGAACTCCGTGGGCACGCCCAGCACGAGTCAGGGATCATCGCCGCGGTCAGTGGTCGTGTCCAGCCCCAGTCCGCCCGCCCCGTCTCCGTCGGGTTCGGGGACGACAACAGGTTCGGGGACATCCACATCCGTGCCGGTCACCGTGCCTGCCGTCTCCGTGGGAGACCTGCCGTTTGTTGACCCGATCCCACTGGCCGAACCGCTGGCCAGCTGCCAGATCACTGACAGCACCGGAGCACCCGCCTCGGAGCTGAACCTCACCGTCACTCCTCTGGGCGGCGGCCCCGGTAGTGGCTGTTCACACAGTCCCACCGGCGAGACTGGATCCCTGTCCGTGCCGGCCGGCTCTGGCATCACGATAGGAGTCGACGGCTTCCTGCCCGGATCGGTGACGTCGGCGATCATGCTGTCCACCCCGGCCGTTCTGGGACGGGTGATCACCCCGGACAGCGGCCGCGTGGAAATGTCGGTGCTGGTGCCTGCGGATGCATCTCCCGGCAATCACACATTGCAGATCACCGGATATGCGTCGCCAACGCAATCGCGGGTGGTGTCAGTTGGATTCGCTGTCAAGGCACCGAGTGTCGCCGGGAAGTCAATACTGAGGCTCACCTACGTGAAGGGCGTCAAGCTCGGAAGGCACAAGCGATCGGAAGTTCAGGGATTCGCCAGCGCTCACGCGCCAACGAACGTCGGCGTCACCTACTCGACGAAGGGCAGCGCCAGGGGCCAGGCGTTGGAACTCAGGCGTGCGAGAGCAACCATGGCCTATCTGGCGACGCAGCCGGGTATCGAATCGGTCGCGATCCGCGGCTCGGCGAAGGTTGGCCGGTCGGTTGTCGCCATCACGGCCATCGGTGATTGACCGGGACGGAGCCGCTCGGTTGCGCATCTGCCGGCATCATCCCGACCGACCGGTCATCAGGGCGAGCACCCACTCGAGTGGTCCGCGAGTGAACCGCTGCATCCACCACCAGGAGAACGCGGAGAGCGCGACCCACGATGCAATGCCAGCCGCGACGACTGCGAGAGCGCCCCACTGGCCGAAGAAGCCGAGACCGTAGCCGCAGAAGAGCAGCGACAGCACTGCTGACTCCCCGAGATAGACCGTGAGGGACATCCGACCGGCGGGTGCCATGACGGCGAGGAATCCGGGCCGCCTCGTCAGCATGAGGCCCATGAGGCCGATATAGCCGGCAGAGAGAATCGGCGCCGTGGCGAATCCGAGTGCGAGTCCCGCGGCTCCGAAGACCGAGAACGGATCGCCGGCGGCGATGGCACCCACCTGCATTCCTGCCGCGACTGCCTGGAGCGGCAGGCCGATCGCCCAGCCCCAGATGGCCAGGCGGCGCCACAGGTCCACGTTCTCTCGGGGGTCGGCCAGCAGGCGGCGTCGTGAGGCGCGAAGGCCCAGCGTGAAGGCGGCGAAGGCCATCGGGCCCTGCACGAGGAGCAGGAAGATGAGCACCGTGGGGAGCGCCTCGAGGCGGGCGATCGCGGCATCGACGAAGCTGCCGGTGACCAGCGCCGACTGCAGTCCGTCGAGACCCGACGCCTCCTCGGGGAAGGCGGCCGTCAGTGAGGTGATCACGATGATGAAGAGGACGGCAGCCGCAATGGAGCCGATCGTCCATCGACGCAGCACACGGTCGGATGCGCGGGAGACGGCCAGGAGGAGCAGTCCCAGGATCGCGTAGGTGATCAGGATGTCGCCGATGAAGAAGAACACCGCATGCGCCAGCCCGAACAGGAACAGCGCACCCATGCGACGAAGGAATCGTCGACGATGTGGGGTGGTGTTGTCGCGAAGGATGAAGGACGCGCTGTAGCCGAAGAGGAACGAGAACAGCAGGTAGAACTTGCCCTCGGCGAAGGTCACGACGAGCAGGGCGGTGAGTCGGTTGGCGGCGCCGTCGACGGACGCGGCATCGAAGCCGTCAGCGCTGATGCCGAGGAAGGCGGCATTGACCACGACGATGCCCAGTAGTGCGATCCCGCGGAGACGATCGGGGAAGACCTCGCGGGCGCTTGCGGCGGTGAGCTGTCGCGTCATCGCTCGACCGTAGACGAGAAGTGAACGTCCGTGTTAACTTCTGAACGTGGTGATCAAAAGCGAGCACATTCTTCAGACGGCGGCGCAGGTGCTCGCGCGACGGCCCGATGCGACGCTCCAGACGATTGCCGACGCCGCGGGGATCAGCCGCACCACGATCTTCAACCGGTACCCCACGCGGGACGATCTGCTCAACGCCCTTGCCCGGGACACCCTTGAACGGGTCGCACAGGTGATGGCCTGGGTGCCTCACGACACCAACGCGGACGTAGGCGAGGTGCTCATGCGCATCACCGACGGACTCATGCCGCTGGGATCACGAACGGCCCTGCTTCGGCTGTCCCCCGACGGCGGCAGCGCCTTGGATGCCCACTGGGCTCGGGCGGCCACTCCACTCGCGCTGTACTTCGCGTCACTTCAGACCGCAGGACATCTACGCAGCGACCACCCGGTGCGATGGCTGGTGGCCTCATACGTCGGTCTGGTCTTCGCAGCGTGGGACGAGGTCTCTGTCGGGGAACTCGGTCACGTGCAGGCCGTCAGGCTCGTCGTGTCCACGTGGCTGCAGGGGTCGACGACGGCCGCCAGAGACGAGGGCGGTCTTGCCGTGACCGTCAGCTGACGGGCACCTGCAGCTCTGCCAGCAGCGCCTCGACGCGGCCCTTGACCTCTTCGCGGATGGGTCGAACGTCGTCCACCGTCAGGCCGGCGGGATCGGTGATCTCCCAGTCGAGGTAGCGCTTGCCCGGGAACACGGGGCACGCATCTCCGCACCCCATGGTGATGACGACATCGGCGGCTCGGACAATCTCATCGGTCCACGGCTTCGGGTACTCCTCGGAGATATCGATGCCGACCTCCTCCATGGCTGCCACGGCCGCCGGATTCACCTGACTGCCGGGCTCGGAGCCACCCGACCATCCGATCGCCGCATCGCCGGCCATCTCGCGGAAGAAGCCGAGTGCCATCTGCGAGCGTCCCGCATTGTGCGTGCAGAGGAACAGGACGACGGGCCGCTCGTCATCGCTCTTGCCTTCGACTCGTGCCAGGGCTCGCAGCCGCTCTCGCGCGAACTTCTCGGCAAAGAGGCCCAGGTAGGTCTTGTTGGTGAGGCGAGGAGCGAATTCGTCGTAGGACGAGATGAGGAATCGCTCGATCGTCTCGGCGTTGAACATGCCAGGAAACTGGGTCTGGAGCAGCGCGGCCGATGAACGCAGGGTCATCTGGTCGAGCTCGGGAATGTCGTCGCGGTGGAAGGCCTGGTTCATCGGTGGGTCCTTGTCCTTGGTCGGGTTCGAATGCAGGGGGAAAGACGATCAATGCGATTGCTGAGCTCCGCGGCGGTGGCAGCGAATGCCGAGTCGGTGTCCAGAGCTGCCGGGTCAGGGATGGACCAGTGCAGGTGCTGGTTGTCGAGCGCTCCCAACTCCTCGTTGACGGAGTCGCAGACGGAGATCACGACGTCGTCGGGCCGCAGCACGTCATCGATCAGTTGAGGTGCACCCTGCTCGACGGTCAGATGCAGGCGCCGCGCGGTCGCGAGCGCTCGTGGGTGAATGCGCTCGGCCGGGTGTGTGCCGGCAGACGAGCTAGGGACGTCACTGCTCGCGCGCCAGAGCGCCTCGGCGAGGATGGAGCGGGCGGAGTTGTGCGTGCAGACGAAGACCACGCGCGGCGCGGTCGTGACGCTCGGGCCGGGAAGCAGTCCATCCAGGGCGCCGTCGACTGCCCGGACGTAGGTGCGCCGCCGGTCGTTCTTGGAGGGCATGCGCTCGATCAGTCCGGCCGTCTGCAGCACCTTCAGGTGGTGTGCGAGCAGGTTCCCGGGAACGTCGAGAGCACCAGCAAGGGCATCGGGAGAGAGGTCCTGGCTGGCGAGCAGCTCCATGATCCCCAGACGCGTGGGATCACCCAACGCGGCTAGGGCAGACGCTCGCTCTGCACGGCTTTCGACCGGCGACAGCGACAGTGACTCAGTATTCATTGAGTCAATAGTTGTTGATGTATGTGGCCTTGTCAAGACGACACGGTTCCGAGGGCTCGGACGTGGGCGACACACTCCTGACGAGGTCCCAGGAGGTTCCCAGCAAGTTCCCAGATATTGCTGGCCGAATGCTCCCGTGGCGCTTGTCCGGGCGCTGCTGAAGGAGGAGCGATGTCAGATCCGCGAGTCAATCACGCAGGAGTCACGCGCCGCGTGCTCCTCAGCTTCATGGGTGCTGGGGCTGTCGGTCTCGTGGGCGCCGGCGCTGCGGCCGCGCATGACAGGGGACCTCGACCGCCCCGCCGCGACGAGCGGCAGGCTGACGCGGCCACGTTCCTGGGATCCCATCAGCCGGGCATCGTCACGCCCGCTCAGACGAATCTCACCTTCGCATCCTTCGATGTGACAGGGGGCTCGCGCGACGAGCTGGTCGCTCTCCTCCGGTCGTGGAGTCAGATCGCCGATGCACAGATGGCTGCGCATCGCGCGCGCGGGCTGACGGTGACCATCGGCTTCGGCGCCTCGCTGTTCATCACTTCTGGCGGCCAGGATCGATTCGGCCTGGCGGGCGCTCGGCCGGGGAGATTCACCGACCTGCCGTCGTTTCCGGGAGATCGCGTGGAATCGGCCATCTCGGGCGGTGACCTGTGCGTCCAGGTGTGTGCGAACGATGCCCAGACAGTTGCGCAGACGCTCCGCGACCTCCAAAGAGCTGCCGACGGCTCCGCAACCGTCCGATGGACTCAGGCCGGCACGGGCGGATCTGCAGGGCGAGGGGCACCGACGCCACGCAATCTGTTCGGATTCAAGGATGGAACCGCCAACATTCCCCCGAATGACACAGCTGAGCACAACGAGTACGTGTGGGTTCAGACAGGTGATGGGCCGGACTGGATGGTGGGGGGCACCTATCTCGCAGTGCGCAAGATCGCGATGCACGTGGATACGTGGGAAGCACAGCCGGTGGCCACGCAGGAACGGGTCTTCGGGCGAACCAAGTCTGAGGGGGCCCCGCTGAGCGGTGGCTCCGAGCGCACCCGCCCGGACTTCCGGGCGACGGACGCGTCAGGGGCGCGGTTGATCGACCGTGACTCGCACGTGGCCCTGGCGCATTCGATTGATCGACAGCGCATGCGCATCCTGCGTCGCGGATACACCTACGTCGACGGCACCCTGCCCAGCGGGTCGCCGGATGCAGGACTGTTCTTCCTCGCCTTCAACCGGGACCTGCAGAGCCAGTTCATCCCGATGCAGCGACAACTGTCGACCTCTGACCTGATGAACCAGTTCGTCACCTACCGCAGCAGTTCCGCGTTCGCGATCCCCCCGGGCGTCGCATCGGCGGGCGGGTTCGTCGGCGAGGGTCTGTTCGGGGCATGAGTCGAGCGCACAGCAGGAAACGACCCTGATGGCGATGCAACACTTCTCGCATGAGCGTGGTGTGCATCCCCGTCACGGCTGACGGGCACGTGGGACACAGTTGGGGAGAGGCGCCAACGGTGGCGTTGGCCTCTGTCGACGACTCGGGGATCGTCGCGTGGGTCACCCATGACGTTTCATGGGATGCATCCCATGACGCGGGTCCGCATGGCACGCACCATGCACGCATCGCGCGCTTCCTTCGGGAGGAGCAGGTCACCGACGTGATCGTTGATCACCTGGGCGATCCCATGGGGAACATGCTCGCGAAGATGAGCATCAAGGTGCACACGGGCTACTCGGGAGATGCGCGACGCGCCTGCCTCGAGGCCATTTCGTGAGTCCGCGAAGCCGTCCCCGGCGGACGGTGCCATAGCAGCGGGATCCGGCAGAATGGGACCCATGCTCAGACACACCCACATTCGTCCAATCCGCACACTTGGCCTGGTTTCCGCGGGCCTGCTTGTGTTGATTCTCGCGCCACCCGCCGGCGCGGAAACCGTCGCGGTGGATCCGGGTGACACCGTTTCCTCAGGCAAGGCGATCACGGGTTCCTCCCAGAACCTTCCCTCGATGGACTCCACCGACGTCTGGGACGTGGGGTCGTATCCAGCCGCCAGTGTCGATGCGTACTACTCATCAGGTGCTGCTGAGCGAGATCGGCGTGAGGTGGCGCGGGCTGCACTGACCTGGACGAGGAATTGGGTGCGAAAGACCTGTGGCGGCACGGCACCGGAGAAGGTTCGTGCCTGCCGAGCTGCAGCCGTGTTCGATGTCGACGACACCCTCGTCGACTGGTACCCGACGTTGTCCAAGGCCGAGCCTGCATTCACCTATGACGCGACGCTGTCCGACGAGGTGATCGTCACGTGCGGCACGCCGGTCCTCTCGTCGACCAGGGCCCTGTATCGGTCCCTGAGGAAAATGGGGGTCACCGTATTTCTGATCACCGGCCGACCTGAGGCACAGCGGGAAGCATCGGCCACCTGCCTGCGCTCACTGGGAATCAGTGGTTGGCAGGACTTCATCCTTCGTCCGACAGGCGATTCATCATCCGCCGCGGTCTACAAGTCGCAGGCACGCAAGGGGCTGGAGAAGAAGGGCTGGAGGATCGGTCCGAGCATTGGCGACCAGGTGAGCGACATGTCCTTGGGCCGGCTGGGTCATGGATTCCTCGTTCCGAACCTCATGTACTTCATTCCCTGACGCGCACGCGGGAGCCGGGCCGATCCAAGGGCGCTAGGCCGATCATCGTCACCTCAGTCGACCGAAAGGTCTCGCGCCAGCATCACCGAGCACTCTGCTGCATGAGCGACGGCGCCGGCGACCGAGCCGACCATGAGCCGTGACCAACCGGTGCGCCCAGAAGTGCCCAGCACGACAAGGTCCGGTGCGGTCGCGCGTAATTCCTCGAGGATTCGGTCGCGTGGATTGATCGTCAGGATCATTGGGTCAGGTTCGAGCACGCGAGCGGATGCCGTTGCTCCGACTGCCCGGAAACGCTCTGCCGATAGCCGCGCTGCTCTTCGCGCGTCATCATCACCCTCCGACACGGCGAGAACCTCAATGTCGCAGCCGGCGATCCACGGCATCGCCGCGAGCGCCGATACGGCGGCGTCAGCATGGGAGGAGCCGTCGACGCACACCAGCACTCGATGCACGGGGCTGCCCTCACGGGCGATCACGAGGGGTGTGGTCGGGCAGCGCATCAGCCACTCGGCGGTGCTTCCGAGGAGCATGGACTTCAGCAGCCCCTGGCCTCGCGCTCCGATGACGAGCAGGTCCCCATCATTCTTCTCGCAGAGCACGATGCGGGGATCGAAGGCAGTGGTCAGATGGCGAACGCCGGCCAGTTGAGCACTTGGTGGTGCGGTGCGGGGTGTTTCAGGAGTGAACTCGTGCAGCGGTTCGTGGGTGAACAGTGACGACAGTTCCGGGGCCGGGTCGGTCACGGATACGACGTCGACGGACCAGCCTGGCCACGTCTGGGAGCACACCCACTCCCACGCAAGATCTGCGCCCGGTGAGTGGTCATCACCGAACGTGAGGACATGCTCGACGTCCGTCATGCGCGCAGCCATGCTTCGAGGCTACGTCAGGAGCCCTTCTGATTCCACAGCGAACGCAGGACTACGGCAGGTCGTCCGGCAGGGGCGCTGGATCGACGAATGTGGTGGTGCTCGACGTGGTGCTGGAGTCCTCGCCGATCTTGACGATGAGGGTGGTGGCCAGTTCGGTATCGCTGATCGTCTCGACGAGCGATGCCGTTCCGCCAGGCTGCCCCTCGGCCTCAGGGATCTCGAGTTCGACCGTGTACGTGCTGCCGTCGATGGTGTGGACGACGGAGCCGGAGGACTCGAGCTCCTTCAACGCGACGGCGAGAGCGCCTGCCTCGGGGCGCTCAACGGCCGAGCGATCGGTCTGCGTCCATTCGCCGTTCTCGTCCGCGTAGTAGCACGCCTCGACGGTGCAGGCCACGCGCATCGTGCCGATGGTGCCGAGGGGGGTGGTGGTGTTGGAGGTGGCCACGAAGGTGTCGTCCGGGTTGTAGGTGGAGTCGGCGGTCACTGACCCCTCCTGCGTGTCCGTCACCTCGATCTGCACACGCAGCGCCCTGTCACCAGCGGAGTCCAGGAAGGCGGCCTCCGCCTCGGTGACTGCGGCCAGCCACTCCTCACTCGATACAGAATCACCCTCACCACCGGTGGCGGGTGCATCCGTCCCTTCAGGAGTCGAATCCTCAGTCGAGGGGGACTCGATGGTCGTGGATTCCGCTGTGGTGTCGGCCGAGGCGTCTGAGCCGTCGCTGGAGCAGCCGGTCAGCGCCATCGCGGCAGCAGCCACAACGGCGGGGATCAGGACGTGACGACGCATGACTACTCCTCAGGCTCGGCGACCCGTGCGGGAAACCTCCGACAGCCTACGTTGTGGTCGTTCCGCTAGATCGCGAGTGCAGCGGCGGCACCAAGGGCGAGGACGACGCCCGACCACTGGATCCGTGACATCCGCTCGTGCAGGAACCAGTGGGCGAGCAGCAGCGTGGCCGCGGGATAGAGCGAACCGATCACCGCGACCACGATGAGCTCGCCACCCTGAGCCGCGAGCTGGAACATGCCGTTGGCTGACCCGTCGAGAGCACCAACGGCGATCACCGCCAGCCACGGATAGGGCCGCCAACTCGCCGAACCGTGCCGAACAAGCACCACGAGTCCGACGGCGACCATGCCGA
>JAIOXK010000095.1 GCA_021741645.1 Candidatus Nanopelagicales bacterium
GTTGTCGAAGGGCAATCGGCAGAAGGTGGGCCTGCTGCTCGCCTTCGCGCCGCGTGCTCGACTGCTGATGCTGGACGAGCCGACGTCAGGGCTTGATCCCCTGCTGCAGCGGGAGTTCGGCGGGCTGGTCCGCGAGGCGACGAGTGAGGGCGCCGCGATCCTCCTGTCGAGCCACGTGCTGTCTGAGTTGGAGGACCTCGCGGACCGCGTCGCCGTGCTTCGCGAGGGCAGCCTCGTCGCCTACGAGACCATCGACCAACTGCGCGAGCGGGCTGCGAGCCGGGTGGCCATTCGGTTCGCGGGACCGGCGGAGGCCGCGCAGTTCGCCGCTGGAGATCTCGGCCCATCGGCGCTCGACGTCGAGGTGGCCGGCGACTGGGTTCGCATCTCCTTCGTCGGCGACATCGACCCCCTCATCAAGGCAGCGGCTCCCTTCCACCTGCGATCGGTCGAGTCCATCGGCGGAGACCTCGATGACGTCCTGATGAGCTTCTATGGTTCAGGGGAGGGGCAATGAGTGGTTCGCTGGCCTTCTTCCTCTCTGATCTGAAGCTCAAGTGGCGCTCGCTGGCGTGGTGGACCCTGGGCGTCGTGGCCCTGGTGGTCATGGTGGATGCGTTCTATCCGAGCATCGCCGGCGATCCGGCGATTGACGACGTGATGGAGCAGATCCCGGAGTCCTTGCGACCCCTGATCGGCCCGGACGACCTCACGTCGCCGGTGGGCTATCTGTCCAGTCAGCTCTACCTGTTCTTCCTGCCTGCGGTGCTGCTGGTGTTCGCCATCGGGCGCGGCACATCCGCACTTGCCGGGGAGGAGGAGGACCACACCCTCGATCTCCTGCTGGCCCAGCCGGTGAGCCGCGCCTCGCTCTACTGGCAGAAGGCCGTGGGAATAGTCGTCGGGATCCTGGTGCTCAGCGTCGCGTCCCTACTGCCCACGGTCCTGCTTGCCGGACCAACAGGCCTCGATGTCCCTATCTCGTCATTGGTGTCCGTGACGGTTCAGATGTTCGCCTTCCTGATCCTGTTCGCCGCCCTGGCGATGGCGGTATCAGCAGCCGTGGGTCGAAAGGGTCTCGGTGTGACGGTCGCGGCAGCCCTCGCGTTCGTCACCTTCCTCATCGACGGCCTGGGCCAGTCGATCGAGTGGATGGAGTACCTCCGCCCGCTGACCCCCTGGCGCTGGTATGACGCCACCGCAGCCCTGCAGGACGGTTTCGTCTGGGGTTCCCTTCTCGTTCTCCTGGTCGTGACTGCCGTCATCGCCGTGGTAGGCCTCCTCGCCTTCAATCGCCGCAACCTGCGGGCCTGACCGGGGGAATGCGTCCCAGCCGAGGTTTGTTGTCACTCGTGATGGGGCGTACCATCGAAGGAGATCTTCGGATCTTTGACAATTCCACAGGGGGTGACAGGTTTCGACGGGCAGATGTCTTGACTGGTGAAGCGTGTCGAGAAGCCAAGGTGATCTCGTTAAGAATCCTTGGAAACTAATAACTGCCAATAACAAGCAGACTGCTTCCGCTTACGCCCTCGCGGCCTAAGCACTAGAGAAGCCGCCAGCCCGATGCGTCCCCGAGTCGGGGCCTGGCGTCGCTAGGGGACTCACCAAGCCTTCCGGTCACGGGAAGGGGAGGAAAGCCAAACAGTGACTGGACCGTCACCGCACAGTGCCACACGAAGTGCGGGGGTCGAGCAACGACAGCGTGGCTACACACGTAGAAGAACAGAAGAGGCCTGCACGGACCCGGGTTCGATTCCCGGCACCTCCACGAAGAAGAAGACCCAGGGTTGATCCCCTGGGTCTTCGTCTTTGTGTCGAGTTGAGTTGCGGGAATCGGGAGGAGCTTCGCGCTAGCGAAGTGACGGCTCCCGGCACCTCCACGACGAATGAGAGAAGGGGAGAGCGCTAGCGCTCTGCCCTTCCGAGTGAGGAGAGGTGGTCGAGCGTGCGAAGCGCGCAAGACCTCCACAACCTGCGGAGTCTCAAAGTGAGGCTGTTGCTGATGGCGAACTCTTGCCGGTCTCGAAACCATGCCTGCGGGGAAGCACCTCTCTACACTGCGCGTGCAATAACAGGAAGGGCCCGACCATCCGGTCGGTCCCTTCCTGTTATTCGAAGTTCGTGGTCAGACGACGCGAACCTTGTCAGCCTGGGGACCCTTGGGGCCCTGGGTGATGTCGAATTCAACGGTCTGGTTCTCGTCGAGCGAGCGGTAGCCATCGGAATCGATAGCGGAGTAGTGGACGAAAACGTCCGGTCCGCCGTCAGCCTGCTCGATGAAGCCGAAGCCCTTTTCTGCGTTGAACCACTTAACGGTGCCTTGTGCCATGGTGCTAAATCTCCTTAACGAGTGCCGTGGCAGACGGTTTGTCTGCCACGCGGTGAAGCCGTATCGAGCCCTCGTCCTCTGGGGATCTAGCGCTGACAAGCCTTTACCTGCTCCAAGTGTTCCCTACGGCGGCCGATTTGCCTAACCGCTTTCGCAGATTTCTGGGAATTTCTCACAAATTGGCCCATCTCAGGCCGGCCGGGGGAGGAGAACACGCCTTGTCATGCTCGTATCGGCCGCCGTGGTGAGCCGAATCGTGGTGGATACGAAGGCTCCTCGAGCGCGCAGGTAACGTCGGACTTGGACCGCACGCTTGCGCGCCACGGAGGCGCCGCTGGCGTTTCGAGGGAGGACTCCGACAAGGGTGGTCACACCCGGATGATCCTCGTTCAGCCAAGTGTCGAGCTGGGCTCGGGACTGTCGGTCCAGTTTCATTGAGCGCTTGGCGAAGCGAACGGACGGGGCGGGTAAGGCGACCTCGGTTGGCTGCACTGCGCCTTGGACCGCGAGGAGGATCGTTGCCGCGCTTCTTCCCTGCGCGTTCGTCGCCGTGACCACGAACTCTGACTCGGCGTGGGATTCTTCGGGCTGACCCCGGATGATCCCGGCATCGTCGTCGAGCATGAGCCCAGCGGGCAGAGCCGGCTGAATGGTGAAGACGGCGGAGCTGCCCCGGTTGCCGACGACCCGTGTGGCGGATTCCTGGCCCTGCACCCACGTGAATGCGCCTGGCGGTTCGGGCGTGAGCTGGGGAGCCAGAACGGCCGGGGAAGGGCCGGATCCACTCGAGCCGGTGGCCGGCGCTGGCGCGGGTGCAGGGCTCGGTGCGCTGACCACGTTCAGGGTCAGGCTGACGCTCGACTGCGCGAGGATGCTGCCGCCAGATACCTCACTGGCCGTGAAGGCGAAGGTGCCGGATGACGCAGCGGTGGCGGTGCCAGAGATCGCCCCGGTGGCAGAGTTGAGGGTGAGCCCCGACGGGAGAGCCGGGCTGACGGTCCACTGATCAGGTGTGCCTGAGGCCCCGAAGGTGGCTGCCAGCGAGGCCGTGTAGGGGGTGCCGACGGTCACGTCGCCGAGAGCGGTGGTCGTGATGTCGATGTACTCGATGCTTCCGCTGGGCGTACTGCCTCGGGCCTCCGCGGTGACGAACCACGACCCGCCGATGCGCGACGGGGAGGCGAAGGACGAGCCGCCTCCACCCCCGCCGCCGGAACTCTGATTGGCGTCACCACCGCCCCCGGTGCCCGCGGATCCGCCGACGTAGCCGGCTCCGCCAGCACCACCATCGGTGTTGCAGCCGGCACGGGTGTCCTGTCCGGCACCGCCGCCGTCGGATCCTGTGCGACTCAGGGTGCTCTGACCTGTTCCGGTGATGCTGTCGCCGGGAGCACCGCCGGACCCCATGAGGGGGACAGGACCCCCGCAAGCGACATTCGAACTCCAGTCGATGGGTCCCCAGCTGGCATCGGCCCCGGATGAAGCCGTGTTGCCGCCGGCGTTGCCGCCGGCTCCGGAGGTGGGTGCTCCCAAGCCCATGTCGACGTAGCCGCCGGCTCCGCCACCACCCCCGGCGATCAGCACGATGTCATCGTCGACGGCGATGGCACTCGCGCCCCCGCCTCCTCCACCGCGGCCGGCCGTCAATGAATAGGTGTAGGCCCCGCCGGACCCGATGTTGAAGGCGGACGCCGCGCTAGTGGCGGTGCCCGTCGTGGAGTCCTGGCCGTTGTCCCCCAGACCCACGTAGATGGTTTCTCCAGCAGAGACGGACACGTGAGCCGTGGCCGTGAGAGCAAGACCCCCGAGGGCGGTCCCGCCGCCAACGGCCAGTCCGCCGTCCCCGCCCGAACCGCTGGTCACGGAGACCCGGACGACGGAGACGCCAGCGGGCACAGGCCAGGACCCATCGGTCGGAAAGCCAGCTGTCGCCGCGCAGCCCGGGGGTGCAGTGAGCACGGCGAGCAGGACGGCGATGCCGGTGGAGCCGATCACAACGGGAGTCCTCATTCCCGCCACTATGCGCGACCAGGTGAAGGGGGGGAAGCCGTTCCGGCCCTCGGCAGGCACATTGACGGGTTAGCCCTAGCCCCGTGATCCCTCGAGTCGCCCCCGGATGCGAAATCCCCGACAGAATGAGGGCGTGCCGTTGCGTCTGCTCATCGTCGATGACGACGACTTCTCTCGCACGACCGTCTCCGCAGCGCTGGCGGGTCAGGGATTCACGGTGATGGCCACAGCATCGGGGGTGGCTGATGCGATGAGCGCGAACGTCAGCGAGATCGACGTGGCGGTCCTGGACCTGGACCTGGGGGAAGGCCCCAACGGCATCGACCTGGCACACGCACTCGCCCAGGTGAACCCCGCCCTGGGCATCGTCCTGCTCACCTCATTCAGCGACCCTCGGCTGTTGGCCGCGAGCGTGCGCGAACTGCCGCCGCACAGCAGCTATGTCGTGAAGCAGTCCTTGCGAGACATCGGGATCCTGGTCGAGGCCGTGCGGGCAACGGGTTCGCCGGAGGCCGAGGGCTCCCAGACTCCCCGAGTTCCCCTGACGGATGCGCAGGTCGAGACGCTCCGACTGCTCGCGTACGGGTTGTCCAACGCGGAGATCGCTCGTGTTCGGGTCGTATCGGAGAAGTCCGTCGAGCAGGCGATCAAGCGCGCAGCCACGGCGCTCGACATCCCCTCGGATGCGACATCGAACCAGCGTGTCGCGCTGGCACGGGCCTTCTTCTCGCTCACGGGAGCAACCAGGCACCGGCATGCGCATCGATGATCCGGTCATTCTTGGACGTACCCTCCGCCAGCTGATCGGAGGTCGCTGGGCGGTCTCGTGGCTGCTCTACGTCGTCAACCTCCCGCTCAACCTGATTGGCATGAGCTCGAACATCGTTGATGCGAATTCCGCAGACGTTGGCGCCTGGCTGATCGTGTGGGCGGTGGGCTACGGGGTCTTCGGAGTCGCGCTGCTCGGTGCCCACCTCACGGTGCTGCGCAGTCGACGCGTGACTCCTGTTCCCGTGGTGATGGTCATCGCGGTGGGTGCCGTGGCAGGAGGTGTTCGTGGCCTGACGGTGGGAGTCCTGGCCGATCAGTGGGGCATCTCGGGAGGAGACGGCGCCCTCATCGCCGTGCGCGTGCTGACGGGGACGGGTCTGGGCATGATCCTCATCCCGGGGGGAGCGTTGATTCTGGCGGTTCTGACCGAGTACCACCGTGAGCGGTCGGCCCTGATGGCCGTTCGGACAGAGCTGGAGACGGCACGCATGCGAGCTCAGGGGGAGACGGCCCGACTCCAGGAGGCCCTCGTGGCCGACGTGGCCGAGCAGATCTCGTCCGACCAGCTCTCGGCGCGAGAGGCCAGCCATCGCCTCTGGCCCGAAGCGAAGAGCCGAGATCGCGTGCGTTGGGGCGAGGTCATCATGGCCTCGATCCTGCACAACCCATTCCCAGGCGCGGCTGTGGCAGCGATCTGGTCGGTGAGCGCGATATTCACCGTGATGGCCGCGGTCGGGCCGCTACGGGGACTGCTGCAGGTGGTGTCGTCAGCGTTTGCGATCTGGTGGATCTATCGGCTCGCCCGCTGCTGGCGTCCGAGGGGAGACCTCGCGGGCCTTGCGTGGTTCGCGGTCGTGATGCTCGCGACCACCGTGGTCACGGGCCCGATCGCGTCGATGATCTTCGACCCTCGACAGGGGGGTGCCGGGAACGCGCTGGTGCTGGCCAACTTCTTCTGGCTGCCAACCTTCACCATCCTCACGAGCATCTGTATCGGGGCGCTGCGGTCGAGCGAGGGCGTCCTGACCCGCCTGCGGGTCCAGGTGGGAGACGACGAAGTCGCCACGCGCGCCGCGGAGCAGGAGCGCACCCGCCTGCAGAGGGACATCGCTGAGTCCCTGCATGGCATGCAATCGCGGATTTTCGCGTCCCGGCTGCCCGGTGCCGTGCCGCTCACGGCGGCCGAGCTTGCGCCATCTGCCGACGACACAATGACGCCAGCCGAGATCGTGAACGCGGTCGTCGATCCATGGTCGAGCATCATGGTGGTGGCTGTTCGCATGCCAGATCAGGCTCTGACCAGGAGTGAGGCGCGAGAGGTCAAGCGGATCATCCAGGAGGGCCTGGCGAACGCCTATCGCCACGGGCAGGCATCAGCATGCGATGTCCACGTCAGTCACGAGGGCTCGCACATTTCCGTGGTGGTGTCAGACGACGGCCTCGGCGTGGCTGCTGATGCACGTCCCGGCTTGGGTTCGGCCATCCTCGACTCGCTGTGCCCGGGTGACTGGTCGCTCACGCCGAGGGGGAACGGAGGCTGCACGCTCCGTGCCCGACTCGACTCGTCGGTCTAGTGCGCATCTGTGCGTACCCTAAGCGGATGGGAACTGGAGCGGCTCTCCTCGTCATCGATGCCCAGCAGGGGTTTGCCGATCCCCGATGGGGACGTCGCGACAATCCCTCCTGTGAAGAGGGAATCCGCCACCTTCTTCGAGCCTGGCGATCGCGGGACCTGCCCGTCGTCCTGGTGCGTCACGACTCAACCTCGCCCGACTCGCCGCTGCGACCGGGCGAGCCGGGCAACGCCCTCCTCGACCACATCGACGGCCCACACGATCTCCTGGTGACGAAGTCGGTCAACTCCGCGTTCTATGGCGAGCCAGACCTCGACTCGTGGCTCCGAGACTCTGGGATCACCCAGGTGGTGATCTGCGGAATAACGACGAATCACTGCTGCGAGACCACTGCGCGCATGGCAGGGAATCTCGGCTACGAGGTCACCTTCGTCCTCGATGCGACCCACACCTTCGATCGAGTCGGGCCGGACGGCATCGTCGTTGCGGCCGAGGATCTCTCCCGGGCGACGGCGGCCAGTCTGCACGGCGAGTTCGCCTCCGTGACGACGGTCGAGCATGTCATCGCCAGCCTTGGTGCGTGACGGGACGTGAGCCTCGTGCACGTGACACACTGCCCCCATGGCTGACAACGAGGACGTCAAGGAGCAGATGCGCAAGGCCCTTGAGGCGAAGAACAGCAAGTCGTCCAAGAACACTCCCCACGGCAGTGCGCCGGCTGAGGGCAAGGGCCAGGAGCACGCCGACCGTGAAGGCGGCAAGCGGGAGTTTCGTCGCAAGTCCGGTTGACCGGCCGGGGCGGGCGGCACGCTTGGTTCCAGCAGGACCTTCGGCTACATCCCGGGAAGGCATGCCGCGCAGCAGTCGTAGTGGCCCGAGCTGCGCGCCCTGCGCGATTTCGCGTCTGGGGGTTTGTGCCGTACCGTTAGCACATCACTCTTCGCGAGTCTTGGTTCTACTGCGACAGTTTCTGGTCTCCTTCAAGACACGCCTAACGTCTTGAATGGATTTGATCATGTCTGCCCCTTTGTCCTTTGACGCCCTGGGCGTCGCCCCTGCCCTCGCTGCTGCGCTGAAGAGCGATGGCATCACTGAGCCCTTCCCGATCCAGACGGCAACGCTGCCGGACGCCATTGCCGGCCGAGACATTCTCGGCCGCGGTCGCACGGGATCGGGCAAGACGCTCGCCTTCGGCCTTGCCCTCCTGACCCGGCTCGCCGGGTGGAAGGCGGAGCCGGGCAAGCCGCTTGGCCTCGTGCTTGTGCCGACTCGCGAGCTCGCGATGCAGGTGAGTGACACGCTGAGCCCGCTGGCGATGCGCGTGCAACTGCGCACGCGCCTCATCGCGGGCGGAATGCCCTACGCCCAGCAGCTTCGAGCGCTCGAGCGCGGTGTCCCGATCCTCGTTGCCACGCCAGGTCGGCTCATCGACCTCATGGAGCGGGGCGCTGTTGATCTCTCCGCCACTGAGGTCGTCGTCCTCGACGAGGCCGACCAGATGGCCGACATGGGCTTCCTGCCCGTCGTCAAGCAGATCCTCGACGCGACGAAGCCGAAGGGCCAGCGCCTGCTGTTCAGCGCGACCCTCGACAACGGTGTCGACACCCTCGTCAAGCGCTACCTGCGCGACCCGGCCGAGCACTCCACCGGCCCCATCACCGATGCGGTGACCACGATGGATCACCACGTGCTCGTCGTGCACCCCGCTGACAAGAATGCGGTCACCGCGCAGATTGCGGCACGCGATGGTCGGACGATCTTCTTCGTTCGCACGCAGCGCGGCGTGGACAAGCTCGCGGAGCAGCTTGCTGAGCAGGGCGTGCCCGTCGGTGCGCTCCACGGAGGCAAGTCGCAGGCCGTGCGCACGCGGACGCTGAACGACTTCCGCAATGGCATCACGCCGACTCTGGTGGCGACGGACGTGGCGGCTCGAGGCATTCACGTCGACGGCGTCAGTCTCGTCGTGCACGTTGACGCGCCGACCGATCCCAAGGACTACACGCACCGCGCAGGTCGTACTGCGCGCGCGGGTGACTCCGGCACCGTCGTGACGTTGGCCTATCCGAAGCAGCAGCGCGCGGTCGCGTCACTGACCAAGCGCGCGGGCGTCGAGGCGGCCGTGTCGCGTGTTCGGCCAGGTGACGACGACCTGCGTCGCGTGACCGGCTCGCAGGAGCCTTCGGGTATCCCGTGGAAACCGAAGCCCGTTCGTGACGCGCGGCCCAAGAAGCCCTACGCGCGACGCCCTCATTCCAAGGCCGGAGCCGGCGCTACGAACCGGTCTCACTCGCGGTCACACCAGAATCGCGGCAAGTTCCGTCAGTCGTGACGGGATGATCGAGTACCAGGTCCAGTAGCCGCGCTTCTCACGCGCGAGAATCCCGGCGTCCACCAGAACCTTCAGGTGGTGGGACACGGTGCCCTGGGACAGGCCGAGGGGCTCGGTGAGGTCGCATACGCATGCCTCGCAGTTGTCGAGCGAGCGCAGGAGTGCAAGCACCTGGAGTCTGGCCGGGTCCGCCACTGCCTTGAGCAGTGCCGCTAGTTCCTCTGCGGTCGCGCGGTCGATCGGCTCAGCAAGTCCGGTTGGGCAGCAGGCGGGGCCGGCGGACTCGGCGAGGGGCAGCGGCTGTCGCACGGATGTCGTCATGTGTTCCCTCCGGGCTGTCGTGGTTCGCGAACCACGCGATCTGTATCGACAGTAGTCGATATAGATGGTAACGTCCACATCGATATCCATCGATTTGGAGTGACTATGTCCCGAGTACAGCTTGCCCTGAATGTCGCCGACCTCGAGGAGAGTATCGCCTTCTACTCCACCCTCTTCGGCGTCGAGCCCCACAAGCAGCGTGCGGGATATGCGAACTTCGAGGTGATCGACCCGCCGTTGAAGCTGGTGCTGATCGAGGTCCCAGAAGGTGACCGTGGCCATGGAGCTGCGGGGGCCTTGAACCACCTCGGGGTGGAGGTGTTCTCGGCCGAGGAGGTCGACCAGGCCACCGCGCGTCTGGCATCCGACGGACTCGCCACGTATGTCGAGGCGGACACCACCTGCTGCTTCGCCCTGCAGGACAAGGTGTGGGTGCACGACCCCGCTGGTGCGCCATGGGAGTGGTACGTCGTCAAGGACGACGACCCGCTGAATCCGAGCGGCCCCGGGGGAAGTCTCCTTACCCTGGCCCCAGAAGGCAGCGCCTGCTGCACCCCCGCCGCGCCATGAGCGCTCCGGTGGACGTGGAGGAGTCGCAGGTTCTCCGAAAGCTCTCCACTCTGGACCGCTTCCTGCCGCTGTGGATCGTGCTGGCCATGGCCCTCGGGCTCCTGCTCGGTCGCGTGGTTCCCGGGCTGCAGGGGGCGTTGGACGCCGTCAAGATCGATGACACGAGCCTCCTGATCGCCATCGGCCTGT
>JAIOXK010000096.1 GCA_021741645.1 Candidatus Nanopelagicales bacterium
CGACTCGGGGCAGCTCGGACCCTGTCGATGAACAGGTTCGCCGACATTGCCAGCGCGGGGGTCGCCCTCGCCTTCGGGTCCGATTCTCCTGTGACACCGCTGGGGCCGTGGGCCGCTGTTCGGGCGGCGATGCACCACACGGTGCCCGCACAGAGACTTTCCGCTCGAGCAGCGTTCTCCGCTCACACCCGCGGCGGCTGGCGTGCTGCCGGATCCCACGGCACCGGCGTCCTCGCGCCGGGCGCCCCGGCCCATCTGGCCATCTGGGACGTTCGTGAGTTCGAGGTGCATGCGCCCGATGAACGCGTGACGCACTGGTCCACGGATCCCCGATCGGGGACCCCCGCCCTGCCCGTGCTTGATCCCGGTGGCGCACTGCCGCAATGCCTGGCCACGATCGCAGCCGGTGCAGTGATCCATGCGAAGTCCGGCCATGCCCTGACCGAGTCACTCGATGGCGGTGCCCTCGCGTGAGTCCACCCACGCCGCTCCTGAGGCTCCCGGTGGCCGCCCTGCTCGCCGTGCTGGGCGGACTCGCCGTCTTTGCCGCATTCCCGCCAATCTCCTTCGCTCCGAGCGCACCGGTAGGCGTGGCGCTGCTCACCGCGGCGCTGTGGGGCTCGCGTGCACGTCGCGGGGTTGGACTGGGGTTCGCCTCCGGAGTCGCCTTCTTCCTCCCACTGCTGTCCTGGATGACCGTCATCGGGCAGGACGCCTGGGTGCTGCTCGCCTTGTGGTGCGGCGCCTGGTCAATGCTCATCGGACTGATCACCGCGCTCGGATCCCGGCTGCCGGGAGCTCCTGTCTGGATCGCCTCGGGATGGGTGCTCGCAGAGGGCTTGCGGGGGAGGGAACCCTGGGGTGGGTTTCCGTGGGGGAGTCTGTCCTTCTCTCAGGCCGATGCAGCTCTCGCCGACTGGGCGGCCGTCGCCGGCACTCCGGTCGTCACGTTCGTGGTCGCTCTCATCGGTGCGAGCCTGACGGCCTTGGCGGTCGCCCTCACTGCATCTCGTTATCGAGCGGCCCTTGCCTTCGCCCTCACCCTCGTCGCCGCTGTGGCTCTCGCGCCGCTGCTCGGACCGCTCGCCACTCCGCCGGCATCAGCAGGGGAAGCCACGATCGCCATTGTGCAAGGGGGCACTCCGCAGACGGGGATGGGTGCGATGGACGTGAGGCAGGCGGTGCTGGACAACCACATCGGACAGACCCTTAACCTCGCCTCGGCCATCGATTCGGGTGAGGTGGCTGCCCCCGACTTCGTCCTCTGGCCGGAGAACTCCTCTGACCTCGATCCCTTCGCCGACCCTGCCGTCGCCGATGCCATCACAGCGACCGCTAGGGCGGTCGGCGTCCCTATCCTCGTGGGCGTCGTCACGACCGTGCCAGACAACCCGAGCCAGGTGTGGAATGCCGGCATCGTCTGGGATCCCGAGCGCGGGCCATCCGCGATGTACGTCAAGACCCGTCCCGTGCCCTTCGGGGAGTTCATCCCGTTTCGCGAGCAGCTCGCCCCCATCGTGGGTCGCTTCGATCGCATCCCTCGTGACTTCGCCGCAGGCACCACGCCTGGCAACCTCGATATCGGCGGCGTCGCCGTCGGCAACGTCATCTGCTTCGAGATCGCTTACGGAGACGTGGTCGAAGCAGTCGTCGACGGTGGCGCGCAGGTGATCACCGTGCAGACCAACAACGCGACCTATCAGGGCACCGCGCAGCCCGAGCAGCAGCTACAGATCGAGCGGATGCGGGCCACTGAGACCGGCCGCACTGTCTTGGTGGCCGCGACATCAGGGATTTCCGCCGTGATCGCGCCCGATCGGGTGATCACGCATCGCATCGATGAGGGCGACACCGGTTGGCTCGTCGTGGATGTACCGCTCGTCGAGGAGCCGACGTGGGCGACGGCCTATGGCCGTGCGGCCGAATGGGTCATCGTCCTGTTCGCCCTCGTGGCCATCGGATGGAGCCTGGCGGCGCGCCTTGTCCGCGATCGCGGCCGTGTCGATTCCCCAGTGACCTCCACCTCAGCCTGACCGAGGATCACTTAGGGTGGTCGGGTGAGCGCGTCGGCATTCTCGGACCTTGGCCGGATTCTGGTCATCATTCCGACATTCAACGAGCGCGAGTCGCTGCCCAGCATCGTCCAGCGGGTGCGCACCTGCGTTCCCGAGGCGGACATCCTGGTGGCCGACGATAACTCACCCGATGGGACCGGTCGGATCGCCGATGACCTGGCGTCCGGCGACGATCATCTGCACGTGATGCACCGTTTGGGCAAGGAGGGCCTGGGGGCTGCCTACCTGGCCGGCTTCGCCTGGGCGCTCCAGCAGGGCTATGACGTCGTCGTGGAGATGGACGCGGACGGGTCCCATCAGCCCGAGCAGCTTCCTCGACTTCTGGACGCCCTGCGCAGTGCCGACCTGGTGCTGGGATCGCGTTGGGTGCCCGGCGGACGAACCGAGAACTGGCCCTTGTCCAGGCAGCTCATCTCTCGCAGCGGCACTGCCTACACGCGCCTCGCGCTGGGTGTCCCGATTCACGACGCCACCGGTGGATATCGGGCGTTTCGCGCATCCACCCTCCGCCAGCTCGACCTGCATGAGGTCGCCTCTCAGGGGTACTGCTTCCAGATCGATCTCGCGTGGCGCGCTGTGCAACGGAACCTGACGGTCCGAGAGGTACCGATCACCTTCGTCGAGCGCACCGCCGGGGCCAGCAAGATGAGCCGCAAGATCGTCGCCGAGGCGCTCTGGCGCGTCACTCTGTGGGGCCTGGACGACAAGATCACCCGAGTGCGCCGTCGAGCACACCACCGGCGACAGGCAGGTCAAGGCTGATGGCTGTCTTGTTGAGAGCAGACGACACCGGGAAAGCCGACGACACCGGGAGAGCAGCAACGTGAGAACCAGGGCACTCATCCTCGGCTACCCCCTCATCGAGCTGATCACCGCCTATGCGGTCGCGCAGGCGATCGGCTGGGGGTGGACCCTCGTGCTCCTTCTGGTGGGCCTGCCCATCGGCTTCGCCATCATGCGCAACGCCGGTGCCGCGGCGATGGTGGACATGCAGCAGGCCGCTGCGGCTGGCACACCCGTCGATCAGGGGCGGCACGGCGCGACGATGCTTGGTGGTCTGCTGATCGCCATTCCCGGATTCTGGACAGACCTGATCGGACTGGTTCTCATCATCCCCATCACCCAGCGGCCCCTGCGCGCCCGGGCGGCCGCCTGGCTCGATGCCCGGATGGGCACGCTGCGCATGCCTGGCGTGTACGACGCCCGGGCCTTCGGGCAACCAGGATTCGGTGGCGACGTCGTGCAGGGGACGGTCATCCGGGTAGAGGATCTTCGGCAGCAGGAGCCACCAGATCCTCGTGAACTGACCTGACGCGCAGGCGGGTGCGCGCATGCAACTGCCCGGCACCTCGTGGGCTACCGGGCAGTTGCAGCAGATGGGTTGAGCGGTCAGGCGGACTTGGGCAGGGCCTCGCCACGCTGGGTATGGAGCAGTTCGAGCCGCTCCTGCAGGAGAACCTCGAGATCAGCGATCGTGCGACGCTCAAGGAGCATGTCCCAGTGCGTGCGCTGATGCTTGGCCGGCTTCTCCTCCGGACGGTCCACATCCGGGCGGATCGCAGTCTGCCCGCAACGGCAGCTCCACTCGTAGGGGATCTCCTCGGCCTCGATGAAGTAGGGCACCACAGTTCGGTGGCCCTGGGGGCACGCATAGGTGATCGCCAGACTCTCGGCAGGCACCACATGGGCATCGGTCTCGTAACTCAGGGCCCCTAGACGGGTGCCGCGCATCGACTCGCTCATGATCTGTCCTTCCTCTCGATCGACGATGGGAAGGTCTCCCGCCGTCGGTCATCGCCAGACTGTGGTTCTTCTGACGAAGGGGGTATCGGTCCCGTTCCCGCGAGAGTGCCCCGTCGACGTAAGGATCAGGTAAAGACGATGGTCGATCCGGGTGAGAGAAGGCTCATGATCCGGTAATCGGACGTATTCCGCGTTCGATGGTCGGCTCAGATGTCGGACGAGAACCGTGGACCGTCAGCGAGAACCGTTGACCGTCAGTCGGTGCCGAACTCCATGGCGGCCCGATCGAGGCTCTCGATCTCCTCTTCGACGATGGGGGAGTGCGATGGCATTGCTGCGATCGCCTCGGCCCCACCCGGTTCGAGCTGGCCGACCAGGTGCGCCTGACCAGTGGGGAGCTGGCCCTGACGCGCGTAGAGCTCGAGTTTGGCGCGCGAATCCGCGATATCGAGGTTGCGCATGGTCAATTGGCCAATTCGGTCCAGCGGTCCAAACGCGGCGTCGTCCGTGCGTTCCATGGACAGCTTGTCCGGGTGGTAGCTCAGCGATGGGCCGGTGGTGTCGAGAATGGAGTAGTCGTCGCCACGACGAAGACGAAGGACCACGGTTCCGGTGACGGCCGAGGCCACCCAGCGCTGGAGCGACTCGCGCAGCATGAGTGCCTGCGGGTCCAGCCACCGCCCTTCGTAGAGGAGACGGCCAAGGCGCCGGCCCTCGGCATGGTAGTTCGCGATGGTGTCCTCGTTGTGGATGGCACTGAGCAGCCGCTCGTAGGCGATGAAGAGCAGTGCCATGCCGGGCGCCTCATAGATACCGCGGCTCTTCGCCTCGATGATCCGGTTCTCGATCTGATCGGCCATGCCGAGCCCATGACGGCCGCCGATGGTGTTGGCCTCGTGCACCAACTCCACGGCGCTGGCGAATGACCGACCATTGATCTCCGCGGGGCGACCCTCGACGAAGGTGACAGTGACATCCTCGGTGGGGATGGTCACCGACGGATCCCAGAAGCGCACGCCCATGATCGGATCGACGGTCTCCATGGACGTGTTCAGGTGCTCCAGAGTCTTTGCCTCGTGCGTGGCGCCCCAGATGTTCGCATCGGTGGAGTAGGCCTTCTCGACGCTGTCGCGATAGGGGAGATCGTGGCTCGACAGCCACTCCGACATCTCCTTGCGCCCACCGAGCTCATTGACGAAATCAGCATCGAGCCATGGCTTGTAGATCCGCAGGTCCGGATTGGCCATCAGCCCGTAGCGGTAGAACCGCTCGATGTCGTTGCCCTTGAAGGTCGAGCCGTCGCCCCAGATCGAGACGTCATCGTCGAGCATGGCGCGGACCAGAAGCGTGCCCGTCACGGCGCGGCCGAGGGGAGTGGTGTTGAAGTACTGCCGACCTCCGGATCGGATGTGGAAGGCGCCGCAGGCCAGCGCAGCCAGACCTTCATCCACGAGGGCTGCCTTGCAGTCCACCAGTCGAGACAGTTCAGCCCCGTACTGCGTCGCGCGACCAGGCACCGAATCGATGTCCGGCTCGTCGTACTGGCCGATATCAGCGGTGTACGTGCACGGCACGGCCCCCTTGTCACGCATCCAGGCCACGGCCACCGAAGTGTCCAGACCACCGGAGAAGGCGATGCCGACGCGCTCGCCGACGGGCAGGGACGTGAGGACCTTGGACACGAGGATCACCCTAGAGGGCAACAGGAACCGGCTCGTTACCACCCACCTCACAAGGGCGCCTGAATTCCGGTAAATGCCACTCCGGATCCCATTCCCTGGAGTAGTTTCGACCGAAGTTCCAGCGCCAACGGGCGCCCCCTGCCTCAAGGAGTCCCATGACCGCCACGCACGACGTCGTCATCATCGGTGGGGGAGCCGCCGGCATCACGACGGCTGCCCGCCTGAAGCGCGCTGGCATCACGGATATCGCCGTGATCGAGCCCTCCGAGACCCACTACTACCAGCCGATGTGGACGCTCGTCGGCGGCGGCGAGGCGTCGATTGCGCCCACGGCGCGGCCGCAGTCGTCAGTGATCCCCAAGGGTGTCACCTGGATCAAGGCCGCGGCCACCGGAGTGGATCCCGAGGCAAACACCGTGAGCCTCGACAACGGCGATGAGGTGCACTATTCATGGCTGGTCGTTGCAGCCGGCATCCAGCTCAATTGGGATGGCGTGCCCGGTCTCGTCGACACCCTCGGACGCAACCGGGTCTCGAGCAACTACTCGTATGACCTAGCGCCCCAGACGTGGGAGGCGATCAAGTCCACGACGTCCGGGACAGCGGTATTCACGCAGCCCAACGGCCCGATCAAGTGTGCCGGTGCTCCGCAGAAGATCGCCTACCTCGCCGCCGATCACTGGCAGCGCACGGGAGTGCTGAAGGACATGGATATCCACCTCATCCTGCCCACGCCGGGAATGTTCGGCGTCCCGGAGTTCGCAGCGGGCCTGACGAAGGTCGCGGAGCGCTACGGCATCAACGTGCACTTCGAGAGTCATATGACCGCCGTGGACGGCGATGCGCACACGCTCCAGATCACCAAGATTCCGACCGGCGAGGTCGAGAGCATGCATTTCGACATGATGCACGTGACGCCGCCCCAGAGTGCACCGGACTGGATCAAGGCCAGCCCCTTGGCGGATCCCAACTCGCCCTTCGGCTACATGGAGGTTGACAAGTTCACCCTCCAGCACACCCGATTCCCGAACATCTTCGGCCTGGGTGACTGCACGAACACCCCGAACTCCAAGACGGCCGCTGCGGTGCGCAAGCAGTCACCCGTGCTGGTGGCGAACCTGGTGGCGGCTCGCAAGGCTCAGGCGGCCACCAAGTCCTATAACGGCTATGCCTCATGTCCGCTGATCACCGCCAAGGGCAAGTGCATCATGGCCGAGTTCGACTACGACCTGAATCGCACGCCCACGTTCCCGATGGACATGACCAAGGAACGGTGGGACATGTACCAGGTGAAGAAGAACGGGCTCCCGATCCTGTACTGGAACTTCATGCTCAAGGGCGTGGCCTGAGTTCTCAGGGAACTTGGTCAAGGGCTTCCAGCGGGACTGCGTGGGTGGGCTCGGGTTATGGTGTAATGCCGATAATGTGCATTATGACATTTTGGCCCTCTTGGAGGAACCATTCGTGGCAGGGGCCGCTCTACGCAGGCGTAGGACGTGGGCTGATGGCGCTGGCCTTGCGCCCGGAGATTTCGTCCAGACTCTTGCCGGCTGGCTCAATGCGCAGGACCCAGGTGATGATGAGGGCGATCACCGAGACCACCGCAAGGCCGTAGAGGAGCGCCGGCTGCCCGACCTCGTCGAGAAGTATCGGGAAGAAGAACACCCCTATCGCAGCCCCGAGCTTGGCCGTACCCGCAGCGAAGCCATGTCCGGCCGCACGGATATCGGACGGAAAGACCTCAGCGGGCAGCGCGTAGGTGGTCGCATTCGGTCCCATGTTCATGAAGAAGTTGAACAGCGCGAACCCTAGGAAGATCCACGCGAGGTGCTGGTCTCCCCCACCGGGCAGGCCAGAGGTGTAGCCCAGGAGCACTAGCCCGATCGCCATCATGGCGAATCCGATCAGTTGCAGAGGAATCCGCCCCAGACGCTCGACGAGCAGGATCGCCCCGATGAATCCGAGCACGAGGAAGATGTCGAGAAACGCTGTACCTTCGGTCGACGCAATGTCGTCGGCGATGAATGTGGCGTCAGGGCCCGCGATGGCCATGGCCGCGAGCAGTGTCGGGGTGAAGATGCCGACCCCGTACACGGCAATGTCCATCAGGAACCAAGGTACGGAAGTGAAGACCGTCCTTCTGATCATGTCCTTGCGGAAAAGTTGAGGCTGCCACAGCGCTTTGAGTCCCTCAGCCGGCTCCGCGTGTCGCTCGCGATCCTTCTCCGTGACCCTCACCGGGCTACCAGTGAGGCGCTCAGCGATCTCCTCGGCTTCCTTGTCTCGACCGTTCTGTGCCAGCCAGCGGGGACTCTCCGGGGTGGCCCGCCTCAGGAAGATGATGATGATCGCCGGGACCACACCGAAGCCGAGCATCCAGCGCCACGAGTTCACCTCGGGCAGCGCCAGCAGAACGAGGACACCCACCAGGGCACCGAGCAGCATGCCGACGGCCTGAAGCGAGAACGCCGAGACCAACCATCGCCCTCGGTTGTGCTGCGGCAAGATCTCAGCGAGATATGAGGCGGCGATCGGATAGTCCAGACCGATCGCCACCCCGAGGAAGAACCTCGAAGCGATCAGGAACCACAGATCGGGCGCCACCATGCAGGCCACCGAGAACAGGACGAACATGATGAGGTCGTACTTGAATATCCTCCGCCGCCCAAGCTTGTCTCCCAGCGGACCGAGGAAGGCGGCACCGAACATCGCCCCGAGGATCGCGGCAGACGAGACCAGGCCGGTCTGCCAGGCGGACGCCCCGAAGTCCTCCTTGATCAGCGGGTTTGCGACACCGATGATGAAGAAGTCGAAGCCGTCGAGCATGATGCCCAGACCCGCGAGGAACCAGAACCGCTTGTGCAGGCCCGTCATCCGAGCCTGATCGAGGGCCTTGCCGAGAGAGGGCACAGTTGGCGTCGACACGATTCGAGAACTTACGTGAAGCAGATGTCGTGAGCGTTGCGACCTCCTTACCGGTAGCCGAACGTCCATGGCGGACTGCTTCTAGATGCCAGCCTCGGTTCTTGGGGCATTGGCCGACAGCACTCTGACTGGCATGGTCGGTGCGTCGCTCTCATGAGGCGGCTGAGCCACGCGCCTCGGCCGCTGTGAGGGAATCGCCAACGTGACGGCCACGGAGAATCCCAGGAGCAGCATCGAGACGATGCCGTCCATCCAGAAGTGATTGCCTGTGACGACCACCACGGCCATCGTTGCGCTCGGATACATCAGTGCCAGCCATCGCCATGGGCTGCGTGCCACCACGATGATGAACAAGGCCACGGCGACCGACCACGCCATGTGCACCGACGGCATCGCTGAGAGCTGATTGGCCCCAGGGATGGCGGCATACACCGACCGTCCGTTCTCCATGGCCGTGTCGATGATGCCCAGGTCGGGGATCAAGCGCGGTGGAGCGACCGCCCAGAACTGGATCAGGAGGCAGGAGCCGGTGAGGAGCACCGTCGTGGTGCGGACGAAGGGCCAGTCCGATCCGTGACGCAGCAGCACCCAGAGCAACGTGATGACGAATACCGGGATGTGCAGGGCCGTGTAGTAGGTGTCCGCAGCCAGCACCGCCCAGTCATGAGGCAGCACGAATGACTGCAGGTCCGCCTCGGACGGCAGGCCGATGGCCGCCTGGAAATCTGCTATCGCTCTCCCCGAGTCGTAGGCGCGGTCCACGCCGAGAGGAGTGATCGACCCGATGAACTGCCATGCGGCATAGAGGGTCAGAACGAGCCCGACTTCGAAGGTGATCGACGCCGAGGCTCGTGTGCGTCCCGATCGGCGCATTCCCCATGCGATGGCCATGGCCGCGAGGCCCAGAGCCAAGGCAGGTCGCCAGGGCAGCCAGCCGATCCCTGCCAGGTCCATGCCACCAGCATCTCAGCAGCGGGTCAGACGGCCCCCATCGCTCCACCGTGGGACGGGCTGTGGTCCCCAGACACCAAGACCGCTGATTCCCAGCGGACAGTGATGGTCCTGACTGTTCTCCGGGTGCACATCAAATGAAACTACGCTTGGGCCATGCCGCACGATGACCTGGATCACGCGTGTGACCTTCAAGCGCCCGCACGTCGCATCGTGTCATTGGTGCCGTCCCTCACCGAGGCCATTGCCGCGGTAGATCCGTCCACTCTTGTCGGGGTCACCGACTGGTGCACGTATCCGGCGGATCTCACCGCTCAGCGGATTCGGGGCACGAAGAACCCGAATACGTCCAGCATCGTCCAGCTCGCACCGGATCTGGTGATAGCCAATCAGGAGGAGAACCGCGAGCTGGATGTGAGACGGCTCCGCGAGGCGGGCCTGCAGGTGTGGGTCACCCGAATCGAGACCCTCGATGAGGCCTTCGTTTCGCTCAGGCGCATGTTCA
>JAIOXK010000097.1 GCA_021741645.1 Candidatus Nanopelagicales bacterium
AGCGGGTGTCATGACGTCCGCCCTCGCGATTGTCGAAGTGCGGAATCACCGCAGCCGGCATGCCCAGGATGGAGCCGAGAAGGTCCAGTCCGGGAACCCACCGCGGCTCCTCGCCGACCTTGTAGATCTCGTAGACCGGAACTGACCACGCTCCGGCCGTCACCGCTGCGGCGCTTCCGAGGACGACCGTGCCGCCCCGCTGAATCGTCTCGACCATGGCATCCGGCACTCCCGTGCCCTCCCACTGATGCAGTGCATACGTGGGACTGCCCGGCCCGGCAAAGACGAATCCGGCTCGGTGAAGCAGCTCCAGGGATCGCTCTCGAATCGCGGACGGCTCATCGCGCCGGCGCCATCGAGCCACCTCAAGTGGCGCCCCGACTGCGTCCGCGAAGTACTCCTGCACCTTCGCGGTGAGGTCATCCGCGTTGGCCTGGAAGCCGAACGGGGTATCGAGCATGGCCCGCGCTCCGTCACCGGATTCGGCGATGAGCGTGCGATGAAGCTTGACCATGGTGGGGGCTGTCTCGCCGGATCCCATGATGACGATGCGGCCGCTCACGCCCCTACCCTTCCATCCCCGCGCGCGGGGCGCCAACCGGCATCGTCATGCCGCTATCCCCAGCGGCTTCGCCAGGACGCGCCAGCGGCGTACTCGTCCTCGCCAGCGGCGCTGGGGTCAGTTACTGCGTCAGCCCGTCACGATGAGCCGCTGCTGGCGCAGCGACATGACGAGGGCGATCACCCAGCCGATGATGGTCCAGCCGAGCAGCAGGTTCACCCAGAACACGCTCCAGTGCCGGACGTCTCGAACGGCGGCGATCGCCTAGGGCAGCATGTAGCCCGCGGTGAGGATGGCCACCACGACGGCGACCACCTTGGTGGTCGTCCAGGATCGATCAGCAGGCTCCACGCGAATATCCGACATGGCGCCATCGTACGAGACATCGAGTACCCACTTCGGCGGCCCTCAGGGTCAGAAGGGGAACTCCTCCTCGTCATCGACGATGCCGACGATGTCTCGGAGCACGGCGTCGGTCACCGTCACGTGCCAATCGGTCGCCGATCCTGGCTCAGGGAGAACCAACTCATGGAGCTGATCGGTGGAGACGGGCCTCGCCTCGCACCATCGAGCCACCTCGCAGGAGGAGCACGGCGGGTGCTCGCCAATCGGGAAATCGGTGTCGAAGAGCCAGGAGTCCACCCGCTCGGCCAACGCGCGACGAGCCACGAGAACGGTGGCGGGGTCAGCAGCATCGAAGGGAACCACCATGGCGTCGTCCGGACCAAGCAGTTCCAGTTCCACCCTCCCCGGCAGCTCGACCGGCTGCGAGTCGGGCCGGTATCCGTCAGCCAGGAGGCACACCGCGGCAGCGACCTGCGGATATCGCGCGAGGAGGTCGGTCCGATCCCGCGGAACACCTCGCGGGCTCAGCGTCTTCGTCTCGCGGAGAGTCCAGACACCGGCGTCATCTCGATAGGCGGCGTCGGGTCGCGTGGAGAAGATCACGTTGGCATCGGTGTCCCAGACGGTGATGTCGAGTTCACTCACCAGTCCGTGAGCCCCGCGCTGAGCCAACGGGCAGGCGTCGAGGTGATTCAGCAGATAAGCCCGATACAGGTGGTACTCATCGGACGTCCAGGACAAATGCACGGCCAGAGAGTCGGGTGGATGGGAGTCCACCGAGCCTTCGGGGAGGTCGGCGCGACTGCAGGCGATCCCGCGATCGTGGGCCAACCGCAGCCACTCATGCACCTGAATGCCGCGCCTCATGGCATCCGAGGTCTCCTGCCGTTCACGCGGCAATCCCAGGTCGCGGGTCAGGTGCAACTGCCGTGGGCACGCGCCGTGGGTCCAGAGCATGGATGGCGAGAGGGGACGCGTGCGTGGCGAGTATCCCGCAACTCCCAGCAGCCCCGGCATCCGCCGAGGGCCCGCGCACACCTGGCGAATATTGCAGCTGGCACACCCATGGGAAGGCCGGGTCGCGCCGCCTCCCAGCCGCTGGAGCACCTCGATCTCGTGCGTCGAGAAGGCGGCCTGCGCGTCGGCGGGTGACCCCTCGAACCGAATGCTGCTGGACGAGTCCAGTGCCCCGACGACGCGCACGCGAACCTGCTCCGCGGGCGGCGGCTGCGTCACGCCGGCCAGGGGAACGAACCGTCGATACCACTTCGCATGCTCGGCGATGAATCCTGAACCCGCCACATGGGCGACGAGCGACATCTCACTCTCCGACAGGGGCACATCGGCCGCGCCACGCCATCGCAGGAGGTGCACCTCGCGTCGAGTGCCATCCAGGCTGACGTGATGAATCGCCCATGCCCAGAACTCGACTGGTGTCTGTCCCGCGTCGTCGGTGAACACGACATCACTGACCACGCGTGATTCGAGAAGTTCACCGGATTGCCGCAACGACTCCCACAACTCCAGGTATCCGACGACAGCAGCGTGGACTGGTGGCAGCGACTCCGGTGGCCACTCCTGCCATGATTCCTCCCCCACGGCGGCTATCGCTCCCGCCACCCGATCACCAGGCGATATCCCTGCGTCGTTCGACTCGGCATCCTTGCCGGGCGCCAGAATTCGCAGGAGTGCATCGCGGACCAACCCCAGCGGGAAACTCCCCTGACCGGCCGGTTCGCGATCCGGGTCGTCTGCCGGGAAGAGATCCGGGCGTGCCTTGCGGGCGATCTGATCAGCACATCCACCACCGCGTGCCATCGTGCTCGTGACGCGAACGTAACTGCCTGCCGAGCGCACGGGCCACGCAGGCGTGAAATCGGGAATCCGCACGGACATCAGTCGCTTTCCTCCGACCCAGTCACTCCTGACCCGCTCACTCCTGAATCAGCCGAAGCTGACCCCTCCCTCTGACGAGGACGCCAGACCAACTCAGGCAGCCGCCCCAGAGCGTCATGACTGGCGTCGCTGCCCGGCGTGGGCACCTGACGCTGAGACCTTGCCGGACAAGCAGTGCGGAACGGGCAGTAGGAGCACAGGGGGCCCGTGCGCGCCTCCCACCGATGGGTCGCGACGAATTCCGCACGGGAATCAGCGGCGGTGGTGAGGTCCCGAGACGCTCGCGTCAACGCACTCTCCGGGGTGGGGCGGACCATCAGGCGAGCAGGCTGCCCGAGGTACATCAGACCCACCTCGGAGACGTCCATCCCTGTCTCGTCCAGCATGCCGGCGTAGAGCATCAATTGCCGCCAGTAGGCCTCCGCATAGCGCGGCTTGGCTCCTCCCGTCTTGTAGTCGACCACCCGAGCCCCACCCACCGAGAACTCCAGTCGATCCACGGACCCGGCAATGGCCACCCCGTCAAGCTGTGCCGAGACAGATCTCTCGAGCCCGTCCGGAAGCACCTCGACCAGCTGGGGATCCTCCAACTCGAAGTACGAGGTCATGGCCGTGCCGGCCCTCGATCGCAGATCCTCAGCATCCACCCGTGGATTCAGCGTCAACGCCAACTCGCTCGCCCTCTCGGCGTAGATTTCCCGGGCCCGCTCCTTCGTGCGCTCGGCAGGAACGAGGTCCATCAGCTCCTCGAGGACGCCATGGACCAGCGAGCCAGCCTCCAAGGCAGCTGTGGGTGCCGTTCGCCACCCCTGCGCGTACTGCCACCAATAGGCCAGCGGGCACTTGATGAAGGTGTTGACCGACGTCGGCGACCACACGTCAGGCAGTGGGGCGGAGCGTGTGTCATCCACCTCGACGTCAAGAACGGTGTCGCGGAGGTCTCCCATGCCTCGAATGTAGCCGTGACATGTGACACACGCCCCTCTACTGCTGGGGCAGGCCAGCTCGCACTTCCTGCGAGATCACGTCAAGGGAACCTAGACTCGAGAGTGAATCGGGGGGCCGGGTACGAAGCGATCACACGCAGCGAGGTGTCACCGTGGTGAAACGTTCGGCACGTGGGCCGCTTCGTCTCGTCGCGGTGTCCATCCTCACCCCCCTGATGTTCGGCGGCCTCGCGGTCGTGGGAGTGTCGCCCGTTCCTCCAGCCTCGGCAGCCCCCGCCCCCGCCGCAGAGGAGGGCCGTGAGATCGCAACACTGGCCAAGGAACTGCGCGATGACGTCCTCGCCACCGTGACTGCCTACCGAGCCCTCATCGACGCCCGCCTCGAGCCTGCGGAACGACGCCTCCTCAGAGCGTCGTTCGCCAAGGCCGACCGCCAGCTCACGACAGTGGTGCGCGAGACCACCCGACTTCAGGACGCCCTCTCTCGACCGGCCACCACCTCGTCCTCCGCACGCATCCGTTCAGCGCAGACCCGGGCACAGGCCGCTTGGGCTCGGGCCCAGATGAGCGCCGAGGAATCATTCACCGCTGTCCGGGAGCGACTCGAGCCGCAGCTGACGCTGATCGAGAAGCTCCGCGCGCTGAACGACTACTCAGCACTCCTGGCGCGCTTCGAGGATCTTGGCGAACGGATCGACACCGTCACCGTCCGCTAGGCGACCCCAGAGGCTTCCCATCGCCGATCTGCGATCGGTTGAGTGATGGTGCGGTCAGGTCAGCCATGCCGGGTCACAATCGTGATCGAATCGAGTTCCCGCTGACTTGTGAGGCACCATGTGCACGTGCGTGCAACCAGGGTCATCTACGTCGAGAATGATCCAGCCCTCCTCGGGATCTTCACGACCCTCCTCGAAGCTCACGCGGGCATCGAAGTCGTGTGCGCCTGCACGTCCGCCCAGGCCGCCCTCGCCCATGCCGCGGTCGAGACGGCCGATGTGGCGCTCCTTGACCTCGGGCTCGGGGCAGGCAGCATGAACGGCATCGACCTCGGCATCGCCCTGCGGGAGCGAAACCACAACCTTGGGATCGTCATCCACTCGCAGCACGAGGTCAGTCACGTCCTCCCGCTGCTCCCCTCAGGTGATGACATGGCGTGGTCGTACGTGCCGAAGACCGGAGACATGGCTGTCTCCGACATCGTGGCCGTCCTGAAGTCAACTGCTGCGGGCAGAAGCACCGGGACCGAGGAGTCCGAGGCGCCTGACACCCGCTCCCTCGCTGACCTCACCGATCGTCAGCGAGCCGTCATGGCCCTTGCAGCTGACGGCCTTGCCGCACCGGAGATCGCGCGCCGCCTGGGCGCCTCCCACGAAGCCGTTCGCCAGGAGCTCTCCCGGGCCTACCGAGTGCTGATTCCCACCGTCGGAGAGGGGGAAGATCGACGCACCCGGGCAGTCGTGGCCTACCTTCGTCTAGTGAGACAGGACTCCTGGACTGAATCGTGAGCGACGAGACGGAGCGCTCCACACTGCGCTGGTGGCAGTACATCGGGCCGTGGCCGATTCGCGCCCTTCCCCTGAGCATCATCACCGCCTTCCTCTTCAGTTTCACGGTCCTCGGAGCAGCGGTCCTCGAGACGCAGGGCATCGCAAACTTCACGGGATGGGTACAGGTGCCCTCCATCCTGCTGGGCACACTCGTGCTGTGGCTCGTTCTCGAGGCGGGCAGCCGCTATCAGCGCCGGTCAGGAATGGGCATCGTCCCCTACCTTCTTGTGCTGTACGTCGCAGCCACCGCCGCACTCATCGTCCGCACCGTGGGTGGTGGAGTGTCCGAGATCATGTTCAGTTCCGTCGGCAGCTTCTTCACCAGCGCCACCCGACTGTGGATCCCGCTCATGGTGCTGAGCACGATTTGGGGTGTCACGACCGCCCGCCTGCAGGCTCAAGTCGAGCAGACGACAGCAGCGCTCGCACTGACTCGCGTGCAGCAGGACTGGATGCTGGAGGCTGATGAGCGTGCCCGCAGGCAGGTGGCCGACACGCTCCACGATCGCGTTCAGGCCTCGCTCATCGCCGCCTGCATGAATCTGCAGCATCTAGACCCTCAGGATCCGCATGCCGTGGACCGAGTGATCCAACGGCTGGAGGAGTTGCGCAAGGTCGACGTGCGGCGAGCAGCCCGAGCCCTGAGCCCAACGCTGTCCGAGGTCGGACTCGCCAGTTCGCTTGCGGAACTCGCCATCCAGTACGAACCGGCAATGATCACGGTCATTCGGGTGGATCCTCGAGCCGGCGGTAGCGGGAGTGTCGACGAGCGCACACGCCTGGGCATCTACCGGATCATCGAACAGGCCCTTCTCAATTCGGCCGGGCACGGGGGCGCGTCCAACGCGACGGTCGCGGTCAACTGCACCACCGAGGGCATCGAAGTCTCCGTAGAGGACGACGGCTCCGGACTGGGCAGTGCCGAGCCCGCGGCGGGATCGGGGTCCGCCCTCATCAGCACGTGGGTTCGCACCCTCGGAGGGACCTGGGCATGGGGAGACGCAACGCCCAGGGGCGTGGTCGTGCGCGCGTGGCTGCCGGGTCACATGTGTGACGACTCCCCCGCTCCAACATCGGAGTGACCTAGCCTCGAATGATCCTGCTCTGACACCTCGACACACGGAGCCACACGTGACCCTTCAATCCCTCCGTTCACGCAAGGTCCAGCGCACCCATCGCCTCGCAGTCACTGTTTCAGCATTCGCGGCCGTGGTGGGATCGATCGCTTTGGCGCCCGCGAGCAGCGCCGACGACGCGGCTCCTCTGAACGGCGGTGAGCCGGCCGCCAGTCAGCCGGTCATCATCGACGTGCCCATGCCCACGGTCGCCGCACCCGGCCGCGAGGGCATGAACGGCATCGTCGAGATTCGGGTGGGCCGGTCCGCCCCCTTCAAGGTCATGGTCGACACCGGATCGGTCGGCCTGCGGGTCTTCCCCGGCGCGTGGGGCACACGGCCAGCAGGCGTGCAGGTGACCTCACAGAAGATCACGTCAGCCACGAGCAGTGGCTCACTCAAGGGCGCACTGGGCAAGGCCACCATGACCATCGGCGGCGTGAGCACGACGCGACCCATCGGATTCCAGTACGTCAACAGCACAGCGCCCGTCGTGCGCGGGTGGGCGGCAAAGCGCGTCTACGGCATCCTCGGCATCGGCACGGGTCGATACCAGTTGAGCAACCCAATCAGCGCCCTTCCCGGTGAAGTCGGGACGCAATGGAGCGTGCATCTCGGCGGCGAACCACGCACCCGCACTCCGGGCCTCGGCCACCTCATCCTCGGCGCCGAGGATCCCACCGACGCGGTGGCGTCCTTCCAGCTTCCGTCGCTGGGGCCGGATGGTTATGGGGCACTCTTGTGGAACGACCACGCCGCCCCCGGCTGCTGGACCTTCGGTCGCACTCGCGAGCACTGCGTGGACACCTGGTTCGACTCGGGATTCCATCCGGTTCGAGTCAAGGGGGCCGTCTTCTCCCGAGTTCCCACGAACGGCGCCGGCCAGGTCCGTCCCGGAACCAGCGTCGGACTGGCCGATGCCGGTTCCGCCTTCACCTCCTGGGAGTTCCGAGCGGGCCGCACTGCCTCGGTCAATCAAGTGCGACTGGCCAAGAAGGGCCGTGCCGGAATCAATACCGGCAATGCTCCGTACTTCACGTATGTCATCACCTACGACACCGTCCGAGGGCTGATCAGCCTGTCCCCGGCACGCCGTTAACCGAGCACACCGTTCGCACTGCACAACTCGCACTGCACGACTCGCACTGCACGACTCGCACTGACACGAGGAGCCCCAGATGGATGACGCCAGCAACGAGTACACCGGCATCGACCCGGCCCTGAATGATCACCGCGCCTCGCGGTTGAGTCGCCGTCGCATGCTGCAGGCGATGGGCGCGGCCGGCCTCGCTGCGGCGACCGTCGGGGCGAACGCGGGCATGGGTGCCTCCGCAGCTCAGGCCGCTCCCATGCAGCCGTTCCGCCCACGTGGCCGTCTGAAGCGCCGCCCAAACTTCCTCATCATCATGGTCGACGAGATGCGTCATGCACCTGCCTACGAGAGCGTCGAGACTCGCGCCTGGCGCGCACGCAATCTCCAGGCGCAGAACTTCCTGCGCAGCAACGCCCTCGACTTCACCAATCACCACATCATGTCGGTCGCCTGCCAGCCGAGTCGGGCCTCGATCTACACCGGCCAGTACCCGACTCTGCACGGCGTCTCGCAGACCTCCGGATCGGCGAAGAGCGCCATTGAAGAGGACCTCTACTGGCTTCAGCCCGGCACCGTCCCCACTCTGGGCAACTACTTCCGCGCAGCCGGATACGACACCTACTGGAAGGGGAAGTGGCACATCTCGGACGGTGACATCTACCAGCCGGGCAGCTACAACCCGATGCCCAGCTACAACGCCAATGGCGCCCGCGACCCCTACCTCGAGGACGTCTACGAGGAGGCCGGGATTCTCGAGCAGTACGGATTCACCGGCTGGATCGGCCCGGAGCCGCACGGAAGCAATCCCCTCAACTCGGGATCATCCGGTCCGGCAGGGCGCGGCCGCGATCAGATCTTCGCCCAGTGGGGAATCGAGAAGCTCCTCCAGCTGCGCAACTCCACGACTCCATGGCTGCTGGTCAACTCGTTCGTCAATCCCCACGACATCACCCTGTGGGGCAGCCTGACGCTCGCGGCACAGCAGTTCTTCCTCGCCCAGCAGCTGGCCGATTCGGACGTGCCTAGCAACCTGTTCGAGCCGGACTATGTCCGTTCCCGCAACGAGGATCTGTCCACCAAGCCAACTGCCCAGGGGAGCTTCGTCGAGCAGTACCCGCTGGGCTTCCAGCCCCTGCGCGGCGACGAGCCCTACGAGCGGTTCTACTACCAGCTGCAGAAGAACGTCGATGATGAGATCGCCAAGGTTCTCAAGGTCCTCACGGGCTCCAAGACTCAGTACCGCGACACCATCGTGATCTTCCTGTCCGACCATGGCGAGCAGCTCGGCTCCCACGGCGGCATGTTCCAGAAGTGGTCGAGTGCGTACGACGAGACGGTGCGTGTTCCGTTCATCGTGCACAGCCCCGTCCTCTTCGATCGCGCGGAGCAGGCCGATGTGGTCACCTCGCATGCCGATCTCATCCCCACCATGCTCGGTCTGGCTGGGCTTGACGAAGGAGTCCTGCGACAAGAGCTCCGCAAGACGCACACAGAGGTCCAGCCTCTGCCCGGACGCGATCTCTCCGACTACATCCTCGGGGAGAATGACGGAGCGAAGTATCGAGAGGAATCGGTCTACTTCATGACCGACGACCAGATCTTCAAGGGCACCAATCCCGTCTCCTGGGAAGGCACCCAGTACGCGCCCGTCGCCCAGCCGGCCAGCCTCGAGGCGGTCTTCATGACGCTCCCGACCGGGCCGGTCGGCCAGCACGAGATGTGGAAGCTCGTTCGATACTTCGACAATCCCGACTACTGGACCAACCCCG
Source organism: Candidatus Nanopelagicales bacterium (assembly GCA_021741645.1). Lineage (GTDB taxonomy): Bacteria > Actinomycetota > Actinomycetes > S36-B12 > S36-B12 > UBA10649. The sequence continues at coordinate 9,275 of JAIOXK010000097.1, forward strand.
GGGTCCAGGACGTCCAGACCCTCATCAGGGGCGTCGTCAACAACCCCGGCCCCAAGGTCGGCATGACCACGGTGAAGACGTTGAATCCCACCGGTGACCAGATCGGTCCGGCACCGGACGAATGGGAGCTCTACAACACCAGCCGCGACCCGATGGAGCTCACCAACCTCTACAGCGATCCGGCATTCGGCCCTCAGCTGGCGGTGCTTGTCAAGGAACTCAATGTGCAGAACGCGCTCAAGCGCCGCTCGCCCGTGGGCCAGCCGTGGGCCGATGGATCTGCCGTGCAGATCGGATTCGATCCGACCATCCCGATCCCGGCAGGACGCCAGCCGTAGCCACCGGCTGAGGCTTTACCCAACTCTGACGATTCCGACCCCTCTGCGGAGGGGTCGGCGTCAGGGAGTCGTGCGATAGTGACGTGGTGAGACCGTTCGGGCGCAGGCACATGTCGTGGGCATCCGCAGCCAGCACACTGGCTGTGATCTCGAGCATGGGGCTGGCACTGGCAGCA
>JAIOXK010000098.1 GCA_021741645.1 Candidatus Nanopelagicales bacterium
GGCCACCGGGGTGCTCGGCACGACCGTCACCTACGTCGACGCGGATTCGGTGGCCGCGGCGATCACGTCGACCACCGGCCTGGTGGTCGTCGAGTCGCCCGCGAACCCGACGCTGGAACTGCTCGACATCCGTGGCATCGTGCGGCTGGCCGGCGGGGTGCCGGTGCTGGTGGACAACACGTTCGCGACGCCGGTGCTGCAGCGTCCGCTCGCGCTGGGTGCGGCGTGCGCGCTGCACAGCGCGACGAAGTACATCGGCGGGCACGGCGACGCGATGGGCGGCGTCGTCGCCACTTGCGGCGAGCATGCTGCGCGCCTGCGTCCGATCCGCACCATCACCGGCGGGGTCCTCGACCCATGGTCGGCGTACCTGCTTCACAGAGGCCTGCCCACCCTGCCGTTGCGTATGCGCGCGCAGCAAGCCTCTGCTGGCCGCATCGCGGACTGGCTCACCCAGCAGCCCGGGATCGCCCGCGTCTTCTATCCCGGCCTGGCCGCATGTGACCCGCGCGGGCTTGTCGGCACGCAGATGACCGGAGCGGGCGCGATGGTCGCGTTCGAGCTGGCCGGGGGCTTCGAGTCGGCTGAGAAGTTCTGCTCGATGCTCACGCTGATCACCCATGCGGTGTCCTTGGGGGGCGTCGACACGCTCATCCAGCATCCCGCCGCGCTTACCCACCGCCCCGTCGCCCTCGCCGCGAAACCCGGCGAGGGCATCCTGCGGGTGTCCGTGGGGCTGGAGGACGTCGACGACCTCATTGCCGACCTAGATCGAGGACTCAGTGTCGCCTGACATCGAGCTGTTGGAGCGGATCCAGCAGCGGGTGCTGTGGCTGGCCGTGCGCATGGTCGATCACGCGAACCGCGAGCGCCCGCCTGGCGAGGTGAAGGTCGGCGGTCACCAGTCCTCCAGTGCCTCCCTGATCAGTGTCATGACGGCCCTGTGGTTCGCCTACCTGAACGGCCAGGACAAGGCCAGCGTCAAGCCGCACGCATCGCCGGTGCTGCACGCCATCAACTACCTGCTCGGTGACCTGGACCGCTCCTACCTGACGACGCTGCGATCCTTCGGCGGACTGCAGGCCTACCCCTCCCTGACCAAGGACCCCGATCGCGTCGACTTCGCCACGGGTTCCGTTGGCCTAGGTCCTGCTGCGCCGCTCTTCGCGGCCGCATCCCGCCGGTACGTCGACGCCCACTTCGGCGCCCGCGAGCGATCCCGGTTCATCGCCATCCTCGGCGACGCCGAACTGGACGAGGGCAACGTGTGGGAGGCCGTCGCCGACCCCGCCACTGCGGGCTTGGGCAACGTGATGTGGATCGTCGACTTCAACCGCCAGTCCCTGGACCGTGTTATCCCCGGGGCTCGAATCGGCCAGTGGACCGCGCAGTTCCAAGCGGCGGGCTGGCACGTCGTCGAGGTCAAGTACGGGCAACGCCTGCAGCGCGCGTTCGCGACGCCGGGTGGAGAGTGCCTGCGCGACTGGATCGACAACATGCCCAACGAGCAGTACCAGTCGGTGTTCGGGCTTGCGATGGCTGCGGCCCGCGCCCGGTTCCTCGAAGGAGCGCCCAGTGAAGTCGGCCAGTTCCTCTCCGCTCTGGACGATGCCGAGTGCGTCTCACTGATCACCGACCTCGGCGGGCACGACCTGCCATCGCTGCTCGACGCGTACGCCGAATGCGACGCTCAGACCGACCGTCCCAGCGTCGTCTTCGCCTACACGATCAAGGGCTGGGGCCTACCCACCGCAGGCAACCCCCGCAACCATTCCGCGCTGCTGGACGCTCCCGGGATCGCGGGGCTCCGCACCGCTGCCCGGGTGCCCGCCGATGACGACTGGGCCGTGTTTCCGAGCACGTCACGCGAGGGCGAGCTGTGCGCCGAACGCGGCCGCGAGATGCGACGCCGTCGCACCGCGACCGCCATCACCGCCTCGGTGCCCACGGCCACGGGTGCGAAGTCGACGGGGACGGTGTCCACGCAGGAGTCGTTCGGGCGGATCGTGTCCGACCTGTCCCGGGCCGACGACCTGCGCCCCTACCTGGTGACCACCGCGCCCGATGTCGCCACGTCGACCAACCTCGGCGGGTTCATCAACCGCGTCGGCGTATTCGCCCCTGACCACCGCCGGTCATGGACCGATGATGCGCTGGTCAAGTGGATCGAAGGCCCGACCGGTCAGCACATCGAACTCGGCATCAGCGAGATGAACCTGTTCATGATGCTCGGCGCCCTGGGACGCTCGGGAGACCTCAACGACCAGCCGCTGATCCCGATCGGGACGGTGTACGACCCCTTCGTGCTGCGCGGCCTCGATGCTTTCATCCATGGCGCCTACTCCGGTGCTCGCTTCATCGTCGCCGGCACGCCGTCGGGAGTCTCCCTCGCACCCGAAGGCGGGGCGCACCAGTCCACCATCACCGCCTCCGTCGGCATCGAACTGCCGGGCACGGTGCTGCACGAACCGGCATTCGCGACGGCGCTGGACTGGCTCTTGTGTGATGCCGTCGCGCACGTCGCTGGCCATGCCCTGGAGACTGCGCCTGACCTGCGCAGCGCCGAACTCGTCCAGTACTTCCGCCTCAGCACCAGGCCGATCGAGCAGGCAGCCTTCGATAGTGCGCGGAGGCGGATAGGCGACGCCCTCCTCCGCCGACAGGTCCTTGCGGGCGCGTATCGGCTCGTGGACGGGCGGGCCGCCCTGCACGGTCCCGAAGAGCCAGCCGACGACGCGCGCGGCATTCCCACGGTGCACCTGGTCGCCTGCGGAGCGGTGATGACCGAGGTCCTCGACGCCGCGGCCGAGCTCGCATCCGAGGGCGTGATCGCCCACGTCATCGACGTCACGTCACCGGGCCGGCTCTACCGCAGTTGGCAGCGCACCGTCCGGCAGGCCGTAAGGACGGCAACGACGCCATCACTTCCGGGCACCCTGCGCGCCGTGTTCGCCGAACCGGCTCCGATCGTGTCGGTCCACGATGCCTCGTCGCATGCCCTCGCCTGGATCGGCTCGGCCCTTGGCATGCCGCAGGTGGCACTCGGCGTGGATGAGTTCGGCCAGTCCGGCACTATCGACGACCTGTACCGGGCCCACGACATCGACACCGGCTCGATCGTCAATGGAGCGCTGGCTGCTCTCAGTTTGCAGCGGTGACGAAGAGTCAATCCGGCTTGGAATCCGGATTCGCGGTCGTCAAACTGCATGCGAAACGGAGCACACTTGCGCGCGGGGAACACGGGGAATCCAGTGCCTGAGGTGAGGGTCCGAACCATAAGTTTGATGAGCGTGTACCCCCGTCCGTAACGAGTCACGGGCACCGGAAACCACAGAAGGTCAAGGTCGAAAATGGAGGCCTGCCGGCCTCGAGTACAGCGGCGAGCGACAACTCACACCATCGTGATGCCAGCCCGGTTGGTGTTTCGGCTCGTCCTCACGGTGATCCGTGAGGTGCTGGCGGTTTGCTGCCTGCTCGCGATCCTGGTGATCGTCGAAGCGGACCTCGAGGTGATCGTCGTGGTCCTCGGGATCGTGATCGTGTCCCTCGTGGTCGTGCTCGGGCCTGAGATGGACGACCTCGACGGATGAGCGCGCCGACCCCTCACGAACGGATGCGCGGGAAGGCCGAATGCGAGGCACCGAGGGGGTAACACCGTTGACCGGGTAGGAGGACATCGCGCGACATCGCGAGGCGCCCACCCGGCACGACCGCTGAGGAGGCGGGACACCGCGTCCCGACTCACCGATCACGAAGGGAATCGATCACCCATGAGCAACACCTTTCTTGACGCCACCGCCCGAGCCATGCGTCTGCTTGAGGGCGCCCAGTTGCAGCGCAACCGGAAGGAGGCTCGGGCGCAGCGGGCCTTCGACCGGGCGAACGCCCGGTACCGGGCCGACATGTCGGCTGCCGCCATGACCGAGGGGGCCGCCTGGCGCACCCTGCTCGACGTTCCGGGCATGACCGTCAGCACCGCGGCTGCCCTGAGCGGCACGAGCATCGCAACCATCCACCGCCGGGTGAGGGAGGCGAGCCATGCCGCCTGATACCCCCGCCACTGGACTCACGGCCACGGACCATCGAGCAGGCCGTCCACCGCAACCCAGAGAGGTCACTATGAGCCACAGCTCAGGCGACACCGCACCCGTGCCGATCGTGGCAATGCCACGTGCCTGGTTCACCGCAGAAGAGGTCGCCTCGGCGCTGGTGCTGTCCGAGTCCCTCATTCGCCAGCTGACACTGCATGGTGACCTTCCCTGCCGACGCGTTGGTCGCCTGATCCGTTACACGCAGTCCGATATCGACGCCTTCATCGACAGCCGCGAGAACCACGCCTACCGCGGGTTGTCCACAGGCGGCCGCACGTCGTCCACACATTCCGCCTGACTGTTGACAGGCGACCCTCACCTGCCGTGCCATGGCAGGTGAGGGTCGCGACGGCACGAAGAACCAAGGAGCGAGCATGAGTCGCCGACCCGGCCTGGAAGGGTCCGTACGCGAGCATCCCCCGGGCTCGGGGCGGTGGAAGGCCCGACTGCCAAGCCGACTCGACACCCACCGCCGGTACATCGACGGCGTGTTCATCAGCGAGCGCGAATGCCGGCACGCCCTGAACAGGGTCATCACCGACCTGGACACCGGTCGCACACACGCCCCCGTCGGCGAACCCAACGGCGGCCCGACCCGACGCGTGCAGGACATCGTCGAGGACTACATCCAGGACCGCCGCAATGACGCCTTCGACCCGATCTCCGTCAACACGATCCGCGACTACAAGGACGCCCTGAAGAACATCATCTGCCGCCAGCACGCCGACCTCGGCGGCGTACCCGCCAATCGGCTCGACAGCCACACCATCGACACGTGGTTTCGCCACCTGCGCAACGAGGGCCTGTCCCACCGACGCGCCGCCAAGGGCCTGGCCGTGCTGCGTGCCGCACTGGCATGGGAGACGCGCGCCGGCCGCCTCACCGTCAACCCCGCACGCGAGGTGCGCCGCACCACGACCAAGAAGGGCCGCGGCAGCCGCATCACCGCCGACCCCGTGCTTCTGCCCTCGTGGCGGGAGCTGGCCGACCTGGCCGCGCACCCCGACCTGTGGGAGGACCGCCTGCTGATCCTGCTCATCGCCTGGGCCGGTCTGCGCTGGAGCGAGGCTGTCGGCCTGTCGGTCTCCGACGTCTGGCCTACCCGGCCGAGGCTCAGCGTGCGCCGGACCTTCGCCTGGGACAAAGAGGCGGCGACCTGGGAGATGGAGTACGTCAAGGGCGGCAACGCCGACATCGTCCCCCTCCCCACCCCGCTGTGGGAGGCGCTGCGCGACCTCGCCGCGGGCCGCACCGTGACCGACCAGCTCGCCGGCGACTGCCTGTTCCGCCCCACCCGCGACCGCTACGCCAGCAGGACCGCCCTGATCATCGACAGCAACAACTGGCGCCGCCGTGTCTGGTACGCCGCGCGCAGCGCCGCCAAGCTCGACGGAGACCCGAGCCTGTCCACCCTGGACCCCCGCCGACGCGCCATCAAGGTCAAGGACCTGCGCGCCTACGCCGCCAGCGTGGTCGTCGACAGCGGAGGCACCCAGTACGAGGCCGCCGCCCTCCTACGCCATAGCACCGTCGCGACGACCAACACCTACTACGCCCGCGCCCAGGATGAACGCAGCCAGGACCCCGCCCGAGCAAGACTCCGCGTCGACCTCAACCTGTCCCTCGCTGAGCGCATCGACCTCCTGTGGACCGCCTGGACCGGCGCCTACCCCGACGAGACGGCTCACGTCCTCGAACCCGGCTGGAGCGGCAGCGGATCCGGTCCGAAAGGAGAGTGAAGCCTGGTCCAGAGGGGGAATCAACGCCCGACCAGGTGACGAGGCGCAACGTGATACGAGGAGGGAGACCCTGGCTGCCGCCCACAGGGGGCTGACGAGGGGCCGTGCGGTACGTAGGACCCGAAGCACGCGAGAGACATGATCAGACCAGCGCGATCCCCTTGGAGCGCTCTGAAGATGGGAGGCCACCAGGACTGCAGTCGGCACTATCCGTACGTTGACGGAAAGCAGGGGACAAGGTACGTGCCACTTGTCGAGGACAGGGTCTTCTCATTCGTTGGCCGGGGCACAAGAGGTTAGGGCAGTTCAAGCCACTCTGCGGACGACCCGGGCTCCCCTTCACCGGCTGCGACAATCGCGAAGCCATCCGCGTCGGCGAGTCCCCTGAGCATGCCCGAGCCGATGTGCTCCATGGGGAATGCTCGGTCACCCGTCCGCCGACTCGGCACGAGGCGCGTCTTCGCGCCCTGCGAGGAGACGAAGGCCCCGAGCCTCAGGCCGGGGAGCGGCTCCAGCGGACGACCCTGCAGCCCCGCAACCAGTGGCTGCCCCAGGGTCATGAGCGCGACGATCGCCGCGAGCGGGTTCCCTGGCAGTGCCACCAGTCGTCGACCGGAGTCCCAGCCCGCCAGCAGCATCGGGTGGCCCGGACGGCACGCCACCTGGTCCACGATGAGGGAGCCACCCGTGGCAGCGATCGCTGCGCGGAGGTGATCAGCTGGGCCCGCTGCCGTGCCTCCGGTCGTGATGACGAAGTCCGCTGCCTCTGCAGCCGATGACAGCGCAGCTGACTGGGCCGGGAGCGTGTCCTCCACATGGACGGTCTCGACGAGATCAACGCCCAGTCGGCTGAGCCACCCCGGCAGCTGCGGCCCGAGGCTGTCGCGCACGCGTCCGTCCCTCGCCGGTCCCTCCGCGAGGATCTCGTCACCGAGGACGAGGAGCCGCACGATCGGCCGTCGTCGGACGGCGACAGTGTCGTGCCCTGAGGCAGCCGCCAGTCCGATCCGGGCCGGCGTCATGACTCTCCCGGCGGGGATCAGGATCTGCCCAGCACCGGCCTCCTCGCCCTTGCGCCGGAAGTCCCCTCCCGTGCGGACACGGCCACGAACGATTCCCGAGCCGTCAAGGAGTCCGTCCTCGCTGCGGAGCACCCCTTCGCAGCCACGTGGGAGGGACGTGCCGGTCGCGATTTGCACCGCCTGCCCCACCGCAAGCGGTGGCGCCCAGACAGCACCTGCCAGCACCTGGCCGATGACGACCCACGGACCGTCGCCGGCAACCGCCCAGCCGTCCATCGCAGAGACGTCTGTGGGCGGCAGCGGGGTCAGCGCTCGCACCTCCTCAGCAACCAGGAGCCCGTGTGCATCGCGCAGGCGCACACGCTCGGTGGGCAGCTGGTCGACACACGCATGCGCGATCCGACGCGCCTCGTGCCAGTTCGGCTCGACATGCGGCATCAACCGACCTTCTCCCAACCACGCTTCGGAGCATGGCTGCCGGCGTCGTGCGGACCGCGGTCGCGGTACACGACGTAGGGCCGGAACAGGTAGCCGAACGGGGCGCTGAAGGCATGCACGAGCCGAGTGAACGGCCAGATGATGAACAGCAGCATGCCGGCGACGGCGTGGATCTGGAACGAGGGCAGTGACTCCGCCATCAGCTCCGGCTGCGGATTGAGCAGGAAGATCGACCGGAACCAGGGTGACACTGTCTCGCGATAGTTGTAGCCGTCGCCGATCACGCCCGAGCCGACGATCGTCGTGATGAGGCCGAGGCAGATGGCCGCCACGAGGAACACGTACATCGTCTTGTCGTTGTTGGTGGTGGCCATGAAGACGGGGCCTGTGGTGCGACGACGGTAGATGAGCATCGCGACGCCGAACAGGGTGCATGCCCCGGCGACCGCACCCAGGCCGACGGCCATCACGTGGTACGCGTCCTCGCTGAGCCCGGCCGCGTTCGTCCAGTCCTCGGGGATGAGCAGGCCGGCCACGTGACCCATGACGACAGCCAGGATCCCGATATGGAAGATGGGGCTGGCGATACGGATCAGCTTGCGCTCGTAGAGCTGGCTGGAGCGGGTCGTCCAGCCGAACTTGTCGTAGCGGAAGCGCCAGACCGTGCCGGTGACGAAGACGGCGATGGTGACGTAGGGCAGCACGACCCAGAGAAGGACATCCAGAGTGGTCATCGACGGGCTCCGATCGGGTCGATGGTGACGCTCACGCCGAAGGGCTCGAGCCCGACGGACTCGACCGGCGGTCCGGACGCTGCGATGTGGGCCATCCGCTCGCGGATCTCGGGGGTGAGATGCGGGAGGGTGGCGACGACAGCGTCGAGCACGTGGACATACGCGGACTCCATCTTCGCCAGCGCATCGCGCAGCAGGTGGATGGCGTCCTGGTGCTCAGCGAGCAGTGCCTCGCCGGTCAGGGTGTCGCCGATGGCGGCGAACTCAAGGACGACCGACAGGTGGTCGGGTAGCTCCTCGCTGCCGAGGTCGTAGCCGGCCTCGAGGTAGGCCTGCTTGAAGCGCAGGATGGCTCGCCCACGATTGCGGGTGTCGCCGTCGGTCCAGTACGTGAGGTACGGGCAGGCCTTGCGCCTCATGTCGAAGACCGTGACGTAGTGGGCCTGCACGTCCGAGAGCGGCGTGTCCGCGAGGTGTGCGAGGAACTCCGAGAGTGGCGCACCCGTGCTGGCAGGCAGCTCGTCCACCACGGCCGCGATGCTGTCGAGCCGTCCCAGCAGCGTCGCATCCGGATAGGACAGGAGCCACGCCGCCGCCAGCCGCGCCGCGGCGGTCTGCTTGTCACTCATCCTTGCCCCCCAGTCCGTCCCAGTTGAGGAGGTTCACCCGGAGTGCCTCGACCGGGATGATGACCTCGGTGGTCTGCCGCTGCTTGAGGGCGTGGAAGGTCTCCACCGCGACGGGAACCGGGCGCCCTGAGGCCTCCCCGAACGGCCCCGAGCCGATGTTCATCGCCTCGTCGGCGTAGTCGACCGCGCAGGCCAGCTCCTCCAGGTCGCGCGCGGTCTCCGCGTGCGCCTTGGGGATGACGTAGCGATCGGCGTACTTGGCAATGGCCAGCAGCCGGTACATCTCGTACAGCGACTCCTCGTCCATCCCCACCGAGGCCGGGATCTCCGGGCGTGGCTCGCGGCCGAGGTTCACGTCACGCATGTACGACCGCATGGCCGCCAGCTTGCGCAGCGATGCCTGCACCGGCTTCGGATCACCAGCAGTGAACAGCTCAGCCAGGTACTCGATGGGGATCCTCAGCGAGTCGAGCGCACCGAAGAGATTGCCGGCATCCTCGGCGTCGGTGCCCGTCTCCCGCAGGGCATCCACGATGGGCGACAACGGCGGTATGTACCAGACCATCGGCATGGTGCGGTACTCCGGATGCAGGGGCAGCGCGACCTTGTACACCTTCGCCAGCTTGTACACCGGCGACTTGCGAGCCGCTTCGATCCAGTCCTCAGGGATGCCGTCCCGTCGTGCAGCCGCCTGTACCTCGGGATCGTTCGGGTCGAGCAGCAGGTCGAGCTGGGCGTCAAGGAGGTCGTGCTCGTTCTCGGTCGCCGCAGCGGCCGTGACCTTGTCTGCGTCGTAGAGGAACAGGCCGATGTAGCGCAGCCGGCCGACGCAGGTCTCCGAGCACACTGTCGGCATGCCGACCTCGATGCGCGGGTAGCACATCGTGCACTTCTCGGCCTTGCCCGTGCGGTGGTTGAAGTAGACCTTCTTGTACGGGCAGCCGCTGACGCACATGCGCCAGCCGCGGCACTGGTCCTGG
>JAIOXK010000099.1 GCA_021741645.1 Candidatus Nanopelagicales bacterium
ATCCGGCATGACCGACGTGGCCCGGGCGCCCAAGCGCGCGCGGCTCTACGTCACCCGACTCGATCCGTGGTCGGTGACCAAGGTCGCGTTCCTTCTGTCCTTGGCCATCGGCATCCTGCTGGTCGTGGCGGTGGGCGTCCTGTGGTGGGTGCTGGACGTCACCGGGGTTTTCCTCACCGTGTCGGCGACCGTCGACGATGTCGTGGGCACCGCGGCCACCGGGTTCAACCTGATGGACTACGTGGAGTTGAGCAGGGTGATGGGAGTAGCGGTGGTCGTGGCGTCCATCGAGATCGTGCTCGTCTCTCTGCTCTCGACGATCTTCGCGATCCTGTACAACCTGACAGTCGGGCTGACGGGCGGGGTTGAGGTGGTCCTGTCAGACGACGTCTGACGGGGCGTGCGCGTCACAGATGTGAGCGGGTCACGGTGACATCGACGGTCCGCCTTAGGTTGATCGCATGAAGCGGACATCTCGGGTCATGACGGCGCTCATCACGGCAGTGGGAATCGCGGGGCTGCTGGGTGCAGCACCCAGCTACGCAGCGAATGAACTGATCACGACGAACATGAGCTGCCAGTACTCATCGGGTCCGTCCACCCAGATCAGTCGCACCCTGTCGTCAGGGGACACGCTGACCTTCCGCCTCAGTCAGACTGGCGCCTTCACCACGTACCAGTGCGAGCAGGCTCTCTACATGAGCACCGCGGCGGGGTCCCTGGCATCACCGGGACGCACGATCACCAGCATGTCCGACACGCCACTCATCATCAGCTCATGGCCCACCGACGTCGTCTTCACCGCCGGAACGGCGGACACGACGTTTCGGTTCCGCGCCACAGGCGGGGGCCTCATCGATGTCACGATCACCGCGGCCGTCCCCCCGCCCTCCCCTGTTGAGGTCGCCGCAGGTCCGGCGGACATCCTCCAGCAGGTGGCGGCACCGAGGAGCGGCTCGTGCGCAGACGTGGACACGTCCCTCCTGGCCCAGTTCGCCGAAGTGTCCGGCGGCTGGGGCTCGTCTTGGGCCCAGTGGGTCGGGGATGGGGCCGGCGGCGAGGTCTGCACGCGGTCGTTCCGGCTGTCCCCCGGTTCCCAGACCTGGACCATGGTGAGCTGACCCGGGGGTGAGGACGGACCCACCGGATAGTCCGATAGCATTGCGGCTCGCACGAGGGCCTATAGCTCAGTTTGGTTAGAGCGCTTCCCTGATAAGGAAGAGGTCGGTGGTTCAAGTCCACCTAGGCCCACTCTCCTCCCTTCGGTCCGATACCCCTCGTGCTGACAGTTCACCGAGACCTGTGGTTACGCATGGGAGGGGGGCCCATGACGCCGATGTCCGATGGCCTTCGCGCGCGCCGCGACCAGATCCTGCGTGAGATGAGCGCACGTGAATCCCCGCGGATCCTCCTGCTGTTCGTGGCGATCATCATCCTGTTCGATGCCGGATACGCACTGATCGGCATCATCCCGCCGATGTCGTACTACATCTCCGATGCGATTCAGGCATTCGTGCTGCTGGTCGTGGCACTTCTGATCCGCAGGGGCATCATCCCACCGCGCTGGTCGCCAGCGGCCTTCACCCTCGCCGTTGTCGTGAACAACCTGGCCCTGAACTTCCAGTACACGCTCATCGGCTACAGCGCCGTGGGCGTGATGCTGCTGGTGATGGCGGCCTATGGGGCCGTCACCTTGGTGTGGCGTCCCTTCCTCATCAGTGCCGCGATCATGTCGATCGTCACCACCTACACGCTGGTGGTCAATGATCCGGAGAACGGACCCGGCTGGGTCGTCACGATGGTGACGGCACTGGCAGTGTCGGGCGTGATCTTGTACGGACGCCACTACGGAGCACGCGCCCTCGCTGAGGCCAACATCGCGATCGAGCACCTGGCCACGCGTGATGAGCTGACCGGACTCCTCAACCGGCGTGGCCTGCAGGAGGCGGGTGACACGCTGCTGGCGTTGGCCGCCAGAGACGGCAACTCCGTCTTCGTCGCCTTCGTGGACATCACCGGTTTGAAGCAGGTCAATGACCAGCACGGGCACGTGGTGGGTGATCTGGTGATCCGTCGGTCCGCTGAGGCACTCGTGGCGCAGTGTCGGGACTCCGACGTGGTCTGCCGGTGGGGTGGCGACGAGTTCGTGGTGGTCGGCCAGGGATCACTGCCCGATGCCCCCGGCCTGGCCGCGCGCATCCAGGCCGGCGTGGCCACGGAGGGACTCGAGGGCGTGTGGAATCCAGGCGTGTGGGTGGGCATCGCTGCGGCTGAGGCCGAGGGGATCACCCTTGATGGCCTCATTCGACTGGCCGACGAGGCGATGTACGACGGCAGATCGCCTCGATGAGGGCAGGCGAGGGCGCGGGCTGCTGGGCGGGGCGGGTAGGATCCGCGTCATGAAGAAGCTGCTTCTCCTCGTCGTCCTCGCCGGTGTCGGCTACCTCGTCTACCGCCAGATCATGGCCAACAAGGCCGAGCAGGATCTGTGGTCCGAGGCGACCGCCGAGCCCGATCTTCGATAGTCGATCCTCCTCCCGTACCACTCGGGGGCTTAGCTCAGCTGGTAGAGCGCTGCCTTTGCAAGGCAGAAGTCAGGGGTTCGAGTCCCCTAGCCTCCACTTTCCAGAATTGCACCGCTTCCCGGTGCAATTCGGCGGATTTGAGCCGGAATCACTCGGATTCCGCGGATCTGAACCGCCCCCCCGTCACACGTGTGACGCATCGTCACGGCGGACCGCGTGCTCGTAGGGTCGTGACCCATGGGACGCCGCGTCACCGCACTCACCACAGCGCTCGTGCTTCCCGCGGCAGCCGCGCTCCTCACCTCGTGCTCGGGTGACGCCGCGCAGAACGTCGTCCAGAAGAAACTGCACGACGACGCCATCGTCAACGCCGACCTGTGGAGCGACCGCCCCGAGATCCTCGGCGCGGGGCTGGGGTTCACTGGCATCAATGGCGTCCCCGGCCTGACCCTCGACGACCTCGAGACAAGTGAGCGCCTGGCGCGTCTGGCCGGTGGTGCATGGAACACGGTCGAATGCGCCGCCGGTGAGGAACCGACCCTCGGCAACTACACGGCCACCGTCACCCCTGATGCCGTCGCCAGCATCTGGGGCACGCCGACCTATTACGCCGACGGCTACCCGATCGAGTTCAGCTGGCCGGTACTGCCGTCGACTGTCGATCCGACGGACTTCGTGCTCACCCTCAACACCGGGGAGAAGGTCACGCCCGAGGTCGCGTCGATCTACCCGAATTGGGAACTGAACGAACGCAGCACGGTGGTGATCTTCGGACACTTCGGCAATCGGCTCCCACCAGACTCACCGGGGCTGATCTGGCCGGTGTCCATCGAGGTGGTGGAGGACGACACGCCGCTGCAACTCCTCGGACCCGATGGGCCGGTGAGTGCTGTGGGGCTTACGAGGCAGTCCCCGCCCCCGTCGTCGTACACCGATCCGGAGATCGCCCCGGAGAACCGAGGGGGACCTACGCTCGTCGCGGCGAAGCTCTCCCGCATGTCGACCGAGGGAGAGGGGTGGCCCGACGGTCCGAAACCCCTCACCGGCACCAGTCCCAATGACGGTGTGACGCTCTACGGGGACGACGCGCAGTACCGGTTGCGGGTGTTCACCTCCGGCGGCATGACCCCCGACGGCGTGCGGGGGCTCTTTCCCACCGACTACGAGAACTACTTCCGTGTTCGGGCGGTGGACAAGGCAGGCAACGAGGTCGTGCTCACCGAGGTGGGTACGGAGTACGAGGTCGACGGTGGCACGGCGCGGGCGATCACCCAAGTCGAGATCCCGTCGACCGACGGCTACCTCCCGCTCTATAACCCCGGTGGCCCGGGCCATGACCCGACGCCGGGCGTTCGCTACGCGGCTGGATCGCCGCCGATCACGCAGGACGTCCTGACGGCACTGGACGATCCGATGACGGTCACGCTGGACTGACAGCACATGTGACTCCATTGACAGCAATGAAGTCATCTGTCTACCTTGTCACCCATGGCTGTCATGACGATCCGGAACCTCGACGACGAGGTCCGCGACAAGCTCCGTGTCCGTGCTGCCCACAACAAGAGATCCATGGAGGCGGAGGTTCGGGCGATCCTGACTGAGGCGGTGGAGTCCCCGGTGGAGCGCACATCAACCGAGGTCCTGCTGGGGTTGTGTGAGGCGGCCGGACCTGACTTCGCTGACGTCCTCCCACGACGCGAGCCGTACCAACCTCGGGTGACCTTCGAGTGATCGTCATCGACACGAACGTGCTCAGCGAGGCCATGCATCCACGAGGTGCGTTCGTGGTGAAGGCGTGGCTCGACACCGTTGAGCAGCACGTGGCGATCTCAGTGGTGACACTCCAGGAGGTGGCCTACGGGGCGCATCGCCTGAATGATTCCCAGCGCCGCGAAGGCATCCTCGCTGCGCTTGCTGCCATCCAGACGGCGACGGGTCTGGCTACGTTACCGATCGATGATGAGGTCGCCCTGCTGGCCGGCTCACTCCTGGGCCATCGGTCCATGGCTGGCCGACCCATGTCTGAGGCTGATGCGCAGATCGCCGCGACCTGCCTCGTCCACGATGCCACCCTCGCCACCCGGAACACCAAGGACTTCGACGGACTTGGACTCACGCTTCTGGACCCATGGGCGGACTCTGATGCCGAACTCTCTGATGCCGACTAACGTGCTACACCGTGCTACGGTCCGGCCATGACTGCAGCACACGAGCGCATCAGTCAGCGCACGCTGCGCAATGAGAGTGGCCGGATTCTGCGCGAGGTGCAGGCGGGTGCGACCTACGTGATCACCAACAACGGCGAGCCGGTGGCCGAGATCCGTCCCCTGGCGCACGATCCACTGGCGGGGCTCACCGTGAGGCGGGCCAAGCCAGGCAGCAGCTTCCGCGACATCGTCCCCGAGCCGGGCCGCAGCGACGAGACCGCTCTGGAGTCTCTGCTGTTCCTACGAGGCGACCGATGATCGCCTATCTGGATGCATCAATCGTCGTTCCACTCATCAAGATCGAGGACGCCAGCGGCGAGCTCCGCGACTACCTCCAGGAGCTGCGCGACGACGGACACCTCCTCGTGTCGGCTCGGCTCGTGGAGACGGAAGTGCGCCGAGCGGCGGTGCGGCAAGGGATCAGTCAGGCAACTGTCACGACGCTCCTCGACACCATCAATGTCTTCGAACTGACACCCGCGGACTACGTCACCGCTGGGCGGTTCGCGTTCGAGAATCTCGGAAGTCTCGACGCATTGCATCTCGCCGCCGCCCTACGGGTGCCTGCCGATGTCATGCTCAGCGACGATGCACGGCTCGTCGAGGCCAGTGAGGCATCCGGCCTCCCCGTCCTCGACACCGCAATCCCGGCCCGCGCCCTCTGAGCCCGCCATGACAGGATCCTCCCTATGACGATGACTGCGACGCTCCACACGACCCTCGGCGACATCAAGGTGAACCTGTTCGAGTTCCAGGCCCCCAAGACGGTGGCGAACTTCGTCGGACTGGCTGAGGGAACCAAGGAGTGGACCGATCCCAACGTGCGTGCCAAGAGCACAGCGCCGCTGTATGACGGCACGATCTTCCATCGCGTGATCTCCGGATTCATGATCCAGGGCGGGGATCCGCTGGGCACCGGCACCGGCGGCCCGGGCTACCGCTTCGAGGACGAGTTCCACCCGGAGCTGTCCTTCGACCGCCCGTACCTCTTCGCCATGGCGAACGCGGGGCCGAACACGAATGGCTCCCAGTTCTTCATCACGGTGGCCCCGACCACGTGGCTGAACTTCAAGCACAGCATCTTCGGCGAGGTTGCCGATCAGGCTTCGCGCGATGTTGTCGACGCGATCGCGGCGGTGGAGACAGCGCCAGGCGACCGCCCGAAGACCGATATCGCGATCACCTCCATCGACATCTCGCGCGACTAGCCTGCGCGCATGACCGAGCCCACCCCGACGCCGGGGTCGCTGCCGGTGTGCCCGCGGCACCCGGAGCAGGCGACAGGGGTTCGGTGCACCCGCTGCCAGCGGCCGGTCTGCGCGCAGTGCATGGTCGCTGCACCGGTGGGATTCCAGTGTCCTGAATGCGTGGCGGCCGCTGCTGCCACGACTCGGCGGGCCACGACCCCGGCGGGCGGAACTCCGATCGCCAAGCCAGCGGTCACGTACTCGTTGATCGGGGTGACAGCAGCGATCTTCCTGCTGCAGTTCACCGTGGGCATCAACCAGACCGCCGGCGAGTGGGGCATGTATCCGCCGGCGATCGCTGTCGGTGGCGAATGGTGGCGCCTGATCACGCACGCGTTCCTGCACGGGTCCTGGCTGCACGTGGGCTTCAACATGCTGGTGCTCTTCCTGCTCGGACCGACATTGGAGCGGATCCTCGGTCACGGAAGATTCCTGAGCCTGTACGTGCTGGCGGCACTCGGTGGCGGGGTGGCGTCCTACATCGCGTCGGATCCCTTTGACTTCTCCGTCGGTGCCAGCGGCGCCATCTTCGGACTCATGGGTGCGTTCATCGTGGCGGGACGTCGACTGCGCTACGACATCACCCAGGTGGTCGTCCTGCTGGGCATCAACGTGGTGATTGGATTCCTGTCCCCTGGTGTGGACTGGCGAGCGCACCTCGGCGGGCTCATCGTCGGCGCGGCGGTAGCCGCGGTGTTCGTGCTTCCGGCTCGTCACCACCGAGCACTGGTGCAGAGCGCGGGGTTGATCGGTGTGGTGTTGGTCCTGGCTGGCCTGGTGGCGTGGCGCACGGCCCAGATCAACGAACTGCTGTCACCCTTGGGCTGACTGGTCAGGAACTGAACCGTCTCTGCCACGTGGAGGTCGCATGAATCGTCGAATCCTCAGGTCGCTGGCGGTGATGTCCCTCGCGGCTGGAATGACGGCCGCGATGGTGACGGGATGCTCCTCCACCGCATCTGAATCCACGAACTCGGCAGGCGGCGACGTCACTCGCATGTGGATCGAGCCCGAGCTCGTGGAGTGCGAGGGCGTGGCGCCGATGGAGTGCATGCAGGTGGCGTACTCCGAGGACGGTGAAACCCAGCTGTTCTATGACAGCATCTCTGGGTTCGACTACCAGGAGGGCACGTCCTACGTCATCGACGTGGAAGTGACCGAGGTCGAGGATCCACCCGCGGACGCATCGAGCCTGTCCTACGCCCTCGTGGAGATTGTCGAAGAGGTACCTCAGTAGTCACACCGGCACCAACAATCCACCGTTACCACGAGGGTATCCACAGGGTTATCCACACCTGGGGATGAACTACACGGATGTAATCCGACGCTCGCCGTCGGTGCTCGGGACTACTTCCAGCGAGTCGCGAGGAAGAACCCGCCCATGATGAAGGCGAACCCGATGCCGACGTTGACGAGGGCGTTCAGATCCTGCATGACCGGGATGGACGAGCCGGCAACGTAGAACGCCACGATGTAGGTCAGGCCGATCACGAACAGGGCGACCATGGTCGGGGCCAGCCAGGAGGGAGAGCCGATGCGAGCGACCTTGCGCTCGCCCTTGTGCGTCGGGGGCGGGGTGTACACGTCCTTCTTGCGTCCCTTGGACTCCGGCACGGTGCTCCTCCTGGCATCAGGTCGCGGCTGCGACCGGGGTGACTTCGGGCACCAGCCTGCCACATGCCCGTGGCACCCCGGGGTTACCGTGGGCGCATGAGGTGCGACAGGGGAGCTGATGGCCGATGGTGAGGTGGGTCAGCATGCGTGCCCGGCCCTCCGTCATCGCGTCGATGCTCGTGTTCGCGCTCGCGGGTGTCATGTTCGCGGCGGCCGCGAGCTCGAGCCAGGGAACAGACCTGCGCGCTCAGCGCGCCTCGGAGCTCAGCGACCTGGTGGGACAGAAGTCCGACGCGGTCGAGGCGCTCGAGCGAGATGTGGCCGCGCGGCAGTCGTCGGTGGACGACATCAGTGCCGGACGCTCTGGAGATCCGGTCGCGGCCGACCTGCGCACCGACATCGCGCTCGCGCGCGAGAGCGCCGGACTGGCGGCGATCACCGGCAAGGCCCTGCGCGTCACACTGGACGATGCTCCGATTCGAGAACCGAGTGATCCGCTGTGGCAGACCCTCACCCCGAATGACGTCATCGTTCATCAGTCGGATGTGGAGGCGGTCATCAACGCCCTGTGGCGCGGGGGAGCCGAGGGCATTCAGGTCATGGACCAGCGCCTCATCAGCACCAGTTCAGTGCAGTGCGTGGGCAACACCCTGCTCCTGCAGGGCCGGGTCTACTCACCGCCCTACGTCATCACCGCCGTTGGCCCACTCAAGGCGATGCGCACGAGCCTGTGGCGGGACCCGGGCGTTGCCGACTATCGGGACTGGGCGGGAGCCGTGGGCCTCGGATATGACATCGAGCGACTCCCCGACTACACGCTGCCCGCATACGAGGGTCCGATCTCCATGGACTTCGCCAGCCCTGATGCGGTGATCGGCGCGTCACCGGCCTCCTGACCCACCCGCTGGAGCCGACACCGAGCAGCAAGGACCACAATGTCGCTGTGGCCCGGATCCTGGTCGTCGACAACTACGACTCCTTCGTGTTCAACCTCGTGCAGTACCTCGCGCAGTTGGGCGCTGACGTCACCGTCCGTCGAAATGACGAGGTCACGACCGCCGAGGCAAGCACCTATGACGGCGTGCTCCTGAGTCCTGGACCGGGAACTCCGGAGAACGCCGGAGTGTGCATGGACATCGTGCGCGAGTGCGCCGGTGACGTTCCGATCTTCGGCGTGTGCCTTGGACATCAGGCGATCGCCGCGGCCTACGGGGCCACCGTCGATCGGGCACCGGAACTCCTGCACGGCAAGACCTCACCGGTGGAGCATGAGTCGGTCGGGGTGCTGCGCGACCTGCCCTCGCCCTTCACCGCGACCAGGTATCACTCGCTGGCCGTCGACCCCACGACGGTGCCGGCCGAGCTGATGGTGACCGGCACCACGGCGGGGGGAGTGATCATGGGCCTTCGTCACCGGGACCTTCCGGTCGAGGGAGTGCAGTTCCACCCGGAGTCAGTGCTCACCGAGGGCGGCTACCTCATGCTCGCGAACTGGCTCACGGAGTGCGGCGACCCGCACGCCCGGGAGCGGGCCGAAGGCCTCGCCCCCGTCATCGGCTAGGTCGAGGCCGACCGATCACGGGTTGGCGAACTCGTCCACAGGGGGATCTACCGGCGGATCCGGCGGAGCGAACTCATCGGAGGGCGTGGGCTCGGGCGTGGGCTCGGGCGTGGGCTCGGGCTCGGGTGTGGGCTCCGGCGTCGGAATCGCCGGGGACGTCGAGACGGTGATGGTCACGACGGAACCGCGGGCGAGGAGTTCCCCGCCCTGGGGTGACTGCGCGAGCACCGTGCCTGCGGAGACGGTGCCGTCCTCGATCTCGACCACCTGCACGTCGAATCCCTCTTGGGCGAGATCACTGCGTGCCTGAGCCTCGCTGCTGCCGACGACCTTGGGCACCTTCACCAATCCGGACGACA
>JAIOXK010000008.1 GCA_021741645.1 Candidatus Nanopelagicales bacterium
GGGACGGTTGCGTGCCTCACTCGAGTGCTCAGCGACCGAGGAGCTTCTTCGCCATCACAATGCGCTGGACCTGATTCGTGCCCTCGTAGATCTGGGTGATCTTGGCGTCACGCATCATCCGCTCCACCGGCCAGTCCTTTGTGTACCCGGCACCGCCCAGAGCCTGCACCGCATCGGTGGTGATCTCCATGGCGACATCGGAGGCGAAGCACTTGGCCGCTGCCCCGAAGAAGGTCAGGTCGTCGTCCTCGCGCTCGCTCTTAGCGGCGGCAACGTAGATGAGCTGCCGCGCCGCTTCGAGTTTCATGGCCATGTCGGCCAGCATGAACTGCATGCCCTGGAAGGACGAGATCGACTTTCCGAACTGCTGGCGGTCCTTGGCGTACGCCGTGGCCACATCGAGCGCCCCCTGCGCGATGCCCACGGCCTGGGCACCGATCGTGATGCGGGTGTGATCCAGCGTGCGCATGGCGGTCTGGAATCCGGTGCCGGGCTCGCCGACGATGCGATCGGCCGGAATACGGCAGTTGTCGAAGAGGATCTCGCGGGTGGGCGAGCCATGAATGCCGAGCTTGCGCTCCGGCGTCCCCAGGGAGAAGCCCTCATCGTCACCATGCACGACGAAGGCTGAAATGCCCTTGGGTCCGGCGTCGGGGTCCGTCACCGCCATGACGGTGTAGTAGCTGGACACTCCCGCATTGGAGATCCAGCTCTTCTGGCCATTGAGGACCCACGCATCGCCGTCGGCCACGGCCCGCGTCTTCATCGCTGCCGCGTCGCTGCCCGCCTCCCGCTCGGAGAGGGCGTAGGAGAACATCGCCTCGCCGCCGGCAACCTCCGGCAGGTAGGTCTTCAGCAGCGTCTCGTCCGCTGCGAGCATGAGCGGCAGGGTGCCGAGCTTGTTGACGGCCGGGATCAGTGCGCTCGAGCCGCACGCCCGCGCCACCTCCTCGATCACTAGGCAGGCAGCCAGGGCGTCGCCGCCTTCGCCGCCGTACTCCTCGGGGATATGAATCGCGTGGAATCCCGATGCACGCAGCGCCTCGTAGACGTCCCAGGGGAACTCCCCGGTCTCGTCGATGTCCGCCGCGCGCGGAGCGATCTTGTCGTCCGCCAGGGCACGTACGGCCTCCCGCAGGGCCTCATGCTCCTCGCTCAGATTGAATTGTTGGAAGTCCTTGTTTCCGGCCACGGGCGACACACTACTAGCCTTGCCGCATGCCTCGCCTTTCGGTCATCGGCACCGGATACCTCGGTGCGACCCACGCTGCCTGCATGGCTGAACTCGGCTTCGAGGTCATCGGCCTCGACGTCGATCCGGCCAAGATCGCCCTGCTGACACAGGGACGAGTTCCCTTCTATGAGCCGGGCCTGGACGAGGTCCTGCAACGCAACATCGAGGCCGGGCGACTGCACTTCACCACCTCGTGGGAGGAGGTGGCCGATTTCGCGGACGTGCACTTCATCTGCGTCGGCACCCCGCAGGCCGCCGGCGCCCAGCGGGCCGACATGTCGCAGGTCTTCGGCTCAGTCGAGGCGCTGGCCCCCCACCTGAAGCCGGACGCTCTCGTGGTGGGCAAGTCCACCGTTCCCGTCGGCACCGCGGCAGCCCTCGCCGACCTGCTCGCCACGAAGGCAGCTGCTGGCGTCGAGGTGGCGTGGAACCCGGAGTTCCTCCGCGAGGGCTTCGCCGTCCAGGACACCCTTCACCCCGACAGGCTCGTCGTCGGCGTGCGTTCGCAGCGCGCGGAGGATCTGCTGCGCGAGGTCTACGCGCCCGTCACCGCCGAGGGCACGCCCTTCCTCGTCACCGACTTTCCCACGGCGGAACTGGTCAAGGTGGCAGCCAACTCGTTCCTGGCGACCAAGATCTCCTTCATCAATGCGATGGCGGAGGTGTGTGAGGCTGCCGGGGCCGATGTCACTCAACTGGCCGAGGCGATCGGCTACGACCCGCGCATCGGCAACCGATTCCTCGCGGCCGGCCTGGGCTTCGGTGGCGGGTGCCTGCCCAAGGACATTCGTGCCTTCATGGCACGCGCCGGCGAGCTGGGGGCCGACGAGGCTGTGGCCTTCCTGCGCGAGGTCGACCAGATCAACCTGCGCCGCCGCGCCCACACGGTCGATCTGGCCCGCGAGGCACTCGGAGGCGCCTTCCGCAATCGACGCATCACGGTTCTCGGTGCGACCTTCAAGCCCGACAGCGACGACGTGCGCGATTCGCCCTCCCTCGACGTGGCCGTGGCGATCAGCAACGCCGGCGCCGACGTCGTCGTCCATGATCCGAAGGGGCTGAGCAACGCCGAGCGCGTCTACCCGCACATGTCCTACGTGCAGGACATCACCGAAGCCATGCGCGGCGCTGAACTGGTGGTTCTTGGAACGGAGTGGCGGGAGTACCGCGAACTCGATCCGACGATCCTCGACGGGATCGTCGCCGCCAAGTACGTCATCGACGGCCGCAATGCCCTTGATCCTGCACAGTGGAGATCGGCCGGCTGGACGTATCGCGCCCTCGGCCGCCCCACCGCCTGAGCTTCCATGAACACGTCCGCGGAGATTCAGGACGTCCTGGCCATGCCCACGTGGTTCGTCGTGGGGCTGGGCGACAACCCTGAGCGCGATGCCTACTGGGTGGCACGCACCCTGCAGGACCACGGCCGTCGAATCGTGCCGATCTATCCGCGCGCGGAGGTGGTGCACGGCGAGCAGGGATACGCCACCATCGCCGAGGCAGCACTGGCCGTGGGCCCTCCCGATGTCGTCGATGTCTTCGTCCGCGCCGATCGCGCCGGCCAGTTCGCTGACCAGGCGATCGCGGCGGGCGCCAAGGCAGTGTGGTTCCAGTTCGGCGTGGTCGATGAAGCGGCGGCGGCTCGGGTGGAGGCCGCGGGCCTGACGATGGTGATGGACCGCTGCCCGAAGGTCGAACTCGCCCGCCCCTGACCGCCGAGAGGCAGTGAATGGTCGCGCTACCGGTCAGTTCTCGGGCGTTTCACGACCATTCACTGCCTCTCGGCGGTGGTGCGCTCGGCCTACCATTCCTTATCCGCGGGATCCTCGACCGTCGTTGACTGCCGTCGCGCCAGCGAGGCCCGCAACCCAGCCATCTCCGGCCAAGTCTGCGCGACCTTCTCACCCGAAATACGGAAGGCCTCGAACATCTCTTCGTAGATCGACACTTCGCGCAGGTCGGGCTCGAAGACATCGCGGGCATGGACATGGCGGGCCGTGGCGTCAGCCATGGACGCTTCCTCGTCCAGTGCCACCAGCGCGGTGAGGAGAGCCCCCTTCGCGCCGATCTCCGCATCCACCGACCGCATCGTCGGCATACCCGTCACATTGGCCAGCATTTGGCACCAGAAGGCGCTGTTGGCACCTCCCCCACTCAACCGCAGATCGGTGATCGAGTCCACTCCCGTCTCCAGACAGGTGCGGATGACGTAACTCATTCCCTCCAGCAGACTTCGAGCAATCTCCGGTCGTGAGTGCTCGAATGACATCCCGACGAAGGAGCCGCGCGCCTGGGAATCACGGAAGGGCGCACGCTCGCCGGCCGGCGACAGGTACGGCTGGAAGATCAGGCCGTTCGATCCGGCCGGGGAAGTCGCGGCCAAGTCTGACAGCCACGCAGGATTGTCCAGACCCATGAGCTTCATACCCCACGACACGATCTCGATGCCGGCCATGGCCGCCAACGACCGCACGTAGGTACCGGGCACCCCCGACGGCAGCGTCATGCCCACCGGGACAGTGTCCGTATGGGGGGCATCGAGGACGATATCGGTTGACAGGGTGGTGCCAAGGATGGTGCACGCCTGCCCCGGCGAAATCGCACCGATACCCAGCGCGGTCAACGGGATGTCGAACGGCGCCAACACCACCGGCACGCTCCTTGGCAACCGGAGTTCAGTGGCTACTTCATCACGAAGCGCGGCCACCCGGCTCCCGTCCCTGCGTATCGGTGGCAGCAGGCGCTGCGCCCATGGCATTCCGTACATCTCCAGCAACTGCGGCGAGTACTCCCCCGAGTGGATGTTCATGAACGGCGATGCCGCGTCGGTCTCATCCGCCGCGAACTCACCCGTGAGCCGATTGAAGATCCAACCGGTGCAGTAGAGCGCGTACGAGGAACCCGCCAACCGCTCCGGGTCATGGGCGTGCAGCCACGACATGATGGCTCCCGACGTCCCGGGGAAGCCGAGATTCCCGTTGATCAGGTACGCCTCGGCAAGAACACCGGCGGCGTCCCACTGATCGACGATCGAACTTGCCCGCGCGTCATTCCAGAGGATGGCACGGCCGGTAGGGCGACCATCGTCCGCGACGAGCCAGAGACCATCTCCCTGACCCGTCACCGCGATGGCCTTGACCGGATCCTTGACCTTGTGCACGACCTGACGGATCGTGAAGACCACCGCATCCCAGACCGAGTACATGTCCTGCTCACTCGATCCGTCGGCACCGCGGTGAACCACGGTGCTCTGACGGGCCACGATGATCTCCCGGCCTTCGTGGTCGAACATCACGGCTTTGACCATCGAGGTGCCGACATCCACGCTCAGATATGCCACGGGAGTGCCTCTCTCATGCCGCCTAGGGTTGAGTGTTCTCGTATTCGATGATGACGGCTACCTTCTCGAACGACGGTGAAGAAGGATCGAACGTGTAGCCGAGCCACTCCTTTGCCAAACGCCGCGCCAGCTCCAGCCCGATGACACGCTGGCCCATGGTGATCACCTGGCAGTTGTTCGATAGCATCGATCGCTCAACGCTGTAGGAGTCGCTGACCACCGTTGCGGTGACACCCTTCACCTTGTTCGCCGCAATCGAGACTCCGATTCCCGTGCCGCAGAAGAGGATGGCCCGGTCAGCCTTGCCGTCACGGATCATCTCGGCCGCCTTGATGGCCACCTCGCCGTAGGAGCAGTCGGTCAGCCCATCGGAGTAGACCCCCAGGTCCTCCACGGATTCGACCCGCGGATCGGCCAGGAGATCGGCGAGGATGGCCGTTCGGTAGTCGAACCCAGCGTTGTCGGACCCGACGACCATGCGAAACTTGCTCATTGATCCTGCTCCTTCGTTGTTGACGTGCGTAAGGACATTCAGGGGGCTGGACACCCCAAAAGGAGGGCTCCAGCCGAGACCAGCAGTTCAGCCGCGGACGTCGCCCCAGGATCGGGAGTGCCGACACTGCGCTGGGCAAGCGGTCGCGCACGACCCACGCGTGGGGAAAGGTCGGCGGTGCTCGCCGCAGATTCCATCCCTACCTGCGAGGCCTGAGTCCATGCTTCCGCGAGTGGCGATCCGGAGTCGACGGCTTCCCGAAACGTGTGAACAAAGGGCACCATCGTGTCAAGCATCGTCTTGTGGCCGGGCCGGGCACCCCCGATGCGCATAAGGGTTTCGACGGCGCGCTGCATCGCCGTGGCCAGACGGACCGGAGTGACTGCCTCCTCGTCGCCCAGAGACTCCCCCACCGCTGCGAGGGCGATACCCCAGAGAATCCCACTGGTCCCGCCTGCCGAGTCGGAGAACGCCGATCCCGCAGACCGCAAGGTCCACCCCACGCCGCCTATACCGGCCGCAGCGTCCGCTGCGGCGGTCAGCCCGCGCAGCATGCCACTGCCGTGATCGCCGTCGCCTGCCACCGCATCAAGCCGCCCCCACTCGCCCTGGCGAGCGCGTGCAACATCGACCCATTGCTCAAGAATCCGGCGAGCGGCATCGGCAGCCCCTCGGGAGACCGCTGATGAGGCCGGCACAGGTTCGGCCGATGACTCCGACCCGTGATGCAGGGCCACCGACTCCGCTCCCATCTGCGGATCCACATCACCACGACGGAAGGACGCCGTATCGGCCGGAGCGCTCCAGCAGTCGAGGAGTTCGTCATCGAGCCACGTCACCGTCAGCGAGCACCCGGCCATGTCGAGGCTCGTCACGAACTCGCCCACCTCCGGCAGCACGGGGACCAGTCCCTCGTCTCGCAGGAGCGCGTCCACATGTCGATACAGAACGAAGAGTTCCTCATACTTGGTGGCACCCAGACCATTGACGATGACGGCCACTTCGGGGCCGGTCTTGGTGGGACGCTCCGCCAGCACGGCGTCAACGAGGGCGGCAGCGAGTTCATCTGCCGGCATCGACTCCCGGGAGGACACCCCCGGCTCCCCGTGGATGCCGAGCCCGAACTCCATGCGACCCGGTCCGACAGTGAAGAGCGGTTCACTGCGGCCCGGCAGTGTGCAACCGGAGAAGGCGACACCGAAGGAGAAGGTTCGCTCATTGGCTCTCCGCATCAGTCGTTCAACGTCGGGCAGTGCGTCGCCCCGCTGCGCGGAAGCACCGCCTACCTTGTACACGACGAAGGTGCCGGCGATTCCACGGCGCTTGTCCTGCTCCTCAGGCGACGCCGACGCGATGTCGTCGGTCACGTAGACGCACGTCGTCTGAATTCCGCAAGCGATCAAGCGCTCTTGAGCCGCCGCGAAGTTGAGACGGTCGCCCGCGTAGTTGCCGAAGGCCAGCACCACACCGGCACCGGCATCCGCCGCCCGCGCGATGCGGTAGATCTGCTCGGCCGAAGGTGAGGTGAAGACATCACCGACCACACACCCCTCAGCGAATCCGGTGCCGACAATGCCGGGATACGAGGGGAAGTGGCCTGAGCCGCCACCGACGACGAGGGCCACCCTTCCCGGGTTTCCTGTAGAGCGCACGAACCCCGAGGCCCCTGGCACACGCGCGACATAACGCCCGTAGGCCGCCGCGAAACCAGCCAACACATCACCTTTGAAGAGCGCGGGATCCCCGTGGATGCGGGTCACCGGAGCTACTCCACGACTCGATAGGCGATGCCGGCCTCATCCCAGGCTCCAAGGACCTGCGGATCAGCTTGCGCATCGGTGATGATCAGATCGAACTCCGTCAGTGGGGCTATTCGATGGAGAGCGACTCTGCCCAACTTGGTGTGATCGGTGAGCAGGTAGCGCTTAGTCGCCGCCTGGATCATGGCCCGCTTCAAGGTCATGACGTGCTCCTCCTGATGGAAGGCCTCTTTTTCGGAAATCGAGGACGTGGACAGGAACAAGGCGTCCGCTCGGATCTCGTTGATCTGATCAACGGCCTGAGAGCCAACGAATGAGTCATGCAGTGGGTCGTAGCGACCACCGATGCCGATGACCCGAAGGCCGTTGTCCTCATCGAGTTCCGCAAGACGCCGCATACCCTCGAGAAATGGGGTGGCGACATACAAGGGGGTGCACTGGGCAAGCCCCGGGATCATGTGCAGGATCGTGGTCGAATCGTCAAGGATCACCGACATCCCTGGCTCGACGTACTCCAGCGCAACCTGAGCGATGCGGCTCTTCTCTTCGATGCGGGAAGTCATGCGATGGGACATGCGCGCTTCGAAGACTCCTGATGGCTGGGCCGTAACACCACCGTGGAACTTGCGGACGATTCCCCGACGCTGAAGTTCGTCCAGGTCCCGGTGAATCGTCATGATGCTGACACCGAATTCAGCAGACAGCTCCTGGGCCGTACATGACCCTCGCTCAACGATCCGCTCAGTGATCTCCCGCTGCCGAGAGTCTGCTTTGCGCCCCGACGATCGACCTCCGTCCAGCTGAGTAGTCACGCCGAGACTCCTCCCTGACCCGTCAATTGTGCGGCCACCACCAGACGCGGATCGCGCACCGCCGCGCGTGCGGAAATGGCCTGCTCGTCCGTCGGAACCCGCTCAGCTGCGCGCTCTGCCTGCACACGAGCACGGTAGTGCTGAATCTCCTCCTGACGACGCTCTTCGGTCCATCCCAGCAGCGGCGTGATGATATCCGCTACATCCGCAACGCATTCCACACCCCGGTCCGGCGTCAGGATCGCGATGTGGGTCCGACGCGTCATGACATCGTCGATGTGCAACGCACCCTCGTGACTCACAGCGTACGCCGCTTCGGCCCGCAGGTAACCCCCACTGCCTGGGATCTCCACACCCAGACTCGGGTCAGTCTCAATGGCTGCCAGAAGTTCGTCGGTCAGGACGCCGTACCGCCCGAGCAGGTGCTCCACGGCCCCCAGGGTAAGGCCCAGTTTGGCACCGCGCCGCGCGATCTCCGCCCGCTGACCGTCCAGTCCGCGAGCGCCGATGAGCGGAACGTTGTCGGTGACGCACGGACCGTGCGGGGTCTTGATCCCCTGAAGCGCCTCGTCGAGGACGTCCTCCGCCATGACGCGATAGGTCGTGTACTTGCCACCGACGATGGTCGTGAAGCCTGGAACGGTCGTCTCGATGGCGTGCTCGCGACTCAACTTGCTGGTGGCGCCGGGGCGGCCGCTCACGAGCGGCCGCAGCCCGACGAATACACCGTCGATGTCATCAACCGTCAGCGGTTTGCGCAAGACGCGGTTCAGATTGCGCAGCAGGTACTGGATGTCGTCCGAGGTGGCCGCCGGATGGTCAAGGTCGCCGTGCCACGCAGTGTCGGTGGTGCCGATGAGCCAGTGGCGACCCCAGGTGCGCACGAACAGCACACTGTCTTCGGCCCGCACGAACATGGAGATCTGCGAGTCGATGCGATCCCGTGGGATGAGGATGTGAACGCCCTTGGACGCGGTCACTCGGAAGCTGGGTGAGCCGCCAGCACGATCCTGCAGACCGTCCGTCCATGCTCCGGTGGCGTTGATGACGCGCCGTGCTCGAATGGTGAAGGTCTCCCCTGACTCCAGGTCAGCCGCGATGACTCCGATGACCGCATCGTCGTCCTTGATGAGGTCGAGCACGATCACGCCGGAGGCGACATCCGCGCCTGCCTCAGCGGCAGTGCGCACAAGCTCGACCGTGTGCCGGGCGTCGTCCATCTGGACGTCGTAGAAGGTGATAGCACCGGCCAGGTGCGAAGTGTCGAGATCAGGGGCCAGCCGATTCATGCCCGTCCGCGACAGATGCCGATGACGCGGAACGGCGCCAGCTCCACCGATGGTGTCGTAGAGGACTAGACCTGCGCCCATATAGGGCCGCTCCCAGACACGATGCTGGATGGGGTAGATGAACTGTATGGGACGCGTCAGGTGCGGACACAACTTCTGCAACATCAGCGCCCGCTCCTTGAGCGCCTCCCTCACCAGACCGAAGTTGAGTTGCTCGAGGTAGCGCAGTCCGCCATGGATCAGCTTGCCCGATCGGCTCGAGGTGCCGGATGCCCAGTCGCGCATCTCTACCAAACCAACACGCAATCCTCGTGTTGCGGCATCGAGCGCCGTACCGGCACCGGTGACCCCACCACCGATGACGAGGACGTCGTAGTCAACAGTGGCCAGCTGATCCAGGGTTCCCGGACGGTCGGCAGGGCTGAGAACGGAGCGAGAGCTGGACATGAGGTGCCCTTCGGTAATTCCACACGATTGGCCGGCGGGAATTGAGTCTTGGTTCGAGTCGCTGGTGGGGGAGATGGGTCAAGGGGCCGGCCGATACGCTCGGACGGCCCCCTGACTGCTGCCTGACTACTCGCTGAGCGTGAAGCCCTGCACCTTGCCAGCATTCTCCGGAGTGATCAGAATGCAGTCAATCGACTGCTTCTCCTGCGCGGGGGCAGTGCCGGTGGTCAGGTACTCGTTCAGCTGCGCAACGGCGGTCTTGGTGCCGTTCACGATGGGCTGGAGCACGGTGGCCACCATCTCGCCCGCAGCCACAGCGGCCACAGCATCATCGTTACCGTCGAAGCCGAGGACGCAGGTGCCCTGGAGCTTGCCGGCCTCACGAAGAGCCTCGATAGCGCCGAGGGCCATCTCGTCGTTGCCCGCGATGACACCCTTCAGATCCGGCTGCGCCTGAATCATCAGCTCCATCTTCTGCTTACCTTCCTGTCGATCCCAGTTGGCAGTCTCCTGCTGCAGCATGTTGAAGCCCAACGGGTCGATGACCTCGTGGTACGAGGTCGAGCGAATTCCGGCGTTGTTGTCGGTTGGGTTGCCGAACAGTTCGACGTAGTCGAGGTTGTCGCCCATGCACTCGACCCACGCCTCAGCACCCAGCGCCGCGCCCTGAGCGTTGTTTGAGACGATCTGGGCCTTGGCGATGCCCTGCTCGGAGATCTCGGCGTTTACCTGGAACACCGGGATACCGGCATCGGTGGCCTTCTGGACTGCGCCGACGGACTCATCCGCACCGGCCGGGTCGAGAATGATGGCCTTGGCGCCTGCGGCGATGGCCGCGTCGATGAACTGGTTCTGCTTGTCGGGGTCATTGCCGTGGGCATTGACCGTCGACTCGTAGCCCAGAGCACCAAGCTCGGCAACCGCAGTGTCGACCTCTGCCTTCCAATAGGGGTTGGACGGATCGACGGTAATGACGGCGACACTTCCGCCGGCCTCCCCGGAAGCAGCCTCTTCAGCGGCAGCACCTTCGGCGGCAGCCTCTTCAGCGGTCGCGGCGTCGGTTGACTCCTCAGTTGAGCTGTCGCTCGAGCAGGCAACCAGGCCGAGAGCCATGGCGCTGCCCATCGCGACGACCGCAGCAGTGCGGCCGAAACGCTTGATCATCATTCGGTTTCCCTTTCGCTATGTGAGTACTGCAGCCCCGGGCGCGGACCCGGGAGTCGTTGGGTCAGGCGTCTCCTGACGTCGGTGCGGATGGAGCCGTGAGGGAGGCCTGGGTCTTGCGAACCCCGCTGCGCTTCTGCAGGCGCTGCTGAGCCTGGTCGATGGCCACGGCCAGGACGATGACAGCGCCCTTGATGACCACCTGCCAGAAGACCGACACTCCGACGAGTACCAGACCATCCACCAGGAAGCCGATGACGAAGGCGCCAATGATCGTGCCACGGACTGTTCCGCGACCACCCGCGAGCGCGGCACCACCAATGACCACAGCGGCGATCGCGTTCAGCTCGTAAAACTCCCCTGCCGTCGGCACTGCAGCTTTGAGGTCGGCAACGAGAAGCACGCCCACCAGTGCAGCGCAGAAACCGGAGATGACATAGATGCGAGTTTGCACCTTTTTCAAAGGCACTCCAGAAAGAATGGCCGCCCGCTCGTTACCGCCCGTTGCGTAGAGCCAGCGTCCGAACTTTGTGCGGTTCAGCAGAATCGAGGCTGCGATCGCGACGACGATCATGACCCAGACGGCCATCGGGATGCCCAGAGGTGCCGCAAAGGCCACGTCTACGAAGCCCTGATTGTTCGTCTCCGGGGATCCCTTTATGTCGGTAAACGTCTCACCGTTGGAGATGAGCAGAGCCACACCTCGGGCCATGTAGAGCATGCCGAGGGTTGCGACGAATGCGGCGACGCGCCATCGGGCAATGATGACCCCGTTGATCCAGCCGACGAAGGCACCCACCGCCACCGAGATGAGGATCACCGCCCATACCTGCGGGTAGGCGACCATCTCAGTAAACGGAATGTTCCAGCCTTGAAGCAGCCAGCCAGCGATGATCCCGCTCAACCCGACAATGGAACCGACCGACAGGTCGATGCCACCGTTCAGGATGACGATCAGCATGCCGATCGCGATGATCGCGTTCATCGCCACGTGGCGGGTCATCAGCAGCAGCGTCTCCGGCTGCAGGAACTGCGGCGTCAGAATCGAGAAGACGATGACGATCAGAGCCAGCGCAATGAGCGCGCGTCCCTCAACCATGACGGCCGACCAGTTGATCTTGCGACCAGCGGACTCTTTCGTGCTCACGTGTGTGCTCCATCCGGACGGGTTTCGATCGCCTCTCCGGAGGCGGCCATGATCTCTTCACGGGTCGCTGTGCGGGGGTCGAACTCACCGACGATGTGACCACGACTCATGACGATGATGCGGTGGGAGGCCGCAATCGCCTCCCCCACCTCGGAGGTCGCGTAGAGCACGGCCAGGCCCTGCGAGGCCTTCTCGAACAGCAGGGCGAAGATCTCACCCTTGGCACCGACGTCAATGCCACGGGCCGGTTCGTCGAGAAGCATGGCGGAGGGGCCGGTCATTAGAATCTTGCCGATGACGACCTTCTGCTGATTGCCACCGCTCAGGCTCGTGATCGGTGCAGCCGGCCCCTCGGTCTTGATGTGGATGTCCGCGATCTGCTGATCCGCCTGCTGCACCTGAAGAGGCTTGCTGAGCAGACCGCTCTTGGTGACGGCATCCAGATCCGCGAGAGTGATGTTATTGCCCACGGTCATCATCTGAACGAGCCCGTCTCGCTGGCGGTCCTCGGGCACAAGCCCGAGTCCAACAGCGATCCGCCCCTCGATGTCGAGACCGGAGACATCCTCACCCCGCAACTGCACGCTGCCACCTGTGACAGGCATGCGTCCGGCAACACACTCGAGGAGCTCGGTGCGCCCGGCTCCCATGAGGCCGTATAGACAGACAATCTCACCGGCTCGCACGTCGATGCTGACATGGTTGACCGCGAGCCGCGTTGGGTCATCTGGGTTGATGACCGATACGTCGTGCAGCGAGAGAACGACGTCGCCGTAGGAGCGCTCTCGATCACGGAAGTCGTACTCGGCATCACGCCCGGTCATCTGGGACACCACCCACGAAAGGTCGATGTCGTCAGCATCAGCCTCGGCGACGAGTGATCCGTCGCGAAACACCACCGCGTAATCAGCGATGGCGATCGCCTCCTCGAGGTGGTGCGAGATGTAGACGATGGCAACCCCCTGCACGGTGAGTTCGCGAATCACCCGGAAGAGCACATCGACCTCGGCAGCACTCAGTGCTGACGTGGGCTCGTCCATGATGAGAACCTGGGTCTCATCGACCAATGCACGGGCGATCTCCACGATTTGCTGCTGGCCAAGACGAAGGTTCGACACCAAGGTCTTGGGGTCGATCGCCTCCTCTAGCCGAGCCATGACATCGCGGGTGGCCTCAGCCTCGGCGCCGTAATCGATGCCACCGCGACCATTGGGCAGCTCACGGCCGAGAAAGATGTTGTCCCGAACGTTCAGGTTCGCGCACAGGTTCAGCTCCTGATGGATGATGGAGATACCGCGCTCGCGTGCGTCCACCGTCGACTCGAGCACCACAAGTTCGCCATTGAGCATCAGTTGACCGCTCGTCGGCTCCTCGACACCGGACATGATCTTCATGAGGGTCGACTTGCCGGCGCCGTTCTCGCCGAAAAGCACGGTGACTTTGCCTGCACGAACGTCGAAGTCGACACCCTTCAAGGCGCGCGTGACCCCGTACTCCTTGGTGATGTCGACGGCTCGCAACACGACATCGGTGTCACCCGTCGCGACCGTCACGATGAGACCTCAATCGCCACTGGTTGGATGAGCCACATCGAATCCGGGCTGGTCGAAGCCCAGGCCCCGTAGACCCTGATCTCCTTGCCCGACAGGGATGCGGGGTCAGCTGGATCGAGTACCTCAGCCTTCATCAGGGCCTTGATCTCCTGAGCAAGACTCTGGAAGGCAATCTGGTCAGGTACATCTCCGAAGGAGATGATGCCGAGGGCATCACGAACCGGTCCGCCGTTGAGGGCGGGCCCGATGGGCACCAGAACGGCACGCTCTTCGTCGATCCCGTCGACGGTCAGGGTCATGAACTTGTCATCGACGCTCTCGACGGTGCCGGTGGCAACGACCGGTACCGCGAAGCTTCCCGCACCGAGATCCTGGCCGTACTTCCCGCCCGCCATGGTCAGGTCGGCATCTGCCTCCGTGGCAAAGATGGGAAGATCGACGGCATTGAGCGGAAGGTCACTCTTGATCTGCGGGAACAGCTCCGAGGCGACGACCGCTGGGTTGAAGTCCTTATTGGGGTTCAGACCGCTCGCGATGGCAGCGCCCTCTTCAGCCGTGGTGTAGGTCGTCGTCACGCCGATCGCCAATGCCAAGACGACACCGACGCCGATACCGATTCCCCGAGCCAACCACGGGGACCGCTGACCTGACCGACTCACTTCGCCTCCTGTCACACGACCCCGTCGAGTCGCTCACTACAGCAGACGGGCGACCCAAGTGCTTGGATCGGAACCATCGCGCTGGTGACGGTAATACTGCACTTTGAGATGAGAATATCTCCACTTTCTCTGTGAAAGATTCCCAAATGTTGTGAAACTGTTACCAAACTGTGGAGCGGGCGATTGTTCTTACATCCGCCTACTCTGTCGCAGAGGTACCGGATTCAGTCTGGGACCCGGGCCGCTGCCGCGAGCTGGGCGATCTCGAGCAGCCCCTCCGGCTGCCAGGCGGAACGTCCGACGAACAACCCGTCAGTGGTGGGGTCCGTCAGCAGCTCGCCGGCGTTCTGCGGGTTGACGCTCCCCCCGTAGAGCAGAGCCCGCGGCCCCCTGCCATCCGATTTTCGGGCCAGCAGCGCCGCAAGCGCCGCCATGACCGGAGCGGTCTGATCGACCGTGGCCGGTCGGCCGTCCTCACCAATCGCCCAGATCGGCTCGTAGGCCACGATCACCTTGCGAACCTCACTGGAACAGACGCGGGAGAGAGCGGCATCGACCTGGCGGGACAGGAACTCGATCTCCTCCCCCGCAGCACGAACATCGCCCGGCTCCCCGACGCAGATCAGCGGAACCAGACCGGCATCGAGTGCCGCGCGGGCCTTCAGCGCCACCGTCTCGTCCGTCTCCGCAAACATCGAACGCCGCTCCGAGTGACCCATCTCGATGATGGTGGCCCCGGCGTCCTCAGCCATCCGCATGGAGATCTCGCCGGTGTAGGCACCTTCGGATGCCCAGTGAGCATTCTGCGCACCGATCATCACCGGGCTTGACGCTGGAAGTTCCGCGCGCACCGTCGCCAGCGCCGTGTGCGGCGGAAGGATGAACAGCTGAACAGTCTCCGGGAGGGCGGCCTGCGCAAGCGTCTGCGCGTACGACGTGGCCTCGGCCAGCGTCTTGTTCATCTTCCATCCAGTGCCGACCCACACAACCGGTTCAGTCATCCCTGTCTTTCCTCTCGATGGTCTGCAGGGCCTTGATGACCCCCATGAAATCCGCGTAGGCACGATCCATGTGCTCGCGCGAACTCGGATCCGGTTCATGCACACGCTCGACTTGGACGGCGGACTCCACCGCTTCAACCAACGAGGGGTAGGCCCCGGCCGCCACCCCCGCGAGCAGGGCAGCCCCCAGCGCTCCGGACTCCTCCGCTGTGGTCACCTCGATGCGGCGCCCCAGCACGTCAGCAAACACCTGACTCCAGATACGGCTCCTGGACGCTCCGCCGGTGAGGCGGACAGCGTCGAACGCGTGCGCGGAAGCGAGGGCATCCACGTGATACCGGTGGGTGAACGCGACTCCTTCCATGATCGCCCTTAACAGGTGTCCGCGGGTATGCCACCCTCCGAGCCCGGTGAAGGTTCCGCTGAGTTTACCGACGAAAGGTGATCCGAACAGGAACGGCAGAAAGCGAATGACCGACGGATCCCCAGCGACCTCAGCGACCTCCCGATCGATGAAGCCGAAGGGGTCGCCCACCAACCGACCCCGCTCGATGTCGTCGGCGCACAGGGTCTGCGCAAACCACTCCATGGTCGCCGCGCTGGTGGGACTCAGTGACATGTTCATCCATGAGCCCGGCTCGATGAAAGACCGTGCACACCAGTCATTTCCCAACACCGGCGTGTAGGAGATGACCTGGTTGATGCTAAACGATCCTGCCACCACTGATGCCAGACCCGGGCTTATCACCCCTGTCCCGATGGCGGAGCAATCGACGTCATGCGCTGTCGCTGCAATCGGCACGCCCTCAGGCAGTCCCGTGAGATCGGCTGCGTCCTCCGTGACGTGACCAGACACCGCACCTGACGACAGAACCGGTGGAAGAAGTCGCCGCTGCTCGCTGAGGCCGAAGAGCTCCACCACCTCATCTGAGTACTGCTGCGTGCGCACGTCGGTGAACGACAGGCTGGCCTCGGTGAGTTCGGTGGAGAACTCGCCGGTCAACCGCTGCCGGAGCATGTCCTTGGCCGGGAGCGCCCACGCTGACGCGGTAACAACATCCGGTTCGTTGTCGACCAACCATCGCAGAAGAGCAGCCGGCGCTGATGGCCACGGCCGCTGGCCCGTCAAGACCAACGCACGATCACTGACGCCACCGGTCTCCCATTGGCGCACGATGCCACTCGCGCGGGTGTCAAGCGACATGATCCCGGGCCTGGTTGGACGCCCATCGGAATCCACCAGATACAGGCCGTCTCCGTGTGAGGTGACGCCGACAGCTGCAATCTGCGGGCGACCGGTGGCGGCGAGAACCTCGTCGACGGTCTCTGCTACCGCTCGCCACAGATCGTCTTGATCCCGCTCGACGTGATGAGCCCGGGGGTAGGACAACGGAACCCGCCGGCTGGCACTCGCCACGGGAACACCATGAAGGTCGAACAGCACCGATTTTGTGACGGTGGTACCTGCATCAATGCCGAGCAGCATCATGGCGCGAGAACAAGGAACCGCGAGAGATAGTCCTCGTACTCCTCCAATTCGGACTGCACACGATCAGCGTCCCAGCCCAATTCGTCCGCCATAACCTCGGCCACGGCTGTACTTGCGGACCGGCCAAGATCCGGCTCCCAGCCAATCATCACCCGGCGCATCACCACATCACTGAGGTGCACTGCCTCCTCATCTCGGACGGCGAGTAGCACCTCTGCCGCCACCAGTCCGGACTGCTCGTCAAGGACGCGACGCGTCTGTGGCTCATCGACCATGATCGCTGCGACCTTTGCCGCCCGCGCGCCGTAGAGGCGATCGAGTCGCGCGGCGAGGCCACGATCAATTCCCGGAAGAGGCCGCGGCGCTGACGAGTAGCCGGGCAGGCGCGCATCGGTCAGCGAGGACGGAGTCAGGTTCATGTACCGCGCGACCGCCTTGTGCGTGTGACCTGCCAAGGCCCGGAAGGTCGTGAGCTTCCCGCCTATGATCGAGAGCAGACCAGTGATGCGCGGAGCATGGTCGTGGATCTCGTGTCGACGGGTGATGTCAGCCGTACGCTCGGCGTCCACATAGGGCAGAGGCCGCACTCCGGTGTACCAGTACAGAACGGAGTCTCGTGTGAGGCCGCAGGAGGGGAAGACCTTGTTCGTCTCGTAGAGGATGTAGTCGATCTCCTCCTGATCAGCTGAGACAGTGTCAAGGTCGCCGGAGAAGCGCTTGTCGGTGCTTCCGATCAGGTACAGCCCCAGCCACGGGATGATCATCATCGGGCGACCGTCGTCCGACTCGTAGTACATGGCATCGTCGGGAGCCCCTGGGAAAGGCGGCACCACCAGATGCGTGCCCTTCGTCCCACCCATCCACTGTCGATCGCCTTCGACGGTGCCGGTCAGGATGTCGTCGACCCACGGGCCGGCGACGTTGACCACGATTCCTGCCGTGACACCGAACGACTCACCCGTCAGTTCATCCCGCAGGCGGGCGCCGGTCACCCGCTCGTCGCTGGTCGTCAGCTCGCTGACCCGGACGTAGGAGAGCGTGTCTGCGCCGGCGTCGCGGGCCGCAAGCATCAACTCCACGCACAGTCGCTCGGAGTACTCGACCTGAGCGTCGTAGTAGCGCGCGGATCCCTGCAGACCCTCGGTGCGAACGCCCGGCAGCATCTCGATCGTCTTCTTACGGCTGAAGGCGCGGTGGCGGGGCACGGACTTGTCGTAGGAGAGAACGTCATAGAGCACCATCCCGGCACGAAGGGCCAGCGATGAGTGAGCACCGCCCTTGTAGAAGGGAAGAACGAACGGCAGCGGTTTCACCAGATGTGGGGCTGACCGCAGCAGCCACTCGCGGTCACGCAGCGACTCGCGCACCAACGAGATGTCGAACTTCTCCAGATACTTCAGGCCACCATGGATCATCCTCGAGGACCACGAGGACGTACCGCTGCCCCAATCGCCCTTGTCCACGACCAGGACTCGTGCTCCCGATCTGGCCAGATCCCACGCGACGGCCAGACCGTTGACTCCACCCCCCACGACGAGGACGTCATAAGGGTTGTTGCGGGCGGCCGTCAGGACCTCGTCGCGGGAGCGTGACATGGGCTTCCTCTCCTTAATCCTGGTCACCAGCCGCTCAAATCGGTGTTCAGGATTTCACATTCCTTCGGGTGACAAATGTTAAGACTAGCCTCATATTCTCACGATTGTGGTTAGTATCACCTCTTGATTGAGACATCTCCCGTTTGGGCTGTCTCCCCGACGATCAGCGCAAGGGAAGTGGCTCGTGCCGAAGTACTCGCTGAACCTCGGGTTCTTCTATGCCGATGTGCCACTCATCGAGCGGATCGCCCAGGCCCGAAAAGACGGTTTTACCGCCGTCGAGTTCTGGTGGCCGGCCGGGGTCGATCACCAGCAGATCGTGGCTGCGGTGCGTGAGGCAGGTGTATCCGTCGAACTGTTCAACATGGACGAGGGCGACTACGCAAGAGGTGAGCGGGGCTACGCCGGTGATCCGAGCCGACGCGAGGAATGGCGAGCGAGCCTACAAGAGGCCTTGGCTCTCGCCGAGGCCCTGCGATGCCCGCGCATCAATGCCCTGACCGGTGACGCCCGCGAGGACCTTTCGCGTGAGGAGCAGCTTGAGTCCGTCGTGGAGAACCTGTCGTGGGCCGCTCCGATCGCCGCCGGGCAGGGTGTCTCTTTGCTACTCGAACCGCTGAATGCCGCGACACACCCGACATACCTGTGTCGCACGACGCGCGAGGCCCAAGATCTCATGGACCGCATCGACGCCCCGAACATCCAGTTGCAGTACGACGTCTACCAAGCCCAGCGAGGAGAAGGGGACATTGTCGAGACACTGCGTAGCCACCTCGATCGAATCGGCCACATCCAGATCGCTGACTCCCCGAGTCGGGCGGCTCCCGGCACCGGTGAGCTCAACTTCGCGTTCATTCTCAAAGCCATCGACGACATGGGCTACACCGGCTACATCGGCTTGGAATACAAGCCCGAGGGAGATGCGCTTGGGTGGCTTCCGTTTGACGAGCGAGGCTAGCGTCGCTCAGTCGCGCGTCAGGTTCGCGTTCTTCGCCTTCGCCTCGACGTTGAGGTTCTCCTGGTAGGTCGTCATCGCCGTGACGAGATCCGCGTCCCCCGTGCCCAGAATTCGCACGGCGAGCAGGGCCGCATTGCGCGCATTTCCGATCGCGACCGTCGCAACCGGGATGCCCGCAGGCATCTGCACGATGGACAGCAGCGAGTCCATGCCATCGAGAGTCGACAGAGGAACTGGAACGCCGATGACGGGCAGCGGCGTCAGGGACGCGAGCATGCCGGGCAGGTGCGCGGCTCCCCCAGCTCCCGCGATGATCACCTTGAAGCCACGGTCAACGGCCGACGAGCCGAAGTCGACCATCTCAAGTGGCATGCGGTGGGCCGACAGCACCATGGCCTCGAAGGGCACGCCGAAGTCCTCGAGGATGCCGGCAGCCGCCTGCATGACGGGCCAGTCGGAGTCACTTCCCATGCAGATTGCCACAGCCGGACGCTCACTCATCGATCACTCCCATGAAGTAGTCGGCGGCGTGATGGCCACGCGCCAGCAGATCGTCCAGGTCGTTCCCGACGACGGTCACATGCCCGACCTTGCGCCCCGGGCGCACCTGCTTGCCGTACAGGTGGACCTTGATCCCCGGATCGCGCGCCATGACATGACGGTACGCCGAGTACAGATCGGGCACGTCCCCTCCGAGGATGTTGACCATGACGGCATGCGGGGCGACCGCCGCAGGAGAGCCCAAGGGCAGGTCGAGCACAGCCCGGAGGTGGTTCTCGAACTGGCTGGTTCGCGCACCCTCGATGGTCCAGTGACCTGAGTTGTGCGGTCGCATCGCAAGCTCGTTGACGTAGAGGTGCGCGCCATCATCGAAGAGCTCCACAGCGAGCATGCCGGTGACGTTGAGATCACGGGCGATACGCAGCGCGAGTTCCTGGGCAGCGACAGCTCGCTCGGCTGCCAGCCCGGGAGCCGGCGCGACGACCTCAGAGCAGATGCCATTCGCCTGCACGGTTCGCACGACCGGGTAGGCGACCGCCTGGCCATGCGGCGAACGCGCCACCTGCGCCGACAGCTCCTGGACGAAATCGATGCGCTCCTCGACCAGCCATTGCGCCCCAGCAGCCAGGGGGACGTCCAGCACCTCGGCGGCCTGCGCAGGGTCGTCCACCACCCACACTCCACGGCCGTCGTATCCCCCGCGAGACGTCTTCATCACGACGGGCCATCCCACCTCTTCGGCGAAGGACTCGACATGATCGCGGGCGTCGACGACCCGCCATCGCGGACACGGAATCCCGATGTCGGTCAGCGCCTGGCGCATGTGCACCTTGTCCTGCGCATGGAAGAGAGCTGACGGGCCCGGGCGAACGGCCACACCCATGGCCTCCAACTGCTCCAAGTGCGCCGGCGGCACATGCTCGTGGTCAAACGTGACCACAGCACAGCCTTCGGCGAGGCGCTTCAAGGACTCCAGATCGTCGTGTGCGCCCAGAACGACGTCATGGACGACCTGCGCAGCCGACTCACGCAGGTCGGACGCGAGAACCCGGAAGTCGATACCCAGTGCCGCGGCCGGGGCTGCGCTCATCCGGGCAAGCTGCCCTCCGCCGACCATGCCCACGCGAGGCGCCCCGTCTGGATGCACAGGGGAAACCTACTCGGTGACCATCTAGACTCCCCGCCATGCCCGAGGCCGCCGCGGAAGACTCGCAGGTGCCTGTCTCCCTTCGCGAGCGCTTCTACGCGCCGATACGCGCTCTGGTCCATGAGATCGCCAAGTTCGGCATCGTCGGTGGACTCGCGTTCATCATCGACGTCGGGCTGTTCAATGTGCTGCTCTACGGCGGCATCCTCCCCGACCGGCCCATCACCTCGAAGATCGTCAGCGTCGCCGTCGCGACGACCTTTGCCTACTTCGCCAACCGCTATTGGACGTTCCGGCATCGTGCGCGCACGAATATGGGACGTGAGTACCTGCTGTTCTTCCTGCTGAACGGCGCCGCGATGGTCATCTCCGTTGCCTGCCTGTGGATCAGTCACTACCTGTTGGGCTTCGACTCGGCCCTCGCCGACAACATCAGCGCGAATGTGATCGGCGTCGGGCTCGGCACGCTCTTCCGATTCTGGTCCTACCGACGTTGGGTCTTCCCCGCCATCGGCGACCCATCCGGAGAATTCGCCACTGACCCGGCCGACAGCGCCGAGGCCGAGCTCGCCGAACGAGACGCCTCCACCCCTATCTAGTCGCGTCCTCTCCCACTGTGGACGAGACTCCAACGCGGCACACGGCTACTCAGGGAGCGGCGGTTCGACAGCAGGCGAGCCACCGCGACGACGAGCGTCGTCGGCCTCAATCAACTCGTAGACCGTCCGCTGGATCTGCTCGACATCAGGCACATCGGCGATGGACAGGCCGTCGTTTTCCCCTGCTGACTGGATGTCGAGCTCCCCATAGTTCAGGATTCGCCCCATCACCGGCACCTTGAACGACACGTCGTTGACCTTGGCCAATGGCATGTCTCGACCCTGCCTGGTGATGATGCCCGACCGGACGATGATCCGACGATCGGTGAAGACGTATTCCGTGGTGACCCAGCGCAGGAACGGAAGCGCCGCCCAGAGCACCAGGATGAGCAGCCCCGCCCCCAGCACGATCCACCGCATCACCGTTCCGCCGAACTGGGTGGTGTCGATCCAGAAGTACAGCCAGGTCACGGCGAAGACCGTCGCGAGAAGCACGATTGCCGGCACGAACAATGCGCGCCAGTGGGGGCGCATCTGGAAGGAGATGGTCTCGCCCTGGGCCAGAAGCTTCTGCGGGTAGCTCATGAGTCAGATAGTGGCATGGATCACGTCGCCTGCGGTGATCGTCGTGGTGGATTCCCCGTCCGACACCAGCAGGTGGCCGCCATCGTCGATCCCCGTGACGATCCCCGTGAGGACAGCCGAACCGGGAAGCTCTACGTCGACGTGCCTGCCGATGGTGGTGCACCGGGTCCGGTAGTCCGTCACCAGCACCGGGTCACCCTGCCGCCATTGCTCCACCCGCGCCGCCAAAGCCTGCAGGAGTGCGGCGAGCAGCTCCCCGCGATCGACTCGGCCGCCTTCAAGAAGAACCGACGTGGCCCGAGGTGACGGCAGGTCTGCACTGCCCATGTTCACGTTGACTCCGATGCCGAGGATCACCCCCATGCCCTCATCGCCTGGCACCACGATGCTCAGTACGCCCCCCAGTTTCCGTGGTCCCTCAGAACCACCGCATGCCGCCGCAATAGCCACGATGTCGTTCGGCCATTTCAGCTCCGCCCGAACCGAGCATGCGTCGAGAAGTGCGTCCGTCACCGCGAGCCCGGCGGCCAGGGGCAGCCATGGAAGTCGATCCGCGGGCACGTCCCCAGGTCGCAGAAGCACCGACACCC
Organism: Candidatus Nanopelagicales bacterium; assembly: GCA_021741645.1. Lineage (GTDB taxonomy): Bacteria > Actinomycetota > Actinomycetes > S36-B12 > S36-B12 > UBA10649. The sequence goes on from JAIOXK010000008.1 coordinate 22,364, forward strand.
ACAGGCCGCCGCCCCGGGGGCTCTCCCAGGTGCGATCGAGTCGACCGCGACCCGCGGTCTGCTGGTCGGCCACCACGCTCGTTCCCTCGGATGCCCCCGCTCGGGCCAACGCCTCGACATCCGCATTGGTGGAACCGGTCACGTCGACGACGACAGGCAGTGGCCAGATGAGGCCACGAGCGCGCAGCAACTCCTCCACTCGGTCCGCGCTGAGATCCGCCATGGGACGCTCGTCACTTCCCTGTGCCTTCGACACTCCGATGAAGTTCACCCCACTAAGGTACGCAATCGAGGCCTAGGAGGAGCAATGAGCGCGGCGACCGTCGACGAGAACGCACCCGATCCGCACACCACGGCGGGCAAGGCGGCTGAGCTGTCGCGTCGTCGAGCCGAGGCTCAGGGCGGTCGCGACAAGGCCATCGAGAAGCAGCATGCGCGCGGCAAGAGGACCGCCATGGAGCGTGTGCTCGAACTCCTGGATGAGGACACCTTCCAGCAGATCGACGGCCTGGCGCGCCATCGCTCGCACAACTTCGGCCAGCAGAAGCACCGCCCCTACGGTGACGGCGTCGTCACGGGCTACGGCACGATCGACGGCCGTCCGGTCTGCGTGTTCGCGCAGGACTTCACCGTGTTCGGCGGCTCCCTCGGTGAGGTGTTCGGCGAGAAGATCGTCAAGGTCATGGATCTGGCCATGAAGATCGGCTGCCCCGTCATCGGAATCAACGACTCCGGCGGCGCGCGCATTCAGGAGGGCGTTGTCTCGCTGGCGATGTACGGTGAGATCTTCCGTCGCAACGTGGCCGCTTCAGGTGTGGTTCCCCAGATCTCACTGATCATGGGCCCATGTGCCGGTGGTGCCGTCTACTCGCCCGCCATCACGGACTTCACGGTCATGGTCGACGGCACCTCGCACATGTTCATCACGGGGCCGGACGTCATCAAGACGGTCACCGGCGAGGACGTTGCGTTCGAGGACCTCGGAGGGGCGCGCACGCACAACACCAAGTCGGGCGTCGCGCACTACATGGCCTCTGACGAGGACGACGCGCTCGAGTACGTCAAGGCTCTGCTCTCCTACCTGCCCAGCAACAACCTCGAGGACGCCCCGACCTACGGGGAGGAGTCGGACCTCGCATTCTCGGACGAGGACTACGAACTCGACACGCTGATTCCGGACTCCCCCAATCAGCCGTATGACATGCACAAGGTCATCGAGCACATCCTCGATGACGGCGACTTCCTCGAGACGCAGGCGCTGTTCGCGCCGAACATCCTGTGCGGCTTCGGTCGAGTCGAGGGACACGCCGTCGGGATCGTGGCCAACCAGCCCATGCAGTTCGCAGGGACCCTCGACATCGAGGCGTCAGAGAAGGCCGCACGTTTCGTGCGCACCTGCGACGCGTTCAACCTCCCCGTGATCACGCTTGTCGACGTCCCCGGCTTCCTGCCCGGCACCGACCAGGAGTGGAACGGAATCATTCGCCGCGGCGCCAAGCTCATCTACGCCTACGCAGAGGCAACCGTCCCGCTGGTCACCTTGATCACACGCAAGGCCTACGGCGGAGCGTATGACGTCATGGGCTCCAAGCATCTGGGCGCCGACCTGAACCTCGCGTGGCCCACCGCGGAGATCGCCGTCATGGGCGCCCAGGGGGCAGCCAACATCCTCTACCGCAAGGAACTGGCCGAGGCCACGGATCCTGAGGCTGAGCGCAAGCGCCTCATCGAGGAGTACCAGGACACCTTGGCCAACCCGTATATCGCGGCCGAGCGCGGTTACATCGATCGAGTGATCTTCCCGCACGAGACCCGCATGATGATCACGCGCGCCCTTCGCGCACTGCGCAACAAGCGGGCCAGCCGGCCACCGAAGAAGCATGGGAACATCCCGCTGTGAGCGACGAGACGCCTCGCACGCCGGCATTCACGGTCGTCTCCGGCTCCCCCACCCCTGAGGAGCTGGCCGTGGTGGTCACGGTGCTCTCGCGACGTGGCGCACCGGCCGTGGAGGACAGGAAGTTCAGCCTCTGGGCGCGCAAGAGTCGCATGACCCGGCCGTCCCTGAGCCCGGGCTACGGTGCCTGGCGCGCCTCGGCCATGCCTCGCTGACCCTGCTGATGCCACGCCTGATTCTCGCGTCGCAGTCACCCTCGCGACTGCTCCTCCTGCGCAATGCGGGCATGTCCCCCGACGTCCATGTCAGCTACGTCGACGAGGACGCGATCGAGGCACAGATGCCCAATGCCACTCCGGCCGAGCTGTGCCTGGCCTTGGCTCAGGCGAAGGCCGAGGCCGTCGCGTCCGACTACGCAGACGACCCGGATGCACTCGTGGTGGCCTGCGACTCGGTGTTCGACGTGGACGGTCAGGCCTTCAGCAAGGCTGCCTCCGAGGATCAGGTCCGCGAGCGATGGGCTCAGATGCTGGGCCGATCCGGAGTCCTGCGCACCGGCCATTGGGTCGTCAGACCCAGTACTGGGGAGGAGACGGGGGCCGTCGCGAACACCGTCGTCCACCTCGGAACTCCTACGCCGACGGAGCAGGATGCCTACCTCGCCACGGGAGAGCCGCTTCAGGTCGCAGGTGGCTTCACCATCGACGCGCTCGGCGGTGCCTTCGTCGAGGGCATCGAGGGAGACCCCTCCAACGTGGTTGGACTGTCGCTGCCCACCGTGCGCCGACTCCTGTCAGAGATCGGGGTCACGTGGACTGATCTGTGGCGCCTTCCACCTCGATGAGGACCTCGTTGCGCCGAGCGAACCACGGCTTCCATGGGGGGTCATATCTCGCCCAGACCGGGGCGCCGAGCGCTCGAAGGCCCTGCGCCGCGATCGACTCCCGGAGCACCTGCGTGCGCTTCTCCACGGTCGCATAGGACCATCGGCCGGTCCATCTGCTGGCCATGGCCAGGTGCCGTGGGACCTCGCGCAGGCGCACCTGGGCGTCATCCGGAACCGGATAATCGGTCAGCGCCCGTCCACCAGGGAGCACGAAACTGACGGTCCACTCATTCTCTGCAGGGGTCTCCGCCTGCAGCACCGGCGCCGTCATGGCCAGGTTCTTCGCTGAGATGTAGCGCACCAGAGGCCCGAAGGCGCGATTCCCCACCCGTTCGGCAGAACCGGTGAGGGTGACGTCCGCCACGGTGCACCGGGGGTAGTCGCGCAGTTCCGCGTCCGGATAGGTCGCCAGGACGGTGTACTCCTGCTGCTCTGTCATGACTCGCCTCCTCACCCCGTGATATCGCCGGCATTCCCATCTCGCGGCTGTCGCCGCCATTCCCAGTATGCGTGTCCACCGGTGTGGGACAGGCCATAGTCAGCCCCGCCCCAACGACTTATCTATACCGATACGCTGCGCCAGCGGGACCTGTCATCCGTCCCGATCACGAGAGAGGGCCCACCTGAGGTGCATACCGTCCTGATCGCCAACCGAGGCGAGATCGCCATCCGCGTCATCCGCGCCTGCAAGGACGCAGGCCTCACGTCCGTGGCGGTCTATGCCGATCCCGACAGGGACGCCCTCCATGTGCGCATGGCCGACGAGGCCTACGCGCTCGGTGGGGCCACCGCCGCGGAGAGCTACCTCGTGATCGACAAGATTCTCGACGCCGCCCGTCAGTCCGGAGCCGATGCCGTGCACCCCGGATACGGATTCCTCTCCGAGAACGCAGACTTCGCGCAGGCCGTGATCGACGCCGGCCTCACCTGGATCGGACCCTCCCCCGATGCCATTCGCTCGTTGGGCGACAAGGTGTCTGCGCGCCACATCGCCCAGCGGGCCGGTGCGCCACAGGTTCCGGGCACCCCCGACCCGGTCAAGGGCGCCGACGAGGTCGTCGCCTTTGCCAAGGAGCATGGACTGCCGATCGCCATCAAGGCTGCCTTCGGCGGCGGCGGACGTGGCCTCAAGGTTGCTCGGACCCTCGAGGAGATCCCGGATCTGTATGACTCTGCGGTCCGTGAGGCCGTCGCAGCCTTCGGCCGAGGCGAGTGCTTCGTCGAGCGATACCTTGACAGTCCGCGCCACGTGGAGACCCAGTGCCTGGCCGACGCCGAGGGCAATGTCGTGGTCGTCTCCACCCGCGACTGCTCGTTGCAGCGCCGGCACCAGAAGCTGGTCGAGGAGGCGCCCGCGCCTTTCCTCACCGATGACCAGGTCACCCGCCTCTATGAGTCTTCCAAGGCCATCCTCAAGGAGGCCGGCTACGTCAACGCTGGCACCTGCGAGTTCCTCGTGGGCACCGACGGAACAATCTCTTTCCTCGAGGTCAACACGCGACTCCAGGTGGAGCACCCGGTGTCCGAGGAGGTGGCCGGCATCGATCTGGTCCGCGAGCAGTTCCGGATCGCCGACGGCGGCACCATCGACTACCCGGACCCCGCGCTGCGTGGCCACTCCATCGAATTCCGCATCAATGGCGAGGATCCCGGTCGTGGCTTCCTGCCCGCGCCTGGCTCCCTGCTCACCTGGCGTCCACCGAGTGGCCCCGGTGTTCGCGTGGACTCCGGCTTCCAGGCCGGCGACGTGATCGGTGGCAACTTCGACTCCCTGCTGGCCAAGTTGATCGTCACCGGCGCCACCCGTGAGGAGGCCCTCGAGCGGTCTCGTCGCGCACTCGCCGAGTTCGAGGTCGACGGCATCGCGACGGCATTGACGTTCCACCGAGCCGTGGTGGATGATCCTGCCTTCGCCCCCGCGTCCGGATCCCCGTTCACCGTGCACACACGCTGGATCGAGACCGAGTTCGACAACCAGATCCCCGCCTACTCCGGCCCCTCGGACGGCATGGCCGAGCCCGACACCCGTGAGACGGTGGTCGTTGAGGTAGGCGGCAAGCGCGTCGAGGTGACGGTCCCCGCCGGACTCGGCTCATCGGCTCCCGCAGCGGCTGGCGCTGGCCCCAAGCGGCGCAAGGCCGGCGGCTCGAAGGCCGGCGGAGCAGCATCGGGCAACTCCCTCGTGGCACCCATGCAGGGCACCATCGTCAAGATCGAGGTGGAGGACGGACAGCAGGTCGCCGAGGGCGATCTCGTCGTCGTTCTCGAGGCGATGAAGATGGAGCAGCCCCTGACGGCACACCGCTCCGGCACGATCGCCAACGTGGTCGCCGAGGTCGGGGCCACCGTGTCGACCGGTGCTCCCATCCTCGACATCGTCGACTAGCAGCAACACCCGCACCGCCGAGAGGCAGTGACTGGTCGTGAAATGCCCGAAAATGGGCGAGTCTCACGACCAGTCACTGCCTCTCGGCGGAGTTGGCGGGAGTGACGTACGGTGGAGGCATGCGTCGTGCCACGGTTTCCTCGCTGTCTGCTCTGCTCGCCCTGCTGATCGGGATCGTCGGTCTGGCACCTTCAGCCCACGCGGCCCCCGACGTCGCCGATGCGGCGGCCGCCCTCCGCGGCGGCGAGACGGTGTACTCCGATCCCGCTGCTGAGAATGCGCTGTCCTCGGCCGAGATATCGTCGCTCACAGCCGAGGCGAATGCCGCGGGCATCCCCTTGTTCATCGCCGTGCTGCCTGAGAGCGCTGCCGGCGGTGGCACCGCCGACGACGTCCTCGTGGCACTGAACTCCGAGGTCGGCATGGCCGGCGTCTACGCGGTGGTCGTGGGCAGCCAGTTCCGGGCCGGCTCCACCTCGGGAACAGCGTCCGACCTCGCCACGCAGGCCTTCCGGTCCCAGCGCGACAACGGAGTGGCCGCCGTGCTGTCGGAGTTCATCGCCCTGGCGGCCGATCGCGCCGGAAGCGGCGCAGCCAGCACGTCGACCTCTGCCGACGGAGGTGGCGGCGCTCTCGTGTTTCTCCTCGTCCTCATCGTCGGGGGCGGTGTCGTCGTCATCGTTCTGGTGCGACGGCAGCGACGAATCGCCGCCAAGCAGCTCGTCACGGTCAAGGCCGCTGTCGACAGTGACATCACCGAGTACGGCGAGCGTTTGGCCTCAGTCGATCTCGACGACCCCGACATGGATGACGCTGCACGAGCCGACCTCCAGCGAGCGCTTGACGACTACGACCGCGCGCGCAGTGCCGTGACATCCATGCGGCGCGCTCAGGACGCCGAGCAGGTGACCGCAGCGCTGGAGGACGGACGCTACTCACTGGCCTGCGCCCAGGCTCGCCTCGATCAGCAGCCGGTTCCCGATCGACGTGCACCATGCTTCATCGATCCACGCCACGGGCCGAGCTCCGGTGATGTCCTGTGGGCCCCGCCGGGCCTCGGCGAGCGTGACGTTCCGATGTGCGCAGCGTGCGCCACGACGGTGCAGGACGGCGGCACCCCAGCCGGCCTGAACGTGGAGACCTCCGACGGTCAGCGGCGGCCGTACTACCAGGCCGGGCCGGAATTCCAGTCCTATGCCCACGGGTACTACTCCCCCTTCGCCGGCGTGATGGGCGCAGTGCTGATGGGCACGATGCTCAGCAGCATGTGGCATGCGCCCGGGGTCACGTCATCCAGCGGCATGGACACCGCCGGGTTCGGCGGGTTCGGCGACTCGTCGTTCGGTGGGGGCGGGTTCAGCGGTGGAGGGGACTTCGGCGGGGGCGGGTTCGGCGGCGGGGACTTCTAGTCCCCGTCATCAGCTCGCGGGGACTTCTAGTCCCCGTCATCAGCTCGCGGGGACTTCTAGTCCCCGTCATCAGCTCGCGGGGACTTCTAGTCCCCGTCATCAGCTCGCGGGGACTTTTAGTCCCCGTCATCAGCTCGCGGGGACTTCTCGGCTGAGGCGTCCAGAGTCCGGCACGGCATGAGCCTGATGTGCTCGACGTAGTGGGCCGGCGCACCGCCCGCCTCGGCCGCATCGGCGATGGTGCCCAGGTAGTGCGCGGACGGCAGGCCGCCCTCGTAGGTGTCCAGGACGTAGACCCACGCCAGCTCATGACGGCCCATGGTCTGGACGCGCACTCGGATCTTCGTCCACAGGCCGAGGTCGACGCCCTCCCAGCCGTCCAGCTCACGCTCATCATGGGACGTGATGTCGTAGAGCATCACGAACACCGACGAGCCCGCGTCTTCGACGATCGTGGACAAGGCCCCGTCCCAGCCAAGGTCCTCACCGGAGAACGTGAGCCGCCAATCGCGCAGCCAGCCTGACCCTCGAACGGGCGAGGACGGCGCCCGACGAGCCATGCGCCGAGGATCGAGGTTCGACCCATAGGCGGCATACAGCGTCATGAATCCAGAGTAGGGACTCGACCTCGTCCAAGGAAGGACGAGCGACTAGGGAACAATGCCTGGAGTGAGCACTGTTGCGATCATCGGCGGGGGTCCCGGAGGCTACGAGGCGGCACTGGTCGCACGACAGTTGGGCGCCGAGGTCACCCTGATCGACCGCGATGGCATCGGCGGTTCGGCCGTTCTCACCGACTGCGTTCCGAGCAAGGCCCTGATCGCCACCGCGGACGTCATCACCGATGCTGCCACCAGCGCAGGCCTCGGCGTGCTGGTCGACGGTCGCCCACCGAGCCCCGGACTCTTCGGGGTGGATCTGGCTGCCGTCAACGAGCGAATCCTCGACCTGGTCCGGGCTCAGAGCGACGACATCAGGACTCGACTGGCTTCGGACGGCGTCCAGATGATCGAAGGTCGCGGGCGACTGGCGCCGGACGGCTCCGTCATCATCACGCACCCCGATGGCCGAGAGGAACTGCTGGCCGCTGAGACCGTCCTGCTCGCGACCGGTGCTCGGCCACGCACCCTGCCTGACGCGGTGCCGGATGGCGAGCGCATCCTCACCTGGGAGCAGGTGTATCGCCTGACGGAGGTGCCCGAGCGCCTCATCGTCGTCGGGTCCGGCGTCACCGGCGCGGAGTTCGCAGGCGCATATCACGCGCTCGGCAGCAGGGTGGTTCTCATCTCCTCTCGGGAGCACGTCCTGCCCGGTGAGGATCCGGATGCAGCACGTGTTCTGGAAGAGGTCTACGCCCGCCGAGGAGTCGAGGTGATGAGTTCCTCTCGTGCGGTCGCCGCCCGTCGCGTCAGCGAGGCCGACGATGGCATTGAGGGCGTCGAGGTCACGCTGGCCAGTGGTGAGATCGTCCGCGGATCCCACGTGCTGATGGCGGTCGGGTCCCTGCCGAACACCCAAGGCCTCGGGCTTGACGAATCCGGTGTCGAGACCGATGACCGTGGCTTCATTCGTGTTGATCGCGTCAGCCGCACGTCACGCCGTGGCGTCTATGCAGCCGGTGACTGCACGGGAGTCCTCATGCTCGCGTCCGTTGCCGCGATGCAGGGCCGAATCGCCATGTGGCACGCACTCGGGGATGCCGTCACGCCACTGGAACTGGCCACCGTGTCCAGCACGATCTTCACCAATCCGGAGATCGCGACCGTGGGGCTGAGCCAGCGTGACCTGGACGCCGGCCACTTCCGAGGGGATGTCGTGCTTCTGCCGCTGGCGTCCAACGCCCGCGCCAAGATGGCGCAGCAGCGTGACGGGTTCGTCAAGCTCTTCTGTCGTCGTGGCTCTCGCATCGTCGCGGGCGCAGTGATCGTCGGCCAGCACGCGAGCGAGCTGATCCACCCCCTCACCATTGCCGTCGAGCAGCGGCTGACGGTCGATGAGCTTGCGGCCACTTTCACCGTCTATCCGAGCCTGTCAGGGTCCACAGCCGAGGCTGCGCGACGACTTCACCTTCATGCCGAGGAGCCGCCGCACGAGGACTAGGGTCGTGACGTGAACACACATCCTTCGACCCTTGAGGCCGATGCCCGAGCGCAGCAGTCCGCAGCGGCCATCGCTGAGCTGACCGGCCAGCCAAGCCATGACATTGCCGTCGTGCTCGGCTCGGGCTGGGCGCCCGCCGCGGATCTGCTCGGCGACACGGTGGCCGAATTCCCGATCACGGACGTGCCCCATTTCGCGGCACCCGTCGTCGAGGGGCACGGGGGTCGGCTGCGGAGTGTCGACGCCGACGGGGTGCCCGTGCTGGTCTTCCTCGGTCGTACCCATCTCTATGAGGAGCGCGGCGTCGATGCGGTCACCCACGGCGTGCGCACGGCCGCGGCGGCCGGATGCCGAGCCGTGGTCCTGACGAATGGGTGCGGTGGACTCGACCCCTCGTGGACTCCCGGAACGCCCGTCATCATCGGAGACCACATCAACCTGACGGGCGCCAGCCCACTGCACGGCGCGCACTTCGTGGATCTCACCCATCTGTACTCCCCTCGCCTGCGAGGCATCTGCCGCGAGATCGATCCCACGCTCGCGGAGGGCGTCTATGCCCAGTTCCGGGGCCCGATGTACGAGACGCCCGCGGAGATCACGATGGTGCGGACGATCGGCGGAACGCTCGTGGGCATGAGCACGGCGCTCGAGGCCATCGTCAGCCGGGCGTGCGGCATGGAGATCCTGGGCCTGTCCCTCGTGACGAACCTGGCCGCCGGCATGTCCGGTGAACCTCTTGACCACGAGGAAGTCCTTGCGGCCGGGCACGCCGCTGCCGAGCGCATGGGAGGCATCCTCGCGCAGGTGGTTCGCCGCGCATGAGTGACACCACGTCGCTTGTGGAGCAGGCTCGCGCGTGGCAGCGAGACGACTGCGATGCTGCGATGAGGGCTGCGCTCGATGTCGTGATCGATCGAGTCGAGGCCGGCGACGCCGCTGCTACCGAGGACCTGCGTGATGCCTTCGCCGGCACTCTGCAGTTCGGCACGGCCGGACTCCGAGGAGCCGTGGGGCCGGGCCCCAACCGCATGAACGAGGTCGTGGTCGTCCGAGCAGCGGCCGGACTGGCGGACTTCCTTGCGCAATCCGGTGGAGGGTCGGTAGTGATCGGGCACGATGCCCGACACGGCTCGGAGCAGTTCGCCCGAGCATCCGCAGAGATCCTCAGTGGCGCCGGCCTCACCGTTCTCATGCTTCCGCCCCTGGCGCCCACACCAGTGCTGGCCTATGCGATCCGCGAACTCGGGTGCGCAGCAGGGGTGATGGTGACGGCCAGCCACAACCCCCAGCGCGACAACGGCTACAAGGTGTACCTGGGCGACGGCATGCAGATCGTCTCGCCCGCAGACGCCCGGATCAGCGAGGCGATCGCCCGGGTCACGGAGCGCGGACCCGTCGCGACGCTCCCACGGAGCGACGCCTGGACGCGCCTCGGTGATGAGACTCTCCAGTCCTACGTGCGCAAGACAGCGGCGCTGGTAGACGTGAGTGAATCGGGGCCCGTACGTGTTGCCTACACGCCACTTCACGGCGTCGGTGGCCCGACCTTCCTGCAGGTGTTGGCCAACGCCGGTATCAGCGCCCCCACCGTCGTCCGCTCGCAGTTCGACCCTGATCCGAACTTCGGCGGGATGCCCTTCCCCAACCCTGAAGAGCCCGGGGTGATGGATGCCGTGCTTGCCCTCGCCGAGCAGGAGGGGTGTGACGTGGCCATCGCCAACGACCCTGACGCCGACAGGTGCGCGATCGGCGTCCCGTCACCTGACGGCTGGCGCATGCTGACCGGAGATGAGGTGGGATGGCTGCTCGGATGGTGGATCGCCTCCGGCAATCGCCGGCAAGGCGGACGCAACGTCCTGGCGCAGTCCATCGTCTCCGGGTCCATGCTCGAGGCGATCGCCGCTGATGCCGGACTCCCCTACTCCCAGACCTTGACCGGCTTCAAGTGGATCGCACGCGTCCCCGACCTCGCCTTCGGCTACGAGGAGGCTCTCGGCTACTGCGTGGATCCCGCCGCCGTTCGCGACAAGGACGGCATCTCCGCCGGACTGATGTTCATCGAGATGGTGGGAAGCCTTGCCCTGCGCGGAGCCACGGTGCTCGACGTGCTGGACGATCTCGCCGTGAGGCACGGGGTTTATGCGACCGGGCAGGTTGCCGTCCGGCACGCCGACCCCGCCGTCATTCGCGACATCATGTCGGCACTCCGATCGAGTCCTCCATCGTCTCTGGGTGGTCTCGAGGTGACAGCAATCGACGACCTCGAGCGCCCTGAGGATGGCCTCCCGCCCACCGACGGTCTGAGAATCGCCTTGCGCGGTGGCAACCGAGTGATCATTCGACCCAGCGGCACCGAGGCGAAGGTCAAGGCATATCTGCAGTCGCGAGTCGAGGTGAAGGGTGACCTCGACGCAGCACGCTCGCAGGCGGAAATGCAACTGTCCACGATGCGCGAATCCGTGGCCCGACTTCTCACAGCACCCGAGAAGTCCACGGAGTCGCCATGAGCTGCCGCCGGACTAGGGTGACCTGATGACGCGTGACCAAACCCCCAGCAACGCCGTGGAACTGGGCGCCTTCCTCGCTGGGCTGCCCGGAGTGGATGAGGTCGGAGCCCGCGGACGGGCTGCCGCGCTGGGAACTCGTTCCATCAAGAATGATGCGAAGGCATGGGCACTCGATACGGCCATCGGGATGGTCGATCTGACGACGCTCGAAGGCATGGACACGCCTGGCAAGGTGCGTGCCATGTGCGCCAAGGCGCTGCGACCTGACCCCACCGATCCGACGACCCCGAGCGTCGCTGCTGTATGCGTCTACGGCGATCTGGTCGACGTGGCCCGAGGGGCCGTCGGGGACGCCATTCACGTGGCAGCCGTGGCCACCGCCTTCCCGTCAGGTCGAGCCAGCCGTCAGGTCAAGCTCATGGACACGCGTGAAGCCGTCGCCGCCGGGGCTGACGAGATCGACATGGTGATCGATCGGGGCGCCTTCCTTGCTGGGGACACCTGGCGAGTGTTCGAGGAGATCGTGGCCATCAAGGAGGCCTGTGGATCCGCGCACCTGAAGGTCATCCTCGAGACCGGTGAGCTTCGCACGCTCGACAACGTGCGACGAGCCTCCTGGCTGGCGATGCTTGCCGGAGCCGACTTCATCAAGACCTCGACCGGCAAGGTCACACCGGCAGCAACCCCGCCGGTGACGCTCGTCATGCTCGAAGCCGTCCGTGACTTCGAGCGGGTCACCGGCCGGCGCATCGGGGTGAAGGCCGCGGGTGGAATCCGCACCGCCAAGGAGGCCATCTCCTACCTCGTGCTCGTCAAGGAGACCGTCGGCGACGCCTGGCTCACGCCCGACCTGTTCCGCTTCGGCGCCTCCACGCTGCTCAATGACCTTCTCCTCCAGCGGCAGCGAATGGCCACCGGCCATTACTCCGGTCCCGACTACGTCACGATCGACTGACAGGAGCACCCGTGACCTTCGACTACGCCCCCGCTCCCGAGTCGCGAGCCTCGGTCGAGATCGCCTCGGACTACGGCCTCTTCATCGACGGAGAGTTCTCGCCCTCCGCATCCGGATCGAGTTTCGTCACCGTGAATCCGGCCACCGAGGAGTCGTTGTCGTCGGTCGCCGAGGCCGGAAGTGCGGATGTCGATCGAGCGGTCGCCGCGGCACGTCGCGCCTACGACGCAGTGTGGGGGCCCATGCCCGGACGTGAGCGGGCGAAGTACCTCTTCCGCATCGCTCGGATCATCCAGGAGCGCAGCCGCGAACTCGCCGTCCTCGAGAGCCTGGACAACGGCAAGCCGATCAAGGAATCCCGCGACGTGGATCTTCCCTTGGTCGCCGCTCACTTCTTCTACCACGCAGGATGGGCCGACAAGCTCGAGCACGCCGGCTACGGTCCAGCACCGCAGCCGCTCGGCGTCGCGGCTCAGGTCATCCCGTGGAACTTCCCGCTCCTGATGCTCGCGTGGAAGGTTGCCCCCGCCCTCGCCTGCGGAAACACCGTCGTCGTCAAGCCAGCCGAGACCACTCCCCTGACCGCCCTGGCGTTTGCAGACATCTGCCGTCAGGCAGACCTCCCCCCGGGCGTCGTGAACATCCTCACCGGTGCGGGTGAGACCGGTCGGCTCCTCGTCGAGCATCCAGATGTCAACAAAGTGGCCTTCACCGGATCCACCGAGGTGGGGCGCTCCATCATGCGCACTCTCGCCGGCACCGACAAGCGACTGACGCTGGAATTGGGCGGCAAGGCCGCGAACATCGTGTTCGACGACGCTCCGATCGATGAGGCCATCGAGGGGATCGTCAACGGCATCTTCTTCAACCAGGGCCACGTCTGCTGCGCGGGTTCGCGCCTGCTGGTCCAGGAATCCGTCGCTGAGGACGTCCTGGAGCGGCTGAAGGCGCGTCTGAGCACCCTGCGCCTTGGCGACCCACTGGACAAGAACACGGACATCGGTGCGATCAACTCGGCCGAGCAGCTCGCCCGTATCGACGAGCTGGCCAAGAGCGGTCAGGGTGAGGGGGCCGAGCGCTGGAGCGCGCCGTGCGAGATTCCCGAGCGCGGCTGGTGGTTCCCTCCCACCGTGTTCACCGGAGTCACTCAGGCGCATCGGATCGCACGCGAGGAGATCTTCGGGCCCGTTCTGTCCGTCCTCACCTTCCGCACTCCCGACGAGGCCGTGCAGAAGGCCAACAACACCCCCTACGGACTGTCAGCCGGAATCTGGACCGAGAAGGGCAGCCGGATTCTGTGGATGGCCCAGCAGCTCCGTGCTGGCGTCGTCTGGGCCAACACGTTCAACAGGTTCGATCCCACGAGCCCGTTCGGCGGCTACAAGGAGTCCGGTTTTGGCCGCGAGGGCGGTCTGCACGGCCTCGGCGCGTACCTCAAGACGGAGGCAGCTCGATGACCCACGACCGCATCGGTGTTCGCAAGACCCACAAGCTCTTCATCGGCGGGGCCTTCCCCCGCAGCGAGTCCGGACGGACCTACGAGGTCGCCACGGCTACGGGTGACTTCTGGTCGAATGCCTCCAAGGCATCCCGCAAGGACGCGCGCAACGCCGTTATCGCCGCCCGCACGGGATTCGGCAAGTGGAGCGCAGCCACGGCCTACAACCGGGGCCAGGTTCTGTATCGAATCGCCGAAGTCATGGAGGATCGACGAGCACAGTTCATCGACGAGGTCATGGCCGGTGAAGGGGTGGACGAGGCCGCAGCACGCCAGCAGGTGGACGCCGCCATCGATCGGTGGGTCTGGTACGCCGGCTGGACGGACAAGATCGCTCAGGCCCTCGGCACGGCCAACCCCGTCGCAGGGCCCTACTTCAACTTCTCGATTCCCGAGCCATCGGGTGTCGTGGCGTGCGTGGCTCCCCAGGCATCCAGTCTGCTCGGCCTGGTGAGCGTCATCGCACCCGTGATCGCCTCGGGCAACTCAGTCGTGGCCATGGCAAGCACCGAGCGGCCCATTCCCGCCATCACCCTGGCGGAGGTCATGGCCACATCGGACGTCCCCGCTGGCGTCGTCAACCTGCTCACCGGGGATCCTGCTGAGATTCTGCCGTGGCTGGCCAGCCACGCGGATGTGAATGCCGTCGATCTCACCGGCGTCACCGACCGCGACCTCGCCATCTCGGCGGAACGCGAGGCCGCTGGAACGATCAAGCGCGTCCTGCGCCCCGCCCCAGAGGCTGACTGGAACGCCGATCCGGGCATGGACCGACTACGCACATTCGTCGAGATCAAGACGGTCTGGCACCCGATGGGGCTCTGACCGTCCTACAGACGAGGTCTACGAGGTCTCGGTCTCGCGTGCCTGACGCGAGCGCCACACCACCACGGCCGTCACCGCGGCCACCGCAATTCCCACGCCCAGCAGGACATAGGGACCGATGCGTCGGGACGTGACGATCGCCTGCTCGGCCCGCTCAAGCGCCTCATCGGTGACGCCCAGGATGGCGTCGGTGCGATCCAAGGCTCCTCGCACGACACCGAGCTCGTGTCGTAGGTCCTCTACGTGCTCGTGCCCTGCTTCTACGACCTCAAGAATTGCCATCGCGTCGCCTCCGATTCTCAGACGCTGCCCTGGGCCAGCCGCTGGGACAACTCGTCCGTCACCTCAGCGTACCCCGGCTTGACCTGCTGATTGATGATGGAAAGTCGCTCATCGAAGGGGATGAAGGCACTCTTCATGGCGTTGATGGTGAACCACTGCATGTCCGCCAGCCCATATCCGAAGGCCTGACTGAGCAGGCTCATCTCATGGCTCATGCTGGTGCCCGACATCAGCCGGTTGTCCGTGTTCACCGTGACCCGGAAGCCGAGCCGGCGAAGAAGGCCGATGGGATGGTGATCGATGCTCTCGGCAGCTCCCGTCTGGACATTGGAGGACGGGCACATCTCCAGTGGGATGCGACGGTCCCGGACGTAGGACGCCAAGCGCCCGAGCTCAACCGAGCCGTCGGGACTCACGGTGATGTCGTCGACGATCCTCACTCCATGACCGAGACGGTCCGCACCGCACCACTGGATGGCCTCCCAGATGCTCGGCAGGCCGAAGGCCTCCCCCGCATGGATCGTGAAGTGCGCATTCTCCCGGCGGAGGTACTCGAAGGCATCGAGGTGACGGGTGGGCGGGAATCCCGCTTCAGCGCCAGCGATGTCGAAGCCCACGACTCCCTGATCGCGAAACTCCACGGAGAGCTCGGCAATCTGCCGGGAATGGGTGGCCGTGCGCATGGCCGTCAGGAGAACTCCGACCCGAATGCCATGACCACCCTCCCGAGCCTTCTGCTGACCTTCTGCGAACCCCAGTAGGACGTGCTCGATCACTTCGCGCTCGGTCAGTCCACGTGACAGGTGCAGCTCCGGAGCGAACCGAACCTCCGCATAGACCACGCCATCAGCCGCGAGATCCTCGGCGCACTCTCGTGCCACCCGCTGCAGCGCACCGGCCGTCTGGGTCACGCCGACCGTGTGCCGGAAGGTCTCCAGGTAGCGCTCGAGGGATCCGGAGAAGGCGGCCTCCGAGAACCAGCGCGCCAGTTCGTCAGGGTCGGTCGACGGCAGGTCGTCGTACTCCGTCTCGGCAGCGAGTTCAATGACGGTCTGCGGACGAAGCCCCCCGTCCAGGTGATCATGCAGAAGCACCTTCGGAGCCTTGACGATCAGGTCCACCGGCACAGGCGCAAAGCTCGCGGCATCCATGCTCCCGAACCTAGACCATCGACACCGCTCGGGAAGCCGCCATCGATCCAGTACCGCTAGAGTCCGGCGGTGATCAGCATCGTGTTCGGCCTGGGCACCGCCCTGTGCTTCGCCACGAGTTCGCTGTTCTCCTCCCGAGCGGTTCGAATCATCGGCCCATGGTCGGTGGCCGCGTGGACCATGATCGTCGGCCTGGTCCTCTCGCTGCCCTTCGTGGCCCTGGCCGGCGTGCCAGCCAATCTCGGCGAGAACGTCGGGTGGATGCTCATCGCCGGCGCCGGAAACGTCGGCGGTCTCATCCTCGCTGCAGCCGCCTTTCGGGTCGGCAAGGTCGGAGTGGTCACTCCCGTTCTCGCGACCGAGGGGGCTATCGCCGCCGTCGTCGCCGCCCTCATGGGTGAGAGCATCGCTCCGATCATCGCGCTGCTCTTGATGGTCATCGTGATCGGCATCGTCGTCTCTGCCATCGCCCCCGATCCAGAGCCCCTTGACCACGAGCGCCCCGTCCTCGCCGTCGCCCTCTCCACCATTGGCGCATTCGCCTTCGGCTTCTCGCTCTTCGCGACCGGAACGATCAGCGATGAACTACCCATTGCCTGGGTGCTCATGCCCGCCCGCATTGTCGGCCTGGTGGCGCTCGCCATCCCCCTGATCGTCATCGGTCAGCTCAAGATCACACGCCGCGCCGCGCCCATGGTGACGGCCATGGGGGTCCTCGAAGTGGTGGGTTTCGTGCTGTTCGCCATCGGAGCGCAGTATCAGGTGGGCGTTACCTCGGTCATGGCATCGCAGTTCGCCCCGATCGCGGCGATCCTTGCGTATGTGGTGTTCCGCGAGAAGCTTGGCCGTCTGCAGATCACCGGGGTCGCGATCCTGGTGGCAGGGGTCACCACCTTGACGCTGGTGTCCTAGGGCCTCATCGGGTGAACACACCCGATACGCGAGTCACTCGTTCGGTTCACGATCGTGCTCATCGAAGCCGTCGCGATGCACGAGCTCGTCGTGGAAGGCCGGCATGCACACCGCGATGTAGCGGGCGCCCTCCGACGTGGTGTACCGAACCCGTTCGCCCGCACGCGTGATGATCGCCTGCCCTGACCGCACATGCGTGACGCCGTCGTCGTGCTCGACATCCATGGACCCCTCAAGCACGACGGTGTACTCATCGAACTCCGGCTCCTGAGCCGGTTCCTCCCAACCTGCGGGCGCCAGCATGTGCGCGATCGACAAGGCATCGTCTCCGCTCGAGGCGTGACCCACGTACTCCTCGATCACTTTGCCCCCCGGGACGGGGATGAGGGCGGGGCCGGGAATGAGCTCAGGCATGGGACTCCTTGTTGTGCTGGTGGTGATCAGACGTGACGGCTAGATGGCTGATGCCGGATGAGGCGAGCGACCAGCGGCTGCATACAGCGCATCGATGATCTCTATCGTCCGAACAGCATCGTCACTGTCCGTGATCATCGGCGCACCTTCGCGAATCAGCCGGGTCATTGCCTCGAGCTGGTAGGCGTACGTCGAGCGCTGACCGAGTTCCTCGACCCGCTGATCGGTTCCGACCGTGACGATGACCCGATCGTCGGTCTGCGGCAGGACGAAGGCGGGTGCAAAGACCTCGCCCAGAGTCCCGACGATGCGCAGCGAGAAGTCCCATGCGCCGTGCGTCATCGAGGACTCCAGATGAGCCTGGACCCCATTGGGGAACTCCAGGTCGCCCGCGACCCATGCATCGGCGCCGGGGTGGTCGGGGATCTCGCCCGCTCGAGCGCGAACGACCGCGGGTTCGCCGCCGAGAATGGGCGCCAGATCCCGGATTCCGTGAACGGCGTAGCAGCCGACGTCCATCAGGCTGCCGCCGGCCAGTGAACCCACCCACCGAGGATCCGTCGGTCCGGGTGGAGGCATCAGCATCCGCGCGTCGACATAGGTGACATCACCGATCTCGCCACTGCCCGCGAGCTCCAGCATCCGCTGCATCACCGGGTGGTAGCGGTAGTGGAAGGCCTCGATGACGTGCACTCCGGCCGCGGACGCCGCATCGCGGACGAGGCGCGCCTCATCGGCATTGCTGGCGTAGGGCTTCTCCGACAGAACGTGCTTGCCCGCAGCAATCGCCTGGAGGTTCCACGGCCCGTGGAGTCCGTTCGGAAGCGGGTTGTAGACGACCTCGACCTCAGGATCGTCGATCACCGCCTGATAGTCGGCCACGACGCGTTCGATTCCGTGGTCACTGGCGAAGGTTCGCGCCCGGGCGTCGTCGCGCGCCGCGACGACAACGAGTCGAGCCCCGATCTCCTGCGCGGGCCGGACGATGGCCGCCTCGCTGATGCGTGCTGCGCCCAGGACGCCGATACGCAGCGGCTCCATGCGTCAGTCCTTGCCGAGCGTGAAGACGGTGAACAGGCCGAAGAGGAAGAGCAGTGCTCCTGGGATCAGCGCCGAGGCGGTGTCACCGCCGTTCATGGCCCCGATACCGAGGACGACCAGCGCCGAGAGGATGAGCAGCATCACGATGGCGCCGATCGATGCCTGCTTGTTCTCCGAATGCTCGCTCACGCTTATCCTCCTGAAGTGATCGCCGCGGACCGCGATGGTCCCCTCATCGTAGGGCCCCGCTGTCGAGCGCTACTGCTGGATGTCTCCACCGGCCATCAGCCGACCGATGCTGGACCGATCCACGTCGGCCGACGCCATCTCCGCCACCAGGCGACCGTCGTACATGACCACCACTCGATCCGCCAGGCCAAGGACCTCGTCCAGTTCCGCAGAGACCAGCAGCACCGCGGCGCCGCGGTCGCGGGCATCGACGATCCTCGAGTGGATGAACTCGATGGAGCCGACGTCCACCCCTCGGGTCGGCTGGGACGCGATGAGGAGTTCGGGATTGGCCGACAGCTCGCGCGCGATCACCACCTTCTGCTTGTTGCCGCCCGACAGCGACTCGGCAGTGGTGGAGATGGACGGCGTCCTGACGTCGTACTCCTGCACAAGGTCGGTGGCCAACGTGTTGACCGCCGAGCGGCTGCGCACACCCTTGCTCGAGAAAGGCGGCTCATCGAACCGGTTCAGGACCATGTTGTCGGCGATCGAGTACGGGCCGACGAGACCGTCCTTCTCCCGATCCTCGGGCACATGGCCCACGCCCATGGCATGGATGGCGTGCGGGCTCTGGCCCAGCGTGTTCTTGCCCGCAACGGTCATCCGGTCGGCCGTGCAGTGGCGAAGTCCGGTCAGCGCCTCCACGAGTTCACGCTGGCCGTTCCCCTCGACGCCCGCGATGCCGACGATCTCCCCGGCCCGCACCTGGAGGTTCACATCGCGAACGGCCGGCAGGCCCAGATCGGTCGCGGCGGACAGGCCTTGAACGTCGAGGACGACATCCCCGGGCGTCGCAGGCGCCTTGTCAACGGTCAGCAGGACGCTGCGGCCCACCATCATCTGCGCCAGACCCGCCTGGTCGGTCTCACCAGGGGTGGTGGTGCCGACCACCTTGCCACCACGGAGCACCTCGATGGTGTCGGCGACAGCGAGGACCTCACGCAGCTTGTGGGTGATGAAGATGACGGCGACGCCGTTGTCGGCGAATCCGCGCATGACCTGGAGCAGCTCGTCCGTCTCCTGGGGCGTCAGTACCGCCGTGGGCTCGTCCATGATCAATAGGTCGGCATGACGGTAGAGGGCCTTGAGGATCTCCACGCGCTGTTTCGCCCCGACGGGAAGGTCCTCCACCTTCGCGTTCACGTCCACCTCGAGCCCGAACTGCTCGGACAGGCGTGCGACCTCCTGCGTGGCCTTCTTCATGTTGATGAAGATCGAGCGGTGCGGCTCATCCCCCAGGATGATGTTCTCGGCCACGGTGAACACCGGTACCAGTTGGAAGTGCTGATGCACCATCCCGATGCCCCGACGGATGGCATCCCGCGGCCCGGAGAGCTTCACGGGCGATCCCTTGATGTAGATCTCGCCCTCGTCAGGCTCGTACAGCCCGTAGATCATCTTGACGAGCGTGGACTTGCCAGCGCCGTTCTCGCCGAGCAGTCCCACGATCTGACCCGGGGAAATCGACAAGGAGACATCCTGATTGGCGATCACTCCCGGGAAGCGCTTGGTGATGCTGCGTGCCTCGAGAATGGGCGTCTGGGATCCGTGAGAAGGCATACCTGTCCCCTATTCCTTCTCGTACGGTTTGCCGACGGCCGCCGGTGGCTTGACTCGGCCAGACACGATCGCCAGCAGGACAATCGTCAGCACGTAGGGCAGCATGCTGATGAACTGCTGGGGAATGTCGATCACCTCGTCGGCCTGCAGTTGGCTGGCCAGACCGTTGGCCAGGCCGAAGAACAGGGCCGCGCCCAGAGCGCCGATGGGATTCCAGGCTCCGAAGATCATGATGGCCAGGGCGGTGAATCCTCGCCCCGCCGTCATCCCTCGATCAAAGTTGCTCGCCGCCTCGATAGAGAGGTACGCCCCTGCCAGGCCCGCCAGTCCGCCTGCCAACGTCACGTTGATGAAGCGCATGCGCTGCACGTTCACCCCTGACGTGTCGGCTGAGCCGGGCATCTCGCCAACGGCCCTGGTGCGCAGACCCCAGATCGTCTTGAACAAGAGGACCCAGAGCACCAGAGCAGTCAGGATTGCCGCATAGGTGAAGAGTCCATTGTCGAAGAGGACGGGCCCGATCAGGGGAATGTCAGCCAGTCCCGGAATGCGCAGAGTCGGAGTGATCGCTGGCAGCACATAGCCCTGCGAGTAGAAGAACGAGGTCAGACCTGTGGCCAGGATGTTGATGATGGTTCCAGCGATGATCTGGTCCATCTTCCAGGCAACGGCACCCGTGGCAAGGAAGGCGCCCATGATCATTCCCGTGCCAACACCGAGCATTGTTCCGAGGATGAGGTTGCCCGTGATCGCGGCGCCGAAGAAGCCCGCGAAGGCACTCATCAGCATCTGTCCCTCGATGCCGATGTTGATGATGCCACTGCGCTCGCAGATGATGCCCACCATCGCGGCGAGAATCAGGGGCACCGCGTAGCGCAGCGAGAAGGACAGCACAGACACGGTTCGCGTCTCGTCCATGGCGTAGGCGACGACGATGCAGGACAGGATCCCGATGGCCAAGGTGATCGCATAGCGGGCTCTCATGCGCCACCCCATCCTGAGCTGACGCTGGTCTGCTTCTGCGCCCGCTTGCGGAACAGCAGGCGGCTCACGATCGGCGCGGCGACGAAGAGCAGGGTCAGGGCCAAGATGACATCAACGACCTCGGGCTCGATTCCTGTCTCGAACTGCAGTGTGGCCGCACCAGACCGCAGGGTGCCCACGAGGAGTGCTGCCGGAATAGTGGCGATGGGATTCGCGCGGGCCAGGAGCGCGATGGTGATGCCGTCGAAGCCCAGTCCCGCGTTGAAGGTGGGTTCGAATCGACCCGTGATGCCAAGCGTCTCGACCGCCCCGCCCATGCCGGCGAGGGCGCCGCTGACAGCCATGGCCAGGAAGATGGTCTTGCGCACTCCGATACCGGCGTAGTTGGCCGCACTGGGATTCATGCCCACGGTGTTGAAGCGGAAGCCCTGGGTCGTGCGCGTGAGGAACCAGCCGAAGAAGATGGCGACCATCAAAGCGATCAGGAATCCGACCGGAACAATGCCAATGTCGGGCAGGGCCGCCGTTTCAGCGATGAGCGGGGTGCGCGTGATCGGCTGCCCCTCCTCCTTCAAGGGCCTGCTGGCCAGGTAATCGACCAGGGCGATCGCCACGGCATTCAGCATGATCGTGGTGATGACCTCGGACACGCTTCGATAGGCCCGGAGGGCACCGGCGATCGAGGCCCACGCCGCCCCGCACAGCATGCCGAACACGATGGCGAAAGGAATGTGGATGAGGGCTGGGAGCTGAAAGTTGTAGCCGGCCCATGCGGCGCCTATCGCACCGACGAGGAGCTGACCCTGTGCGCCGATGTTGAACAGTCCGGTCCGCAGGCCCACCGTCACGGCGAGGCCGGTGAGGATCAGCGGTGTGGACTTCTCCATCACTCGCAGAAGGCCCTCACTGGAGCCCAAGGCGTTCTGGAAGAGGACCCAGTACGCGTAGAGCGGGTTGACTCCCTGCAGCCAGATCAGAACCCCGCCGATGGCGAAGGCCAGCAGCACCGACACCACGGGAACGGCGATCGCCTGCGCTCGTGACCAACGACCGGCGCGCGCCGGATCCGGGTCGGAGAAACCCAGATCGGTTTGCGCGGGATCAGTCACAGACATAGCCACGGATCCTTTCACATGAGGGCGCACACGCGACCATCGAATTCACAAAGAGGGGTGGGAGCGGTCGATGACCGCTCCCACCCCGATGCGCCTGTGAGCGCTACTGCGTCAGTTGTCCAGGCAGGCTGGGCAACCCGTGTCGATCGAGCCGTCCTCAAGACCGGCCAGGACCTCCAGGACCTTCGCCTTGACATCGTCCGGAACCGCGTCCTCCGTGTCGTGGTACGGCGCAATTCCGGTCGGGCCGAAGAAGTTGCCGGCCGGCAGAGTTCCCTCAGCCGCAGCGAGAACGAGTGCCTCGGTGCCGGAGACCAGCTTCTTCTCAGCCGACGTCAGCAGACAGGGGGCCGCCTGCGGCACCGTGCCGTACTGGTCGACGTCCACGCCGATGCAGAAGACCGTCGTGCCAGCGCCCGGATCCTTGGCGATCTCGATGAGACCACCGTTGCCGGTCGCACCGCCCGCCGCGAAGATGATGTCCGCGCCCTGATCGAGCTGCTTGCGGGACTCCGCTGCGCCCCACTCGGGATCACCGAAGGCGTTGTTCGGCTCGTGGTAGACCAAGGTAACCTCGACATCGGGGTTGGCCGCCAGTGCACCGGCCTTGTAGCCCTCGCCGAACAGCTTGACCGGCGGAACAGTGTCGGTGCCCAGCGCACTGCCGATCTTGTTCGTCTTGGTCATGAGGCCAGCCAGGTAGCCCGCTGCGTAGCCGGCCTTGTCCTCGGAGAAGACCAGACCCGCGAGATTCGGGATCGGCTCGCCCTGGAACTGGTCGACGCCGATGAAGTTGACGTTGGGGTACTCAGCGGCAGCGGCAACGGTGGCCTCGCCCATGAGGAACCCGACCGTCACGATGGTGTCGTAGTTCTTGGCGGCGAACTGCGCGATGTTGTTCGCGTAGTCCTTCGGATCCGTGGTCTCGATGTACTTGCTGAAGGCCCCGATCTGGTCCGCAGCGAGCTGCGTGCCCTCCCATGCGGCCTGGTTGAACGACTTGTCGTCCACCTTGCCGGTGTCGGTCACGAGCCCTACGCAGTAGTTCTCGGGAGCCGCACAGTCGCTGTCGTCCATGGTGACGCTGGGCGCCTGATCCTCGACGACCTCCTCCGCGGGCTCCTCGGTGGTCTCCTCGGCTGCTGCCTCGGAGGCAGCAGGGGTGGCCTCGGTGGCCGCCTCGTCGCCACTGCTGGAGCAGCTGGCGAGCACGAGCGCGGCTGCGACGATTCCCGCAGCCAGAAGCTTGCGATGCATGTGCATCCCTTTCGTTAGGTGAGTCTCATCCATGGGAACATCTCCATGGCAAGAAGTGCCGCAACACTAGCCGAGGCAGCACGGGCACTACAGCCCAGGACGCCGCACGAAACCACATCGTTACAGAGCGTTGACCATTCATCGGTCAGCCTTGTGACGATCCCCACGTCGTCCGTGGCGCAGAGGCCCAGCCCGCATCCACCGGCAGCGTGACTCCTGAGATTCCTGAGGCCATTGGGCTGGCAAGGAACACCACGGCTTCAGCGACCTCAGAAGCCGTGACCGGCCTTCCCAGCGGACTCGACTGCTCCCAGAAGGCCCAGCCCTGAGGCCAGTCTTGCTGCAGCCCCGCGCGCTCGATCAGCCCGGGAGCCACCGCATTCACGCGCGCCGGGGCCCACTCCCCGGCCGCGGACGCAGTGAAGGCGTGAAGGGCGGCCTTCGACGCCGCATAGGCGGCATGGCCGGGAAACGGTGCCAGTCCCTCGACCGACGTCACGTTCACGATGCTCACCGCCGCTCGATCGTGGCTGCTCGTGCAGATGAGCCGGGTCAACTCGACAGCCGCCAGCAGGTTCACCTCCAGGATCTCCCGCCACGTCGCTGCATTCTCCTCTGCCGCAGGCGTGAGCCGCTGGTCGGCCGCGTTGTTGATCAGGAGGTCCAGCGGTCCGAGCCGTGCGACGGCCTCCGCGAACATCTCCTGCACGGCTGCCGTCCCGGCAGAGAAGTCCCCGACCACCGGTGCGGCCGTGCCTCCGCTGGCGGCGATCCCCCGGACGACCTCCTGCACCGTCGCCTCATGCCTGCCATGGACGACCACCTGGGCGCCAGCCCTCGCCAGCGCCTCGGCAATGACCCTGCCCAGACCAGTGGCGGAGCCCGTCACCAGAGCAGTGCGGCCCGAGAGACTCCCTCGGTCAGCCACGGATCAACTCCCTGATCCTCGGTGCCGAGTCCGGCCAGGCGCTCAGATCCGTGTTCGCATCGGCCAGCTCGAATCCCGAGAACGGCGGAGCCAGGGCGCACGTCACCAGCGCCCAGTCCCCTGACGTGCTCGACCCCTGCCACGAGCCCGAGGGCACGAGTGCGTGCAGCACGTCATCCGTCGCGTGGCCGATGCGAAGCTGCTCGCTGCGGCCGTCCGGGTGGAGTTGCAGCATGTCGATCGACGCCCCGGCGACATGGGTCCAGAACTCGTCCTCCCGCAGTCGGTGCAGGGCGGAGAAGTCCTCCCTCGTCAGCAGGGCGTAGATCGCGCTTCCCGCCTCGCTGCGCCAGATCAGGCCGATCCAGATCCCCTCACCCTCGAGGTACTCCAGGCCCAGACGGTCGATGACCTCCGCTGCCGTCAGGTGATCGATGTTGGGCATCAGGTGCCTACTCGAGCGTTCGCCTCGTCCAGCAGGTCATCCATGTCGATGCGCGTGGATCGCCGATCCCGCACCACGACATCGCCCGCCACCACCACGTGTCGCACGTCTGATCGACCGGCGGCGAAGACGATCGCCGTGTGCGGGTCACGAAGCGGAGTCAGGTGCGGGACTCGCGTATCTATGACGACGAGATCCGCCTCCTTGCCCACCTCCACCGATCCGATGCGGTCCCCCATCTCGAGCGCACGCGCCCCCTCGAGGGTCGCCATGCGCAGAATGTCGGCAGCCGAGATCGCTGCCGGATCGTGATGCACCAGCCGGGCGAGGTTGGCCGCCAGCCTCAGGACGGAGAACATGTCGAGGTCATTGCTGGACGAGCAGCCGTCCGTGCCCAGACCCACACGAATGCCGTCGGATCGATAGCCGACGATGTCCGCGGCGCCACTGGCCAGCTTCAGGTTTGAACCAGGACAATGCGCCACACTCGCCCCGGCCGCAGCCACCGTCCGGCGGTCATCCGCATCCAGACGCACTCCATGGGCGAGGACAGGCGCGAGGCCCAGGACACCGCTCTCGTCCAGGCAGGCGACGGGACGCATGCCTCGCGAGCCCAGGGTGTCGTCGTTCTCGGAGTCGTTCTCGGATGTGTGCGTGGTGATGATGGCGCCGGTCTCCCGCGCCAGTTCGGCGATCTGTGCGAGATGCTCGACCTCCACGGTGAAGGGAGCATGCGGCATGTACGCCACCGGCACGTGGGGCCCGCCGATGGCGGCAAGGTCGTCCGGCCACCTCCTGGCCATCGCCATGCGCTCATCC
>JAIOXK010000100.1 GCA_021741645.1 Candidatus Nanopelagicales bacterium
GCTGTGCTGAAAGTCGCCACAACTCGCCACTCGGCAGTAGGTGCGGGCGCCATCACCCGTCGCGTCGGCGCACACTTGAGATGCGCGGAGTGAGCGCGCAGCGAGCGGTGAGGGAGCGCGGAGGGAGTCGGTCATGCGAGTGCGGCACATCGTCGGACTGGGCAGCAGCGCCGTGTCCGTTCCGGTCGCGGCACTGTCGGTGCTGGACCCCATGGAGGGTGGCCTCGCCCTGCTGGTCGCCGGTGTATTGCTGCTCGTCACGTGGCTGGTCTCCCGCGTGCCGGTGCCACGGCTTACCTGGATCGCGTGGGCATCCACGGCGGCGGTGGGCGTGGTCTCGCTGACGGTGGCCGTCATCCTCTGGAACCAAGGCGTGACCGGACCAGGAAGCGGACTGCCATGGGGGCTCTGGGTGCTGATCGTTCTCTACGAGACCGGCGCATTCACGACCTGCGCCGGCTACGTGTGGTACCTGATCCGTCACATCGGCGTCGTGCGCCACGATGTGCGGGCGAACAGGGGAAATTCGGTGGCGGGGCTGGCACACCAGTGACAGACTCGCGCTCAATCCCCCGCCCACGCATCCACGAGGTGTCACATGAGCCAACACGACCGCATCGACCCTGAGTCCCTTGAGCCACTGACGGCTCTGCTGGAATTCCTTCCCGGTGGGTTCAACGCCATCCCAGACATCGATGCTCGCCGCGCCACTCTCTACGGGATGCTCGAGGCGATGACGAAGGATCTGCCTCCGAATGAGAACGTGGCCAAGGAGGATCGGACGATCCCCGGCCCCGCGGGCGATCTGGCCATTCGGATCTACCGGCCCGTCAACGCAACGGGCACCTTGCCGGGGATCTACTTCATCCACGGCGGTGGAATGGTGCTGGGCAATCTGGACTCCGACGACGGCGTGCCCACCATGCTCTGCGAGGCCATCGGGGCGGTCATCGTCTCCGTCGACTACCGCCTCGCGCCCGAGCATCCCGCCCCTGCAGCGATCGATGACTGCTTCGCCGGCCTGCAGTGGATGGCCGCCCATGCTGCGGACCTCGACTTCGATCCGGACCGCCTTGCCGTGTACGGAGGCAGCGCAGGCGGTGGACTGGCCATCGCCACGGCACTGAAGGCACGCGACAACGGCGGCCCCGCGATCTCCTTCCTCATGCCGATCTACCCGATGATCGACGACCGGAACGAGACCCCGTCCTCGCAGGAGATCACCGAGGTGGGCATCTGGGATCGCGACGGAAACATCGAGGCCTGGGCCTGGTATCTCGGCGGCAAGCCGGCCGATCACTACTCGGCTCCCGCCCGCGCGGAGGACCTCAGTGGCCTGCCGCCGACCTTCATCGACGTCGGCGACGTGGACATGTTCCGCGACGAGGACATCGCCTTCGCCGATCGGCTGAAGGCTGCGGGCGTGCCCACCGAGTTCCACCTGTACCCGGGTGCGTACCACGCCTCGGAGATCTTCGCGCCAACCGCGGCGCTCAGTGGGCGGATCTGGGCCGCGCGCCTCGAGGCACTCAAGGCAGCTCTCGCCTAGCCCCACCACCAATTCCTGCAGTTGGCGTCGCAAGATCGAGCAGGTGCGACGCTAACTGCAGGTTTCGGCGCTAGTCGTGCAGTCAATCGAGCAGTGACTCGCGAAGTGCGGCGATCTGGTCGGCCGTCATGCCGTTCATCAGCGCCCAGCCCTCGGCCCCGCCATACAGCGTCGTCATGCGCGCGAGGAAGCCGCGCATCGTCTCCGGGTCCGAGGCGAAGATCCAGTCCGGTGCATCGGCCAGACCGTTCTCCTTGAACACCGGCGCGCTGCGGATTCTCTCCAGCACGGGAGCCATGTTCTTCGTGGTGACGTGATAGTCGGCCACGATGTCCTCGTGCGGGACGCCAAGGATGTCCAGCGTCATCGCGACGGTGATACCCGTGCGGTCCTTTCCTGCTGTGCAGTGCACGATGACCGGGTGGTTCTGCGACTCCGCGATGATGCTGAGAGCCTGCGCGACGTAACGGCCATTGACGTCGATCTGCCGCAGGTAGTCATCGATCAGGTTGTCGCACATGCCCGCATCGATCTGCGCCTGGTTGACGCCTGACTGCGGAGTCATCGGGCAGTTCACCAAGCGCACCGCCCGGTCGAGTTCATATCCCTCGCGATCAACCTCCAACGGGATGCGCAGATCGATGACGACCTTGGGGCCCACCACGTCCATGAGCTGCTGCCGGCCGCGGTCGGTCAGCGCCTTGGGGTTGTCACTGCGCAGGAGGCGTCCTGGCCGGACCGACCGGCCATCGACAGTGACCATTCCGCCGAGGTCTCGGATGTTGACGAGGCCGTCGATCTCCAGCTCGGTTGCCTTCACTCGCTGACCCGTCGGCCTGCGGCCAGCATGTCGCGCGCCAGGGCAAGCGGATCCGCAGGATCGGACTGTCCCGCCAACGGCGCCTCGACGGCCACGATGGTCGAGGCAGGCAGAGCACGAACAAACTCACGCACCGGCAGGCCGCCTTCATCCGGCATCAGGCGCGCCTTGACCCCCTCGGCCCGCGCGGCTGCCGCATCGGGAGCCGGTCCGCTGCCATCCGCACCACAGATCTGCGCGTAGGGCAGAAGCGCTGGATCGACTGCCGCCAGCTGGTCGACCGTGCCACCGGACCTCTCCAGATGGAGGACGTCCGCCAGGACGACGACGTTCGAGGCGCCGCACGCACCGACCACATCAACGCAATCGAGCAAGGAGGGGCTCGACGTGAACATCATGAATTCCACGGCCACCGAGGTGCCGTGGCGTGCGGCGACTTCGGCCAGCGCCGCAAGAGTGTCAACGCGTCGAACAGGATCGGCATCTTCAACGGTCGCGATGACATAGCGCGCATTCAGCGCCTGGGCGGCCTCGAGCAGCGGCACCGCATCGGCCACTGACTCGGGGCTCGTCATCCGGATGACCTCGAGATCGAGCAGCCGCGCCCCGGTGGCATCGATGTGGCTGCCGAGCTGCGCGAGCGCTCTGTCGTCACCGAGGTGGCCGTGGTCGATGCCCGTGGACGGACTCGGTGTCAGGCGCAGACTGAACCACTCGAATCCTGCATCAGCGGCCACGTCGGCCAGCCGCGCAGGAGGAACGGCGATCATCGACAGGTGCGCAAGTGAGTATTCGCGCCGCATGTCAGGTGCCCGCCAGTCGCTCGACGATCGGCAGGTACGCATCGAGGTGCGCGTCGCCCACGGTGATGTAGGAGAAGCCGTACTCCTCGCGTCGGCGGATGAGCTCGTCACAGATCTCGTCGACGCTGCCCACGGCCGCGTGCGGGAATCTCTTCAGGTCAGCCATCTCCAGGCCTGTTCGCTTCGACACCGCATCTGCGGTGATCTCGGAGCGTCCGTCGATCGAGATGAAGTACGTCGCCGTCTCAAGTTCGATCTGATCGAAGCGATCCCCCGCCCCGTCCTTGATCCACTGGACCTTCTTGTGAGTCTCATCCTCAGTCGACGAGGAGATGCTGCCCGCACCCACGACGCCACTGCTGTTGTTGAAGTTGACGCTGGCGATATCGGCGAGCTCACCTGCGATGCCCAGCACCTTCGGCGCACCACCACCGATCATCAGCGGCGGATGCGGCGCCTGCACCGGACGAGGGACGGCGACGTAACCGGAGGAGTCGATGAACTCACCGTGATAGTCGACCTCAGCATCTGACCCGTAGGCCATCAGCATGAACTCGGCCGTCTCGCGCATGAGTTGAATACGACGCCCGGCTGACTCGAACGGGATTCCCATGCCCTCGTACTCGTTGACGAGCCAGCCAGCCCCCAGACCGATCTCGAGTCGCCCCTCGGACAGCACGTCGATCGTCGCCATCTCCTTGGTCAGGATGGTCGGCAGGTGGTAGCTCGTGCAGGCCATGCGAGATCCGATGCGCAGCGTGGTCGTCGCCATCGCTGCCGCGGTCAGCGCGGGGATCAACGCCATCGCCTGGACGCGATGCCCGGTGCCCTCGATCCGACTTCCCGGGCCCAGATAGTGATCAGCCACGTGCAGGGTGGAGAAGCCTGAGTCCTCGACCTTGCGTGCGAGGTCGACCCACTCACGCTTGGTGGGCGAACTGAAGGCCTGGATGGCGAAGCGGAAGGGTCGGGTCACTTGGGTGCCTTTCTGGCCCAGCGGAAGAATTGACCGTGAGCTGCGGTGTAGCCGCCATCGACGAAGAGGGTCTGGCCGGTGATCCAGGAGGCTTCGTCGGAGCAGAGGAATCCGACCGCATCTGCGATGTCGCGTGGACCGCCCATCCGGCCGAGTGGGAGCGTTCCCGCGATGGCTGCTTGGGCCGATTCATCACCGTAGTGTCCGGCCGTTCCCTCGGTGAGGACGGTTCCCGGTCCGACTGCATTGCAGCGCACGCCGAGGGCGCCAAACTCGACGGCCATCGCCTGCGTGATCTGGTTGATGGCCGCCTTCGATGCGGGATAGAGGGACGTGCCGGCGGCATGCGCCACCGACGTGATCGAGGACAGGTTGATCACGCTGCCTCCGCCGTTGCGGGCCATCACCGGAACGAGTGCCTGCGCCATGAGCACCGGGCCCATGACATTGATGTCGAGGATCGAACGCATCTCCTCGGGCGTGGTGTGCAGGAGATCCTGATAGCGCTGAATCGCCGCGTTGTTCACCAGCACTCGGCAGTCAGGTGCAAGATCTGCGACGTCCGCCACCTGGGCGGGGTCCGAAACGTCCACCTGAGCAGTACGACACCCCGTCTCCGCTCCCAGTGCGTCGAGGCCCTGCACATCGAGGCCGAGCACGTCATACCCATCGGCCGCCAGTCGCTCGACGATTGCTCGTCCGATTCCCTGACCGGCTCCGGTCACCACTGCAGTTCCACGTGCGGTCATGCGTCCTCCGTAGCTGGGCAGTCGATCCAGTTGGGTCCGTGGACGGCCCACGCCACGCATCTGCGCAGGATGAGTCGGTATTCAGCAGAGTCCCAGGCCACCCGATCCGTCGCGCCCAGATCGTCGATGCCGAGATCCATGACGTCGAAACGCCCGCGGCAGTGCCCGAGCGTGAAGTACGTGACCTCCCCGGCGCCCTCTGCTCTGGAGAACAGGACCGGGTGTCGTCGGGGTTGCTCGACATGATCCTTCTCGAACCCCGGCGTCGGCCCGACGTACTCGACGTCCAGGAGAACATCGAGGTCTGCCGCCAACTCCGAGACGTAGATCTCGTCGACCGTGGTGAATGACGTCACTCCCGACACGAGCGGGTGCTCGGGCTGGACGGGTTCGATCAGGAATGGGCCGATCTTCGGATGCGCGAGGAACCGATTGCCGAGCAGGGCCGTGAATTCCGGCATCGCATTCGGGGTGCGGAAGATCCTCGGCCCCTCATCAGGCGGCGGATCAATCGCCGAGTTGGTCGCGTGCAGCGCCAGCAGGCGGCCGCCTTCATGCAGCATGGACGCAAGCGCAGCGGCCTCAGCGGCAGTGGGTCGAACATCGCATGTGTAGGCGATGACCGCATCGACGGAGGAAAGGCGCCTGATGTCCGAGTAGTCGCTATGCACGCTGCAGCGCACCGCATCATGGTCGCCCACCAAGGCGAGAAGTTCACGACGTGCGAAGTCGAGGTCGTGCCACCTGCCACCGACGACCATGGCCACCTCCACGCGCCCGGACGTGCAGCGCGCAGGGGTGGCCATGTCGGTGTCAGGGATCGATCAGTTCACGGATCGATCAGTACTGCGTGCGGACGGTCATGCCGCCGTCGCACACCACGTTGGTGCCGACGCAGTAGCCCATCGCGGGGCTGGCGAGGCCGACGATTGCGGCTGCAACCTGGCGCGGCTCACCCATCCGACCGAGCGGGATGGAGGCGAGGACCTTCTCGTAGACCTCCGGACGCCCCGCCTTGATCTTGCCCCAGTCGCCGTCGTCGAAGTAAACCGGACCAGGCGACACGGTGTTGACGCGAATGCCCTTGGGCGCCAGTGCGTGGGCGGCTGCAGACGCATGTCGGATGATCGCTGCCTTGAACGCACCGTAGGAGTTCGGCGAGCTCGGCCACACGTTGTCGAAGCCGAAGGTGGACGACATGGCGATGATCGATCCGCCACCGGCCGCCTCGAGGATCGGGGTGCCTTCGTCGATGAGGTGCACCAGCGGGAGCAGGTCGAGCTCGAGGCTCTGCTGCCACTGCTCGGCGCCCTTGAGCGACCCACCCGTGACGTTGGAGACCAGGATGTCGAGCCCGCCGAGCGCCTCAGCAGCGTTGCGGATGAAGCCCTTGAGCTCGTCCTCCTTGGAGACGTCGATCGCCTCGGCGTACACCGTGGCGCCCTTGCCCCGGAGCTCCTCGGCGAAGGCGTCAACCGCCTCCTGATTGCGGGCGCAGAAGGCGACAGCAGCGCCCTCCTCCGCGAGAAGCTCGACGGTGGCGCGGCCGATGCCGCGGGTGCCGCCGGTGACCAGGGCGCGCTTGCCCGAGAGACCGAGATCCATGGTGTTCCCATCTGTCGTGAGGTCGGGCGAGTGCCCGCAGTCAGGGTTGGCATGTTACTAGATCCAGACTACGGTAAGTGCCGGTTCACCTACTCTTCTCAGAGCCACTACCTTCCCGGAGTCGCCCATGACCCGCGTCACCGTTCAGCCGATGGATCTGGAGCTTGAGGTCGAGGACGGCCAGACCGTCATGGCGGCCGCACACGCCGCGGGCTACGTCTGGCCCACCGAGTGTGAGGGCAATGCCTCGTGCGGGCTGTGCGTCAGCATCATCCGCGAGGGCCTGGACAACTGCGGAGAGATGCCCGAGGACGAGCGGGAGACGCTCCAGCGCACGATGGGCAGGGTGGACCCGTCCCGTCGGCTGGCCTGCCGTCTCACCGTGAGCGGACCGGTGAGCCTGACCAAGCGCGGCGTGCGCCCGAAGGAGGCCTGAATGACCGACATCGCCGGCCTGGCCGAACGCCTTGAGCGCTTGGAGACTCTTGAGGCGGCACGCGAGTGCCTGTATCGCTACGCCGATGGCGCCGACTCCCGGGACTGGGCGCTCCTGGCCTCAGCATTTGCTCCCGATGCGGTGATGGTGATGCCCGGGGCCGAGGTGATCGGTGCGGCGGCCATCGTGGACGGGCTCCGAGGCATGCTGCCCGCGGAGTTCATCACCCGCCACCTCATCGTCAATCCACGCGCTGAGTACACCGGCCCGGGCAGGGCTCGCGTGCGATCGACGATCTACTACGCCCACGAGGGCACCGGATTCGAGGCGACGGGGTGGGGTGACTACATCGATGACGTCACCGTGGCTGACGGAGTCGGGGTCATCACCCGCAAGGAGTTCATTCCGGCACAGCACCTGCCCGGCAGCCATGCACGCGCGGCCGCACGACTCGACGACCTGGAGACGGCCGAGCTCGCCCGCGAGGCCTCCTGGCGCTACGCCACTGCGGTGGACACTCTGGACTTCGACTTGCTGGCCTCCGCCTTCACTGACGATGCGGTTCTCGTCACGCGCAAGGGGCCGCGCGAGGGGCGCGACGCAGTGGTGGACTACTACCGCACGGCGCTCGCAGACCCGGTGGCGCGCAAGCACTTCCTCGTCAACCAGAAGGTCACCGCCACCGGAGCCGGCACGGCATTGCTGGAGTCGTACTTCCTCTACACATATGCCGGTGATGACACAGCGATTCTCGGCTGGGGCAACTACATCGACCGAGTACGCGTCATCGACGGCGTCGGATACATCGAGGAAAAGCGAATCTCCATCGACGTGCATTCCGATATCCGAGAGGGCTGGGCCACATGAGCGATCGACTTGCGGGAAAGCGCGTGCTCGTGACGGGAGCGGCCCAGGGCATGGGCAGGTCCATCGCGGTGATGGCAGCGGCACAGGGCGCCGAATCCGTCACGGTCGCGGACCTCAAGCCAGAGGCCGCCGAGGAGACCGCCGAACTTGTCCGCTCGGCCGGCGCCAATGCAGCCGTCGTTCTGGCTGACCTCACCGATTCGGGCGACATCCGACGCATGATCGACGAGTCGGTCGCCTTCGCCGGCGGTCTCGACACCCTGATCCACAACGCCGGGATCATCGACTCCGTGCTCATGGACAGCGCCAACTTCGACTCGCTGGAAGAGCGCGTCTGGGACACCGTGTTCAACGTCAACGTCAAGGCCGTCTGGATCGCCTCGCAGCATGCGGCTCCCCATCTGCGCGAATCGACCCGCGGCCCGTCCATCGTGAACTCGGCCTCCGTGTCGGGAATCAACGGCACGCAGAATGCCGTCGCCTACGGTGCGAGCAAGGCCGCGCTCATTCAGCTCACCAAGTCCATGGCGGTTGCACTCTCACCTCAGGTGCGAGTGAACGCCTTCCTGCCCGGCGCGATAGCGACGCCGATGGCGATGGAATTCCTGGACTCCGTCGAGGACCGCGAGTACACGATGAATCACATGACTGGCGCTCACCTCGTTCCGAGGTTCGGCGAGGCCGACGAGGTGGCAGAGGTCGCATGCTTCCTCGCCTCCGATGCCGCCTCGTTCGTGACCGGAGGCATCTACGCCGTTGACGGCGGCACGCTCGCGTGGCGGGGCCTTCGCGGATGACACCACCTCCCTACGACGTGGTCCTGCTAGACCTTGACGGCACCATCATCGACTCCGAGCCAGGAATCCAGACGGCCCTGAGGCATGCGATCACGCAGGGATTCGGCATCGCCCCCACTCAGGCCGATCTCGACGAGTTCATGGGTCCACCGCTGGACGAGGTGCTCCCTCGGGTCTACGGGATCACTGACCCTGCAGACGTCGCGCGCTTCTTCGAGCTCTATTGCGAGGTGTACTTCCACGGCACCGAGTACGAGTTCGACGTCTACCCCGGTATGGCAGACCTGATCCGCGACCTCCATGCCGCAGGAGTTCGAGTGGTCCTCGCCACCGCGAAGCCGGACGAGTCCGCTGCGCGCATCCTCGACCATGCGGGCCTCGCCGAGTGCTTCGAGTTCGTCGGCGGGTCACATGTCGACGGGTCGCGGCAGGACAAGGTCGATGTCCTGGCGCACACGCTGCAGCAGATCGGAGCGAATGGGGACACCCATCGCATCGTCCTCGTGGGTGACCGAGCCCTTGACCATCGCGCTGCATCCGCCCATGGAGCCGACAGCATCCTGGTGACGTGGGGCTACGCCCCCGACGGTGAACTCGACGAGGTGCCCGCCAACGCCCTGGTGCATGACGTGGCCGCGTTGCGGGCGTTGCTGATCTGAGCA
>JAIOXK010000101.1 GCA_021741645.1 Candidatus Nanopelagicales bacterium
GCCGCATCAAGTAAGTCGCCTCACGCAGGGACTCGAAGTCGGCGAGCGACACGATCACGAATGGTTCGTGCCCGGCGCGCGTGATCACGACGTCCTCGCGATCATCGACCACAGAGTCGGGAACCTCGGCGTACTGGGTTCGGGGCGGTTTCCGCAGAGTGAAGCGTCACGGGTTTGATGCCGCCTCCTTTTGAGTCA
The DNA here is from genome assembly GCA_021741645.1 of Candidatus Nanopelagicales bacterium. Classification (GTDB taxonomy): domain Bacteria; phylum Actinomycetota; class Actinomycetes; order S36-B12; family S36-B12; genus UBA10649. The sequence goes on from JAIOXK010000101.1 coordinate 199, forward strand.
GGGAGGATGGAGTCATGCCGAAGAAGTTTGAGCCCGAGGAGAAGGAACGGGCAACTAATGCACGTCCCTAGCAAACCCCCGAGCGCAGCAGCCTCTGAGTGCGTTGCGGACGGGTTGCAAAACCCTCACTTGTGAGGGAAATAGGTGGTGGGGCGGGTCGGGCTCGGACCGACGACGACCAGAATATGAGGCCGCTTCGCGCCCTCTGGCGCCCGCTCAGCACCGCGCAGACCCTCTCCTCCAACGTCGCTGATGCTGCTCGAGTCCGGCTTCGGGAAGCGTTCCCATCACCGAAAGGCACTGGCCTCGCGAAGACCGCTGAATGCACCAGCCCAGTCGAAATCGAAAGCAAGGCTGGCTTCTCCAGCCACACCGCTGGAGGCTTCATCAAAGGCCTCTGGCACGCGCTTGATGATCGACCTCACTCGCTCGACCGCTTCGTCGCCGCCAATCCCAAGGTGTTCACCGACAGCGCGCCAATCGGCAGCGTTGACTCTCGTGAACGCGTCGGTGGATCCCAGGACGAAGGACGAGTGCAGCTTGCGAACTGAGTCGAAGCGCTTGCCCCACGGTCGGGTATATGGCAAGGCGCTATTGAGGTCATATAGCGGAGCCAGTGCGACGTCCGGGCCTGACAACAACAGCGAGAAGTTCCGGGCATGGCCGTCGGTGCCGGCGATCGCATAGTTATAGGCCAGTCCGTCGAAGAGTCGCGCGGCTGAATCCTCGCGCAGGTTGGCCGGCAGGCGCTGGATGAGCGCACCGATCTGCTTCACCCCCGGACCGCCGTCCCGCTCGTACTTCTGCCAGGCCGGGTACGCAAGCGCCTGACAGAAGTCCTCCTGGTGGACGCGCAGGATTGATCCTTCGGATTCGACCACACGGTCGTAACGGACGATGACCGCGGCGTGGGTGCCGTCGACCAGCGGCTGGAGCCACGCCTGCGCCGTGCTCAACCCGAGCAGACGCGCCGCCCGCAGGCATGTCACCTCGAAGGCGTCGAACTGCTCGTATCCCGGGATGGCTGGCTTGACGATGTGAGTCGTCGGTACCGAACCGAAAGGCACTCCCCATTGCCCGTCCGCGTAGGTCAGAGCGAGCTTCGCCTGTGCACCAGCAAGTGACCACTGGCCGTGCTCGCTGAGCGGAACTCCGCCGGAAGCGGCCGCGCGACGCAGGTCGGCGAGGCGCTCGGCGACCTCAAGATCGGTCAGGGACTTCACCCCGCCGTCTGCGAGCGGCCCATCACCTTCGGGGACGATGCAGACCGCACCGGCAAGGTCACGCCCGACGTATGCCAGCAGCCCGAAGACGTTGGAGCGAGACACACCCGACTCGAGTTCAAGGCGTTCACGAGCGGGACCGTGCTCCGGCAGCAACGCCTCGAAGAAGCCGATGACGGCAGCGGATGCGTGCTGGTCTCGCGTGAGCGGCAGGGACATCGACAACGGGGTGGCGTCGCTGGCATCGCGATAGTCGGCGTCGTAGTCGAAGCGGAGGCCACCGTCGTCTACGGTGAGACGGCCAGCGAGGCGATCCCCCAGCCACACATCGAGCTGTCGCTCGGAGCCACTCACGCGGTCACCTCGTGTGAGTGCACCAAGGCGGCCAGATCCACCGGACTGCGCCGCGACTCAATCACTGTGGCCAGGCCGAGCGCCGCAAGGATGTCCAGGACCTTTGCCACCTCGACCCGACCCGACCCCCGCTCAAGTCGGTTGACGAGGTCGCGGCTGACGTGCGCGTGCGACGCGAGCTGCGCCTGTGTCCAGCCCCGCTCCTTGCGAGCAAGACGCACCGCGCCCGCGAGTTCGTCGACCGTCGTGATGCGCATCGTCGCTCCAATGTCAGCGTTCGCCGACATAATAGCTGTGTCGGCGATCGCCGACAAGGGCATAAATGTCGGCGTACGCCGACAGGCCTCGCGCTAGGGCGACCGCTCGGGCACGGAACTCGTCGGGGTACTTGCGTGGCATTTCCAGAGCCTTCCATTCGAGCCTGAACTCAACACGCGTAGTGGAAACGATCCGTGCAGCAGGTCAGTTCGGTTATGCAGCCTGGGTGGCTGTCTGGGTCATGATGGTCTCGTCCACTTCGGTGTCGGAGACCCGGTTGCGTCGGACTCGGAGGACGAGGAGCACACCGACGGCCAGTAGGCCAAGACCGATGAGGGTCATGATGATGCCAGCGGAGAGGCCGTTCCTAGTTGGCAGGTTGCCCAGTCCAATCAGCGCAATGAAGGCTCCCAGAACGATGCTGATGACACCGCCGGTAAGCGCCTGCGGACGGAAGTTCCGGATCATGCGCGCATAGTTCATTCGCCCGTTACCTTGTTCGTGGCCGAGACTAGCGGCTTGGTGCTGTCGAACCACGGTGGTTGGGCGAGTTCAATGCTGTGACAGGCGCAGATTAGATGTGGCGGAGAGCGTTCTGGCCAGAAAGGGCTTCCTTCACCGCTACAAGGCGGCCCTCCATGTCCGCGTCCCGCCACGCACGGGCTTCCGCGAGAAGGCTCGTAGCGGCCCTGACACGGTGCTGGGGGGCGAGGAACTCGTCCACGATCACGGCCATGAGGAGATCGGCTGCCGTATGTGCCCGGTCGATCGGGGACGCGGTCAGCTCCGAAGCGACTTCGGCCCTGCGGACTCGGATCCGGTGCTGAGTGGCAGGCTCGTTCAGCCGTCGGGCGACAGTCCCTCGACTCATGGACAGGTCTTCCGCGATCTGCTCGATCGTGCGCCCGGTTGCAGCGGCATGAACGAGCGCGTCTTCATTGTGGCGGCGGGTCATGGTGTCTCCTCTGAGTGGGTCCCCCAGCACGGCGGCAGCGACGGTCAGGACGATGGCGGCGATGAGTCGACGGACCATGGGCCGGAATCTATGAGCCGCGCTATCCCTCGACTGCACATGTCACGACCGAGACTCATCTGGGTAGACCACTCCGGGCACGGTCCGCGACAACTCCCGATTCGCGGCCCATGACCGTTCTCGGTCGCATATTGTCCCGGCATTGGCCTCACTTTGTGCCGGCCCTTACCACAGATTGGAGTCATGATGGCCACGCTCGAGATCGACGGAGACAATGTCGTGCTGAAGCTGACTCGCACGGAGGCTCTTGAGGCGATGCACCTTCACACCACGGTGAGTGCGCCCCTCACCGCCGTGCAGTCCATCGAGGGAGTCGACGACCCCTGGGAGCAGCTACGAGGTGTCCGGGAGGACGGTACGGAGATCCCCGGTGAGATCATGGTGGGCACCAAGCGGGGCGAGGGCTTCAAGGACTTCTGTGACGTCCACAAGCATGCCCCCGCAGTGATCGTCACCCTGGATCCTGAGCAGAGCAAGTACAACCGCTGGGTGTTCACGGGCGACATCAACGAGGTGCCGCCTGCCTTGATGCCCTGAGTGGCTCCCGAGCGGCGGTGGGTCACGTTCACATGCTTGCTTGACCCACCGCTGCCGGTAAAGCCCCACCGCAGGCATGACTCACAGCAGACGGTGACGGTGGGGCGGGTCGGGCTCGAACCGACGACGACCAGATTATGAGTCCGGGGCTCTAACCAGCTGAGCTACCGCCCCCGTAGGGACCGCCAGCCTATCCAGTGTCGCCTGCATGAATGGACTGATGGGGTCGTGCCAGAATCGTGCCAGGAGGTGAGCCATGGCTGAGACCTGTCGACTGTGCAATGACGATGCGCACTTCGATGGCCTGTGCGAATGGCACTACCTTCGCCAGCGCGAGTTGGAGAAGGACTGGCACATGGGCGTCGGTCACTGACGGCATCGACCGCCGCCAGCGGGCGAGGTGCCCGAGACGTCATCCTCAGGTGACGGGGCCTTCGTATCTGCTGAAGTCCATGCTGGAATCACCATCGGGCTGAGTTCCCGCCACATCATGGATGGGGTGCAGCTCGTCCACCCAGATGCGGGCCGTGGTCCGCACGGTCGTCGCGTTGCGCAGGTGGCCGCCGGTGGTGGTGTCATGGCTGATCGCGTGGAGGTGGAGCCCGGGAATCGTCTGGCCATCCGTCACATCGGGGAACCTGAAGCCGACGAGCGTTCCGTTCCAATGGTCGAAGGTGAAGCGGGTCTCGTCGTCGATGATCTCGCCGAGGGTCTCGTGCTCGTGAGTGGGCGGAGCAACCGTTCGCAGGACGACCGACGAGAATTCCCCGTCGATCTCGACGGCGCAGACCACTTCCTCATGATCGACATGCGTCCGCTCGAGATATGCATCGATGGCGGCCAGAATCCCTTCGACATCGGCTCCATCAGGAATGACGAACTCGTGCTCGCGCCCGCCATGCGCGGCGACTCCGAAGGCGACTCCCTCGTCAGGTGCGACCTCCCGGGGTGTGCCATCGACGGGCACCCGCCAGGTGGTGCCGTGCAGGCTGATGACCTCTCCATCGAGATCGTGCATCACCCCAACCCCCAGCCGGCTGTCAGCGAACTCCTCGCCCACGGTGGCGCTGGCGCTGTAGTCACCGGCGAAGAGTCGCCCAGCCCCCCGCGCCTGGTCCACGTCTCCGTGCTCGCCGTGCTCGCCATGCTCCCCGTGCGCCCCGTGCCGGGTCAGGCGCTCATGCAGGGTGTTGCGCAGATGGCTCAGAACGCTGTCATGCATGCCGCCAGCCTACGAGAGGGGGTAGCCCCGAGTCGGCATCTCCTTGCTCCCCTATCGTCAGGGCATCATGAGACTGCCCCTGCCTGAGCCGGACACGTCAGCCGTTCTCTTCGACTGCGACGGCACGCTCGTCGACACGATGGGTGTGCATCGCATCGTGTGGTCGGAGATCTTCGCTCGCTACGACTACACCGTCACCGATGACTGGTGGGCCGATAACGCCAATGTCGCTCTGCTGCCCTTCGTGCGCTCGGTGGTTCCAGACGCTGACGAGTCACTTGCGGACAAGCTCAATCGCGAGAGCATGGCCATGTACATGGAGGCGCTCCACCTTGTCGAGCCGCTCGAGCACGTCGTCGAGATCGCCCGAGCGACGCATGGGTCTCGGCCCATGGCGGTGGTCACCGGTGGGTACCGGGAGATCATCATCCCAACGCTTGATGCCGCAGGGATCACCGATCTGTTCGACGTGATCGTGACCGCGGACGACGTGGCGCACAGCAAGCCAGCTCCGGACGTCTACGTTCGCGCTGCCACGCTGCTGGGCGTGGAACCTGCCCTGTGCATGGCCTACGAGGACAGTGAGATCGGCATGGCTTCGGCGCGTGACGCCGGGGTCGGCCGGATCATCGACATCCGCCTCATCGATGCGAGCAGCTGATCAGCGCGAGGGAAGCAGAGGCTCGATCTGCTGCGCCAGGGCCGGCTCCGGCTGCGCCCCCACCACTCGCCCGACTACCTCACCGTCCTTGAGCATGACCAGGGTGGGGATGGAGCTGGCGTCGTAGGTGCGGGCGATCTGCGGATTGTCATCGACGTTGACCTTGACGACCTTGAGTCGGCCCGCATACCGCGACGCGAGGCGCTCGAGCACCGGCGCCACCATGCGACATGGGCCGCACCACGGAGCCCACAGGTCGACCAGCACGAGGGATGACGTCGTGATGGCCTCACTGAAGGACGAGTCAGTGGCATCGGCGATCCATGGGAGATCCTTCTTGCAGGACGCACAACGGGGCCGGCCGGAGGCAACAGCAGGGACACGGTTCTTGGCCGAGCACGACGGGCACGGCACGATCGAGGAGCTCATACTCCGATTCAACACGTCCATGATCCCGGATGTTCCCTCGTGCACTCCTCCACCCGGTGAATCCCCCGTTGAGCCGTCAGAATGACCCCATGGCCGACGTGCGTGTGACCGTGCGCGTCAAGCCCGGGGCCTCCCGCACTCGGGTCGGCGGCGTCTACGGCGAAGGTGAGCTCATCGTCGCGGTCAACGCCCCACCCGTGGATGGAGCCGCCAACGAGGCCGTGACAACCGCTGTGGCGAAGGCCCTCGGCATCCGACCCCGCCACGTGACGCTCGTCAGCGGGCATACGGCCCGCAGCAAGGTGCTGTCGATCTCGGCGGCCGACGCGGATGTGGCTCGTCTTGAGTCGTTGCTGAAGGATCTCCTTTCCCTCCCCTAGCAGCACTATCCTTCGCCCATGCGCCGTTACCTGATCATCGGATCCCTCACTGCCGCCCTGACGATCGCTGTCGCCGGCCCCGCCTCGGCAGACAGCTTCTCGCTCACCTCAGGCGAGGCCACGGCACTCGCGGGGGTGAGCCCCTTCGCGATGACCGTCTCCGGCTCAACGGACCGGGTGTTCTACGGCTCGTCCAACCCCATGGGATGGGCGCTGGCCTCCTGCACCGGCACCGCGTGCTCGTCCCCCGCTGCCCTGCCGGTGACCTTCGGCGCCGACTACACCCAGGTCACCCTGACCGATGGCACGCAGCGCGCCTACTTCGTGAATCCGGCTTCGGGGAAGATGCTCACCACGGCGCCGGTCACCTACGACGCGCAAGGCACCCCCACTCTCGGAGCAGCGACTGCGCTGGGAATCTCGGCACCTGCGGGTCAGAACGCCTGGGGAGTCCCCGACTCCGTGGTGCTGCCCGACGGCCGCGTCCGCCTGTACTGGGTCACGATGCCAGCAGGAGGCAAAGCATCAGGCCCGACCAAGGCGCAGATCTCCTGCCTGGCCAAGCAGCTCGGCAAGAAGAGGGTCAATGCGATCGGCAGCGGCGCCAAGCCGAACGCCAAGGACAAGAAGGCCCTGAGGAAGTGCAAGATCGATCCGTCACTGCTGTCTGGCGGCCGGTCCTCGCAGCCCCAAGAGGTCATCGTGAGCGCGACGTCCACGGACGCGTCCGGCACCTCGTTCGCACAGGACCCAGGCACCCGCTTCACGGGCGGCTACGTCGACTCGGACATCGTGCAGGCCAAGGACGGCGACTGGATCGCTCTCCTCTCCACCGGCCCGGGCGCTCCTCCGCAGCAGTTGTATGCCGCAACGTCCAAGGACGGCCTGACGTGGAAGGTGGACAGCAAGGCGCTGACCGGCTCGTCAGTCAACTCCCTCGACCCGTCAGCCGTGCCGGCCGGCCCCAACACCTGGCGCGTCTACTGGTCGCAGTCGCCGAAGGCCACCCCGTTCAGCAACCACACCATCGTGGTGGGCACGCTCACTCGCTAGTGCCCGGGTGCTTGTTCCTCGGCTGCTAGTCCGGGCGGGCGAAGAGGACAGTCCGAAAGGGCAGCCCAGCACGTGACCGGCGGAGGGCATCTGTCACCCTTCGCGTCGTGACCATGACTGACGTTCGCGGGGTGGTCCGGGCACCCACCCCTGCGATCCTCCTGCGGCTGATCCCCCTGTGGATCCTCTGGGGCGCCACCTACCTGGGCATCGCCTTACTCCTGCAGTCGATGCCGGTCCTCATGGGCAACGGCAGCAGGTTCATCGTGGCGGGCCTGATCCTCGGCCTCATCCTCATGGCCGTCCGCGGCCCGCGCGTGCTTCTCATCACCGCGTCACAGTTCCGCTCGGTCGTCGTCATGGGCGTGATGATCCTGAGCGTCGGTATCGGGATGGTGTCGCTGGCCGAGCGATATGTGCCGTCAGGGATCGCGGCCCTTCTCGTGTCTGTCTCGCCGCTGTGGATGGTGCTCTTCCGGCTTCGGGCGGGTGATCGACCCTCACGGCTGACCCTGGCGGGCGTGGCCGTCGGGCTGGCAGGCCTGATGCTGATGCTGCTCCCCGGCGGCACGAGCCCGGTGTCCGGAACGGACCTCGATGTCATGCTGTGGTCGATCGGGATCGTCGCCGGCAGCCTGTCCTGGGCGTACTTCTCGTGGAGATCCACCTCCTACGACCTGCCCGCGAATCTCCTGACGACGACCGTCTACGAGCTGCTGACAGCGGGCGTCTTCTTGTCGGTGATCGGCGCACTGACAGGTGAGCGATGGGACTTCTCCGCGATCACCGCCGTCTCCTGGTTCGGATGGACCTACCTGGTGATCGCCTCACTCATCGCCTACGCCTCCTACGTGTGGCTGCTGGGCAACGCACCCATCTCGCTGACCTCGACGTATGCCTACGTCAATCCCGTCGTGGCGGTCATCCTCGGCCTGATCATCGTTGCCGAGCCGCTCACTCGCGACGTCGGCATCGGGCTGACCATCGTGGTGGGCGGAGTCGTGCTGGTGGTCAGCGGTGAACGCCGGCGCCGGTAAGTGAGACGGTGAGTGCGCCGGTGAGCGCGTCGCACTCGATCATTCACTCACGCGCGAGCCTCAGCGCGCCTTCGATACAGATCCTCGTCGGCCAGATGGATCAACTCGTCGGCCGTCCGCCCCTCCATGAATCCCGAGGCCGATCCCAGACTGATCGAGACGGGAGCCGCATCCGGCTCGTGGGATCGGCGATTGAGGTTGTCCAGCACGCGCTCCTTGAGAACGGCGTGGTCCTCCACGGTTCCGATGCTCACGATCATGAATTCGTCCCCGCCCATGCGAGCGGCGATCGCATCGGCACGAACACTCTCCTTGATGGCCCCACCCACCTGACGGATCATGGCATCCCCAAACGCGTGGCCTTTGGTGTCGTTCGCTGCCTTGAGACCGTCGATATCGAGATAGGTCACAGCGATCGGCGTGCCCAGCCGCCGGGCATTCGCCACCAGGAGAGGGAGCTCTAGAGCGACTCCATGACGGTTGAGCAGGCCAGTCTCAGCATCGGACGTGGCCAACGACGTCACGAGTGCCGCAAGGTCTGCCTGACGATTGACAGTCCAGATGCGCACGGATGCCAGACCGAGCCCCAGGAACATCGCCGCCGCGGCCGTCACCGTGGAGGAGACTGAGGGCTGAGGTGCGTCGAAGAAGGGCTCTCCTGACATACCCGTGGGTGCTTCGACCCTGCCGTTGAACGGGCGCACGCCGCTCTCGCAATAGATTTCGGGCTGTTGAGGTCCAGAAATCCTGAGTGGAGAACGGCGTGCGAGAGACAAGGGTATGGCGTG
>JAIOXK010000102.1 GCA_021741645.1 Candidatus Nanopelagicales bacterium
GTGTTGAACGGATCGAAGATCGCAGCCTCGACGGGCTTGTCGAGCACCGCCTCAGGATGGTGAACGAGGAAGGAGTCCAACGGGTCATCGCGGGCGACGAACACTCCGAGGGCGGGCGCTCCTGCGCGACCCGCGCGGCCGAACTGCTGCCACAGGCTCGCGCGGGTCCCGGGCCAGCCACCGACGAGAACGACATCGAGGCCGCTGATGTCGATACCCATCTCCAGCGCATTGGTGGTGGCGAGCGCCCGGATCGTGCCGTCGCGCAGGTCCTTCTCCAGCGCCCGGCGCTCCTCGGGCAGATATCCGCCCCGATAGGCGGCGACCGTGTGCGCGAGATCGGGATCGACCGTGTCGAGTGACTCGCGCGTGATCGACGCAACGGTCTCCGCTCCCCGCCTGCTGCGCACGAACGCCAGGGTCTGCCGGCCCTCGACCACGCAGTCGGCGAGCAGTGATGCGCACTCCGACAGGGCGCTTCGTCGACCCGCCGGCGGAGAACCGGGTGCGGCCTCAAGCTCTGGCGGCTCCCAGAAGGCGACGGTCAATCCCGCGCGGGGCGATGAGTCGTCGGTCACGGCAACCGCGGGTGCGCCGATCAGCCGCTCGGCGGCGACGTCAGGGTCCGCCATGGTGGCTGACGCCACGAACAGAGTCGGATCCGCGCCGTAATGACTGCATATCCGCCGCAGCCGCCGGAGGACGGCAGACACGTGCGCACCGGTGACCCCTCGGTACGCGTGCGCCTCATCGACGACGATGAGCGACAGTCGCCGCAGGAAGCTCGCCCACACCTCGTGGCCCGGCAGCAGCGAGTGATGCAGCAGGTCGGGATTGGAGACCACGTAGTTCGCGTGCTGGCGAATCCACGCTCGCTCCTCGCTGGGCGTGTCGCCGTCGTAGGCGGCGGCTCGAAGCCACGGCAGGTGCAGATCGTCGAGGGCGCGCAGCTGGTCATGGGTCAGGGCCTTGGTGGGAGACAGATAGAGGACGACGGATCCGCGACCGTTGGGCGCGCGAGTGCCCTCGAGGATCTGCGTGAGACCGAGCATCCCAAAAGCCATGCTCTTGCCCGAGGCCGTTCCGGTGGACAGGACGACGTTCGAGCCGGACCACGCGGCATCGGCGGCCGCGCGCTGATGAGCCCACGGTTCGTGGACCCCTCGTGATCGATATGCCGCGACCACGTCATCGGCCACCCACTCGGGCCACGACGCATGCGTGGCTGCTCGCTCGGGAAGCTCATGGGTGTGCACGAGGCGGTCCTGCCGACCTGCGGCGAGACGATCGAGCAGGGCGCCGCCCTCGGACGAGATCACCCGGTCGTCGCTCGCACCCATACCGCCATTGTGGGCCGATGGGCTGACGGCCTGTGCCAGAGTAGGCGGATGGAATTCACCGTCGAGGCAGGTGACCAGCGCGGCCGCAGCGTCGTCTCGGCATCGGGGGAGCTGGACGCGCACACGGCCCCCATGCTCGAGGCCGAGATTGCCCCGCTGTCCTCTGTCGAGGGAGGTGCGCTCATCGTCGACCTCTCAGGCGTCACCTTCGTGGACTCCACCGGTCTCGGAGTGCTCGTGACGGCCCTCAAGCACACCAGGGAGGCGGGCGGCACCCTCGATGTCGTCGTCGCCACCCCTCGGGTGCTCAAGGTGCTGGCCCTCACGGGTCTCGACGTCGTCATCCCTCTTCACTCGACCCTCGACGAGGCGCTGAGCGTCTGAATGACGCGACCCTCGACGAGGCGCTGAGCGTCTGACGAGCGGGCAGGTGCGTGCCACGATCCCGTGAGGAACGTCATAGGGATGTAAGGGTTTCCATCTAGGGGTTATCCACATAGGTGACGGGCTCCTGCGTAGACTCCGCGAGATTGCGGCGTCGCCTGTTCCGGCGGTGCCGCCTTGCCTGACCACCCCATCAAGGCCCACCCACCGGGCCTATGACCAAGGAGTCCCATGATCGAGTTGAGCGGGAGCAACATGACGATCGTCGTCATCGTTGCCATCATCGCGCTGGCAGCTCTTGTCGTGGCCGCCGTGCTCGTGCGCCAGGTTCTGGCCGCGAGTGAGGGCACGCCGCGCATGCAGGAGATCGCCGCCGCAGTCCAGGAGGGGGCCTCGGCCTACCTCAACCGGCAGTTCAAGACGCTGGCCATCTTCGCCGTGATCGTCTTCTTCGTCCTCTTCCTGCTGCCGGCGGACACCACGAGCGAGAAGATCGGCCGGTCCATCTTCTTCCTCGTCGGCGCCGTCTTCTCTGCCATCACGGGCTACATGGGCATGTGGCTGGCGGTCCGCGGCAACGTGCGTGTCGCCGCCGCCGCCAACGAGTCAGGCGAGCAGAAGGCCATGAAGATCGCCTTCCGCACGGGCGGTGTGGCGGGCATGTTCACCGTCGGCCTCGGTCTGTTCGGTGCGGCACTGGTCGTCCTTGTCTACAAGGGCGAGGCACCCAAGGTCCTCGAGGGCTTCGGCTTCGGTGCCGCGCTGCTCGCGATGTTCATGCGAGTCGGCGGCGGCATCTTCACCAAGGCTGCTGACGTCGGCGCTGACCTCGTCGGCAAGGTCGAGCAGGGCATTCCCGAGGACGATCCCCGAAACGCCGCCACCATCGCGGACAACGTCGGCGACAACGTCGGCGACTGCGCCGGCATGGCAGCAGACCTCTTCGAGTCCTACGCGGTCACGCTCGTCGCGGCGCTGATCCTGGGTGTTGCAGCGTTCGGCAACCTCGGCCTCGTCATCCCGCTGGTCATCCCGGCCATCGGTGTCATCACGGCCGTCATCGGCATCTTCGCCGTGTCGCCGCGCAAGGGCGACCGCTCGGGCATGGCCTCGATCAACCGTGGATTCTTCATCTCCGCGGTGATCTCGGCCGTTCTCGTGGTGGTGGCAGTGTTCGCATGGGTGCCCGCCAGCTGGGACGAGATCGAGTCCCTCGGCGGTATCGCTGCGGTGGAGTCGGCCGACACGGTCAATCCGCGCCTGTTCGTGATCCTCGCGGTCCTGATCGGCATCGTTCTCGCTGCGCTCATCCAGCAGCTGACGGCCTACTTCACCGAGACCGACCGTCGCCCCGTTGACGACGTCTCGAAGTCTTCGCTGACTGGTCCGGCCACGGTGATTCTGGCGGGCGTCTCGCTCGGACTGGAGTCAGCGGTGTACTCCGCACTCCTCATCGGCGGAGCGGTCTACGGCGCCTACCTCGTCGGTGGCGGCGCGATCCTGCTGTCCCTGTTCGCCATCGCCCTCGCGGGCACCGGCCTGCTGACGACCGTCGGCGTCATCGTTTCGATGGACACCTTCGGTCCGGTCTCCGACAACGCCCAGGGCATTGCAGAGATGTCGGGCGACGTTCATGGCGAGGGCGCGAAGGTCCTCACGAGCCTCGACGCGGTCGGCAACTCGACCAAGGCCATCACCAAGGGCATCGCGATCGCGACGGCTGTGCTCGCCGCGACCGCCCTGTTCGGTGCGTTCCGCGATGCCATCGTCGGTGCGGTCGAGGAGATGGGCCTGGTTTCCGCTCTGGGCGCCATCGCCGATCCTGAGCAGTACGAGGGCATCCTCAACGTGGCCAACCCGGCCAACCTCGTCGGCCTCATCATCGGTGCGGCTGTGGTGTTCCTCTTCTCCGGCCTGGCCATCAACGCGGTGTCCCGCGCTGCCGGCGCGGTCATCTTCGAGGTGCGCCGCCAGTTCCGCGAGCACCCCGGGATCATGGAGGGCACCGAGAAGCCCGAGTACGGCAAGGTGGTGGACATCGTCACGCGCGACTCGCTGCGTGAGCTCATCACCCCCGGCATCCTGGCGGTCTTCGCCCCGATCGCGGTCGGCTTCGGCCTGGGCGTCGGTGCCCTCGGCGCGTACCTGGCCGGCACGATCGCCACGGGCGTGCTCATGGCGGTCTTCCTGTCCAACTCCGGTGGGGCATGGGACAACGCCAAGAAGTACGTCGAGGACGGTCACTTCGGTGGCAAGGGCTCGGAGGCCCACTCGGCCACCGTCATCGGTGACACCGTCGGCGATCCGTTCAAGGACACCGCTGGTCCGGCCATCAACCCGCTGATCAAGGTCATGAACCTCGTGGCGCTGCTCATCGCACCGGCCATCGTGACGATGAGTGTCGGGGAGTCGGCGAACGACGGACTGCGCTGGGGGATCTCCCTGGTGTCGGTGGTGATCGTGGTGGTTGCCGTGGTCATCTCCAAGCGCCGTCCGATCGCCGTCGGCGAGGAGGTCCCGGTCGCCTAGCGTTCCCGGGCTCCTGGCGTTTCCCGGGCTCGCACGAGCGCAGGAGAACAACGCCTGATCGACCAACGAGGCCCCGCGTTCCGTTCTGCGGGACACGGGGCCTCGTCATGGTCCCCCTACGGGGGACCTCGGCCGACACGCAGCGATGGGGGGTAGGTGAAGTTGACAGAACGGCCTGCCCTACCGTCAGACTCCGGGCCGAGACTGATGGCAGCTGACCTCAGCACGCCCTGAAAGGACGGATATACGTGGCTCCCCACACCCTGGTGATCGTCGAATCACCGGCCAAGGCGAAGAAGATCGCCGGTTATCTGGGTCCCGACTACACCGTGATGGCGTCTGTCGGCCACGTCCGTGACCTCTGCTCCAAGGCCTCCCAGCTGCCACCGGAGATCAAGAAGAAGCCGTGGGCCAAGCTCGCGGTCGATGTCGACGATCAGTTTCAGGCGTACTACGTCGTGCATGAGTCCAAGAAGAAGACGATCGCCGATCTGAAGAAGGCCCTGAAGGATGCCGACGAGCTCCTGCTCGCCACCGACGAGGACCGCGAGGGCGAGGCGATCTCCTGGCACCTGATGGAGGTGCTCCGGCCGAAGATCCCCGTACAGCGGATGGTGTTCAACGAGATCACTCCCGAGGCCATTCGTGAGGCGGTCCAGAATCCTCGCGACCTCAATATGGAGTTGGTCGAGGCGCAGGAGACCCGTCGCATCGTCGACCGGCTCTACGGCTATCCGGTCTCCGAGGTGCTCTGGAAGAAGATCGGCCGCGAGGCCAAGTCCGCTGGACGGGTGCAGTCGGTGGCTGTCCGACTCGTCGTCGATCGGGAGAAGGAGCGCATCGCCTTCCGTGCGGCGAACTACTGGGACATCACTGGCGTCTTCGCCCCGGGTGACTTCGACGCCAAGCTGACCACGCTCGACGGCCAGCGGATCGCCTCGGGCGACAGCTTCGACGATCGTGGCGAATTGAAGAAGGACGTCACCATCCTCGACGAGGCCCGTGCCACGTCCCTCGCCACCGAGTTGGCGGGCCAGCCCTTCACCGTTCGATCGGTCGTGCAGAAGCCGGGCCAGCGTTCGCCCAAGGCACCCTTCATCACCTCCACGCTCCAGCAGGAGGCCTCCAACCGCCTCCGTTGGGGCAGCCAGCGCACGATGCGCATCGCGCAGAGCCTCTACGAGAACGGCTACATCACCTATATGCGCACCGACTCGGTGCACTTGTCGGAGCAGGCGATCTCAGCCGCCCGCAATCAGGCCCGCGATCTCTACGGCCCGGAGTATGTGGCCGACGGCGTTCGCACCTACAAGAGCAAGGTGAAGAACGCCCAGGAGGCGCACGAGGCGATTCGTCCGGCAGGTGACGTCTTCCGTACGCCCGGCGAGGTGTCAGGAGAACTCAACGCCGACGAATTCGCTCTGTACGACCTCGTCTGGAAGCGCACCGTCGCATCCCAGATGGCCAACGCGCAGGTCGCGACGACCACGATGAAGGTCGGCACCATCACGGCCGGTGGCACGGATGCGGAGTTCACTGCATCGGGAACCGTCGTCGTCTTCCCCGGCTTCTACGCAGCGCTCAAGGACATCAGCGAGAACGACGACGAGGGCCGGGAGCTGCCCTCCCTGGGCGAGGGCTCGGCCGTCACGGCTCAGCGGCTCGACCCCGAAGGTCACACCACGAACCCGCCGGCCCGCTACACCGAGGCCCGGCTCGTGGCCAAGCTCGAGGAGCTCGGCATCGGCCGTCCCTCCACCTATGCGTCGATCATGTCGACGATCGTCGATCGCGGCTACGTCTGGAAGAAGGGCTCGGCGCTGGTGCCGAGCTTCACCGCTTTCGCGGTGATCCGACTTCTCGAGGAGTACTTCACCGCGCTCATCGACTACCGCTTCACGGCCAATATGGAAGAGGTCCTCGACCTCGTCTCCGTGGGCAAGGCCGATGGCGTGGCGCAGCTGGAGGCATTCTGGCGGGGCGGTCACAGCGTGACCGGCGCGGACTTCCCCGGGGTCAAGCCCCTGACGGAGGACCTCGGGGCCATCGACGCCCGCGGCAATGCGACCTTCCCGATCGAGGGCACCGATGCCGTGCTCCGCGTCGGCCGCTACGGCGCCTACGTCGAGCGCGGCGAGGAGGAGCGAGCCAACGTCCCCATCGGGCTGGCACCGGATGAGCTCACGGCCGAGAAGGCGGAGCAGCTGCTGCTGGAGCCCTCGGGTGACCGCGAACTCGGGGTGGATCCGGACTCCGGGCTGACGATCGTCTCGAAGTCCGGACGCTACGGCCCCTATGTCAGCGAGGTTCTTCCTGAGGGATCGCCGAAGACAGCCAAGCCGCGCACCGCATCGCTGCTCTCGGACATGAAGCCGTCGACGGTCACGCTCGATGAGGCGCTCAAGCTCCTGAGCCTGCCGCGAGTCGTGGGCACCGATCCGGCTGACGGAGTCGAGATCCTCGCGCAGAACGGTCGCTACGGGCCGTACCTCACGAAGGACAAGGACTCCCGATCGCTGGGCAGCGAGGAGGAGATCTTCACCGTCACCTTGGAGCAGGCGTTGGCACTGTTCGCGCAGCCCAAGCAGCGCCGCGGTCGCGGTCAGGCGAAGCCGCCCCTGCGTGAACTCGGCAACGACCCGACCACCGGTCTGGCCCTGGTCATCAAGGACGGACGATTCGGCCCCTACGTCACCGATGGCGTCACCAATGCGTCGTTGCGATCGGCCGATGAGCCCGAGACCCTCTCCATCGAGCGCGCCAGCGATCTGCTCTCCGAGCGACGGTCGAAGGAGGCGCTTGAAGGCCTGGTTCCGAAGCAGACGACCACGCGCGTCGTGAAGCGAGGCGCGGCCAAGAAGTCCGCGAA
Source organism: Candidatus Nanopelagicales bacterium (assembly GCA_021741645.1). Classification (GTDB taxonomy): domain Bacteria; phylum Actinomycetota; class Actinomycetes; order S36-B12; family S36-B12; genus UBA10649. The sequence continues at coordinate 7,123 of JAIOXK010000102.1, forward strand.
GAAGACAGCCGCCAAGAAGGCGACGGCGAGGAAGACAACGGCCAAGAAGTCCGCCAAGAAGACAACCGCGAAGAAGACGGCCGCGAAGGCGACCGCCGCCTCCACGTCGAGCTGACACGAAGACGCACGGGCTGACACCGACATGAGCGGCTACTTCATCGTCTTCGAAGGTGGGGAGGGCGCGGGCAAGTCCACGCAGGAGGCGCTGCTGACCGAGGCGCTCGAGGAGCGTGGTCTCACCGTCACGCGGACGCGCGAGCCGGGCGGTACGCCTGCCGGCGAGGAGATCCGCCGCGTGGTGCTGAGCCCTGAGTTCGAGGGCCTTGACCCACGCGCCGAGGCGCTCCTGTTCGCCGCTGCGCGAGGCGAGCATGTCGCACGAGTCATCAGGCCTGCTCTCGAGCGCGGAGAGGTCGTGATCTGCGATCGCTACCTCGATTCGTCCGTGGCGTATCAGGGCTATGCCCGAGGCCTGGGTCCGCGTCGAATCCGCGACCTGAGCCTGTGGGCGACGAACGAACTTCTGCCCGACCTCACGATCGTGCTCGACATCGATCCAGCCGATGGGCTCGGGCGGTTCACCGAGCGTGACCGACTCGAGGCGGAGCCGCTGGACTACCACCGGCAGGTGCGCGCTGCCTACCTTGCGCTCGCCGAAGAGGATCCTGAGCGCTATCTCGTCCTCGATGCCCGGGACGACATCCAGGCGATCGCGGCGGCGATCCTCGCGCGCGTGTCCGGTGACCTGGAGCAGGCGTGACCCCCGGAATCTGGGATCGGCTCGTGGGTCAAGATGCCGTGGTCGCGGAACTGTCCCGCGCGGTCGACGATGCCGAGGCCATCCGGCGCGGTGAGCCCGGCCCCGGCATGACGCACGCATGGCTGGTCACCGGACCGCCGGGATCCGGCCGGTCCACGGCGGCCACGGCCTTCGCCGCGGCGCTCGCCTGCCCGGAGGATGGCTGTGGTGTCTGCGACACCTGTCGCACGGCTCCGTTGGGGGCGCATCCCGATGTCGACGTGATCACCGCGCCCGGGCTCACCTACGGCGTGAGCGAGGCACGCGATCTGGTGGCCCGGGCATCGATGTCGCCCATCAGCAGTCCGTGGCATGCGATCGTCGTGGAGGACGCGGACCGATTGACGGAGCAGGCGGTCAACGTGCTGCTCAAGGCTCTCGAGGAGCCGCCGCCGCACACGGTGTGGATCCTGTGCGCACCGAGTGTCGAGGATGTGCTGCCGACCATCGTGTCCCGGGCTCGCCACGTGCCACTGCGCACGCCAGGGACGGCTGACATCGCCGATCTCCTGGTCGACAACTACGGGGTCGATCGGGCGATGGCATCGTTTGCCGCACGCGCATCCCAAGGGCACATCGGCCGCGCTCGCGCCCTGGCACGGGATGAGCACGCTCGACAGCGTCGACAGGAAGTGCTGCGGCTGCCACTGGGCCTTGGCGATGTGCCGTCCTGCTTCGCTGCGGCAGCCAACCTGCTCTCTGCTGCGACGGAGGATGCCCGCGCCATCACCGACGCTCTGGACGCTGCCGAGGAGGCCAGCCTGCTGTCCGAGTACGGCGACGGTGCCAGCGGTGTCACCCCCGCCAAACTGAAGCGACTGATGTCCTCGGCCACCAAGGACCTCACCGCACGGCAGAAGGCGAGGCGCACAAGGACCATCCGGGATCAGGTCGACCGTGCACTCGTCGATCTGCTTGGTCTGTACCGGGATGTTCTCGCCGTGCAGTTCGACTCCGACGTTCCGCTCATCAACGAGGAGATGCGTCCGCAGATCAGCCAGCTCGCCGAGCGCAGCACCGAGAACGACACCGGCCGACGACTCTCGGCGATCGCCTACTGCCGCCAGCAGATCACCGCCAACGTCACGCCGCTGCTCGCCGTGGAATCCCTGATGGTCGAGCTCAAGGACCCGTGGATCCGAGTCGCCTGATCAGGCGGGCACAGCCTCCGCTGGCGCCGAGGTGCGAATCAGGTAGTCGAAGGCCGA
>JAIOXK010000103.1 GCA_021741645.1 Candidatus Nanopelagicales bacterium
GTCCATGGGACCGCGCGTGTCGGTGGTCATCAGTTACCTCCGGTGAGGCTGGCCAGGGTCTGGACCAGCAGTCGGCGTTCGTGTTCCTTGATCCGTTCGTGAAGCGAGGACTCGTCGTCGTCGGTCGCGACCTCCACCGAGGCCTGCGCGAGAATCGGCCCGGTGTCGACACCCTCATCCACGAGGTGCACGGTGCACCCGGTGATCTTCACGCCGTATGCCAGCGCATCTCGCACGCCGTGCGCCCCCGGGAAGGACGGCAGAAGTGCCGGGTGGGTGTTCACGATGCGTCCGTCGAATGCCTCGACGAACTCGGCTCCGAGGATCCGCATGAACCCCGCGCAGACGATCCAGTCCGGTGCATGCTCGGTGACCTGACGCAGCAGTTCGGCGTTCCATGCAGCCCGATCAGCAAAGTCCGAGGGTGCGACGGTGAAGGTGGGGATCTCGGCGCGATGCGCTCGATCAAGGGCCTGGGCGTCGGTGACATCGGAGCCCACCGCAGCGATGATCGCGGACAACTCGCCGGCGCGAACGGCATCGATGACGGCCTGCAGGAGGGTGCCGGATCCTGAGGCGAGGATGACGATTCGGGCGGGCACGACCTGACCCTATCGGCCGCGGGAAGGCTCCTCAGACTGCTGGTTCATCACTCCACTGACGCTGATCGTCGCTGAGTTGACGGTAGGCCCATGCGGTGAACAGGGCCGCGAACGGCAGGGTCAGCAGCAGCGGTATCCCGAAGAACAGCCCGCCGATCAATTCCAGCAGCCCCGCGATCATGGCGACGACCGCCACGGGTCCCAGATTGCGCGCAGCGAGCCGTGCGCTTGCCCGAGCGGCCTGCCGCGCGCTCATGCCCCGATCGAGAATGAAGTACGGCCCGAACTGGAAGAACACCAGAACCAGCAGCCCCGGAAGGATGCACAGGGCCAGGCCCACGAAGAACAGCAGGCGGAAGACCAGCACGTAGAGCACGAAGGATCCGGTGTTCGCGGGCTCGAGCATGTCGGCGAAGGTCGGACTCCGGCCTCGCATCCGACCGACCGCTCCCCGGATCACCCCGAGCTGGGCCACGTAGGCAGCGAAGACGAGGACCATCGACAGCAGCACAGGCGCCAGTGCAGCAGGACTCAACGCCGCGGCACAGGCATTCTCCTGGCCCGGCGACTGCGGATTGATGCAGTCGATCAGCACGTTCTGCAGCGACGTCGTGCCGATCCCCTGCGCCGCAGTGAACAGCATCGGCAGCGCGGCGAGGACGATGAAGGGCAGGAAATCCCCGCGTAGCGAGCTTGCCGCCCATGAGAAGGCCTGGCCGACCTGGAGAACAGGCCGGCCCGAGGGGTCACTCATGCGACTGCTCCTCCACGGGCTGGTCTGTCACGTCGTCACTCGGTGAGGGCACGTCGGTGATCGTGCCCGATTCCGTGATCGGCTCGGGCATAGGCTCCGGCATCGCCTCCGCGGTCGGCTCGGGGGTCGGCTCGGGAATCGACTCCTCCACGGGCGCCACTGCCAGCGACGGACGTGCGGGCGGAGTCGGCACCAGGGCCGTGGGCACCGCACCCACGGAGATCAGGAGCGCTCCCAGCACTCCCAGCACCAGGGGATCCGTGCCCAGGTGCGCCAATGCCTCCGTGCCCAAGGACCCGGACGACATCCAGGCAAGGAGCCATAGGCCCACTCCGGCGAAGGCCGCCGAGCCGGCGGCAGCGACAAGGCGCACGAGGCGCTGCTCGTGGCGAAGTCGCCGGCCGATCATGACCCCGGCCAGCACACCAGCGACGACGCCCACGATTGGCAGCAGCCACGCAAAGGGCGGGGCCTGGCCCGGGAGGGCCGCCAGGAGCGGGAAGGCGGGTAGATCCACAGGAGCAGCCGAGGCGAGGAAAGGAGACATCGTGGACTCGGGGGCGAGCGAGATGCCTGCACCGAGGACGTACGCAGTGCCCCAGACCGCCATCACGGGCACATACGCGATTCCCAGCACGAGCAGCCCGACACCACCGCCGAGACCGGCGTTCAGGGCCTGAGCCATCGTGATGGCGTCATCGATGTGGACGACGAGGGACACCGTCGCGGCTACCGCGCCGATCCCCACGACACAGGCCAGCGCTACTGCTCCTGCCCGCACGGGGACCGCAAGAACGCGCGGAACAATCTGCCTCTCCAGCAGGCCGGACCCGCGCACTGCTCCCCATCCCAGCCCCACGGTTGCCACGACGAGACAGCCGAGCGCCGCATGGAGCAGGTCCACGCGCGACGCCGGTTCGGACACCACCACGTCGACCACCGCACCCAGCGCGCCGTACAGAACGGCTCCGGGAATCACGATCCACAGCAGTCGTACGGGGTCGGTGGTAGCGCTGCGGCGCGTAGCCCAGGCGCCGGCATAGCCGAGCAGGACGAGGGGGATCAGCACCAGCCCCCAAGGAAGAAGAGTCAGCGTGATGCCCGCGATCGAGACCGCCGCCCCATTGCCGACCAGCCATAGGAGGCCCCCCAGTCGCAGCGACTCACGCCACCCCTCATCGAGGGATCCGAGCCACAGGATCAGCATCGGGGCCGCCGCCAGAAGCAGGCCCAGAGCAGCGGCCCACAGCGCGGCGGCGAGGCCGAGCAGCCATGGCGAGCGAAGAAGGTGCCCACCGGGGATCGATGGCATGGACGGACGCCAGCGCCACCAGCCCACGGGAAGGGCGAATCTCGGCCGCGTAGTCGAGCCCCGAGACGATCCGCCCTCAGCTGCAGGGGGCTTCGTTGGGGCACTCACTGCTCAAGAATCCCAGCCCGCGGCCGAGATCCCCAGCATCGCCACGCGTGAGCTAGTCCTGACCCCCGACGACCGTCTGATCCCAGTCGATCACGGCTCCTGTGACGACCCCGGAACCATCGGACAGCAGGAACACGATCATGTCCGCGATCTCGTCCGGATCACCGAGGCGTCCGGCAGGGAGCTTCTTCCCAGCCTCTTCCTGCCAGCCGTCCTGCGCCCCGTGGAAGATCCGTTGGGTGACGTTCTCCCCATCCGTCGCCGTCCAGCCGATGTTGAGCCCGTTGATGCGGATTCCGTCGAACCTGTGGGCGTGCGCGGCATTGCGCGTCAAAGACATGAGTCCGCCCTTGGATGCTGCGTAGGGAGCCAGGATGGGCGAGCCTGTCAGTGCCGAGATCGACAGCACATTGACGATCGTTCCCTTGGCCGACCGCGCCAGCATGTCGCGCACGGCTGCCTGCATGATGAAGAAGGGAGCCCGCAGGTTGATGTTGACGTGCTGCTCGAACAGCTCCGGAGTGGTGTCGAGGAGCGTGCCACGCGATGTGGCGGCGGCAGCATTGACCACGCAGTCCACTCGACCGAAGGCATCGATCGTGGCCTGGACAGACGCGACTGCCTCGTCGAGATTCGCCACGTCCGTCTTGACCAGCAGCGCGCGGGAGCCCAAGGACTCCAACTGGTCGATCAGGCCAGCAGCGACCTCAGGGCGACGACCGGTCACCACGATCGCCTCGGCGCCGCATCGAGCCGCAGTGCGGGCAATCGCAGCGCCAAGGCCCTGCGTCCCCCCGCTCACCAGAACGACCTTGCCTGCCAGCGCTGTCTCGTTGAGCATCGTCATGGAGGGAGTCAACCACCTTGAACTCGAGCGCGCATCACCCATGAATGATGAGGAACACCGATGCCCCGGCGCTGAGCGCCAGCGCGACGTTCGTGAAGACCTTCTCGTTCATGCGATCGAAGGTCCACATGCCGACGAGCGCACCGATCGCCACCACCGGAAGGAACCACAGGTCGGCAATAAGGGATTCGGTCGTCAGGAATCCAAGTCCCACGAGGAAGGGTGCCTTGAGGATGTTCAGGAAGAAGAAGAACCATGCCGAGGTCCCCATGAAGGCGAGCATCGACACCCGCATGTTGACGAGGTAGAGGGTCATCGCTGTGCCGCCCGCGTTCGCCGCCATGGTCGTCATGCCGGTGAGGGTGCCGAAGAAGCCGATGGCCAGGCGGTTCGGCGGACGATGCGTGTCCGTGAGCACCGGCTTGCGTCGACGGAGCACTTCGAGCCCCACCGAGACCAGGATCAGGACACCGATGATGCGGTCAAGAGTGGAGATCGGCAGGAAACGGAAGAGCAGGGCGGTCAGGACGAGGCCGACCAGAACACCCGGGAGTAGCTTGAGGATCAGCCGCCAGTTGACGTGCTGACGGAACTTGGCCAGGGCGAACAGGTCACCCACCACGAGCAGCGGCATGATGAATCCGGACGCGATGGGCGCACCCAGTGCTGCCGCCAGCAGCGGACCGGCGAGGACGCCGGCCACGGGCATCGCGGTCTTGGAGAAGCCGTAGAGGAAGACAACAAGGACGACCGTCGCGATGATCGCGGGCGTCCAGCTCTCCAGCACGTCCCCCCCCTCCCCTTTCCACCTACACGCGAGTGGCGAGTTGTGGCTGCTTTGCTGCCTGTGAAAGCGACCACAACTCGCCACTCGGCGATGTGAGGACGGTGAGGTCCTCGAACTACTTGCCGGTCATGATCTCCCGCATGAGCGCGGCGGTCGCGGACGGGGTCTTGCCGACCTTGACGCCGACAGCCTCGAGCGCCTCCTGCTTGGCGGCAGCCGTGCCGGCCGAGCCCGAGACGATGGCACCCGCGTGACCCATGGTCTTGCCTTCGGGAGCGGTGAATCCTGCCACGTAGCCGACCACGGGCTTGGTGACGTTGTCCTTGATGAACGCTGCCGCCCGCTCCTCGGCGTCGCCGCCGATCTCACCGATCATGACGATGGCGTCGGTCTCGGGATCCTCTTGGAACGCCGCGAGGCCGTCGATGTGGGTGGTTCCGATGATCGGGTCGCCACCGATGCCGACGCAGGTGGAGAAGCCGATATCGCGCAGCTCGTACATCATCTGGTAGGTCAGCGTGCCGGACTTGGACACCAGCCCGATGCGGCCTGCCTTGGTGATGTCTGCCGGGATGATGCCCGCGTTCGACTTGCCGGGGCTGATGATGCCCGGGCAGTTCGGTCCGATGATCCGCGTGGTGCCGGCGTTCTCCGCGTACTGGAAGAACTCGGCCGTATCGTGAACGGGCACACCCTCGGTGATGACGACGGCCAGCGGCATTTCGGCGTCGACCGCCTCATCGACGGCGTCCTTGGTGAACCGCGGAGGCACGAAAAGCACGCTCACGTTAGCGCCGGTCTCGGACATCGCGTCGGCGACGCTGGCGAAGACGGGGATCCCGTCGACGTTCTCGCCGGCCTTCTTCGCGTTGACACCACCGACGACGTTCGCGCCGGAGGCCACCATGCGACGCGTGTGCTTGGTGCCTTCGGATCCCGTCATGCCCTGGACGATGATCTTGGAGTTCTCGTCTAGCCAGATAGCCATGGTGTGTCGTCCTCTACTTTCCGGCCGCGAGCTGGGCAACGCGGCGAGCCGCATCGTCCATCGTCTCGACCAGTTCGATCAGCGGGTGGTTGGCGTCGTTCAGGATGCGACGGCCTTCGACTGCGTTGTTTCCGTCGATTCGAGCCACGATCGGCTTGGTCAGCTCGACCCCGTTCGCCTCGAGCATCTCGAGGGCCTTGAGGACCCCGTTGGCAACGGCGTCGCATGCCGTGATGCCGCCGAAGACATTGACGAAGCAGGACTTCACTTCCGGGTCGTTCAGCACGATGTCCAGGCCGTTCGCCATAACCTCCGCACTCGCACCGCCGCCGATGTCCAGGAAGTTTGCCGGCTTGACGCCTCCGAACTCCTCGCCTGCATAGGCAACGACATCCAGGGTGCTCATGACGAGCCCTGCGCCGTTGCCGATGATGCCGACCTCGCCCTGCAGCTTGACGTAGTTGAGGTCGAACTCCTTCGCCCGGAGCTCGATCGGGTCGGTGTTGTCGCGGTCCTCGAAGTCGGCGTGCGACGCGTGCCGGTAGTCGGCATTGCCGTCGAGCGTGACCTTGCCGTCGAGTGCGAGCACGGTGCCCTGCGGATCGAGGATGAGGGGATTGACCTCGACGAGGGTCGCGTCCTCGTCGACGAGGACCTTCCAGAGCTGCTGCAGGATCGAGACGACCTGATCCTTGATCTCCTCGGGGAACGCAGCGGCGTCAGCGATCTCACGCGCCTTGGCCTCGGTGCAGCCCTCGAGCGCGTCAACGCGGATGCGAGCGAGCGCCTCCGGCTTGGTCGCGGCCACTTCCTCGATGTCCATGCCACCCTCGACGCTGGCCATCGCCAGGAAGGTGCGGTTGGCACGATCGAGGAGGAAGGAGACGTAGTACTCGGCGGCGATATCGCTGGCCGCGGTGACCAGCACCTTGTGGACCGTGTGGCCCTTGATGTCCATGCCGAGGATCGCGCCGGCCTTCGCCTGGGCATCATCGGGATCGTCGGCGAGCTTCACGCCACCTGCCTTGCCACGGCCGCCGGTCTTCACCTGCGCCTTCACCACGACGGCTGAGCCGATCTTGCGGGCCGCCTCATGGGCCGCATCCGCAGTGGTGCAGACCTCTCCGGGCGTCACGGGCACGCCGTGCGCATCGAACAGGTGCTTGGCTTGGTACTCGTACAGATCCACGCGATCTCCTCCGGTGCACCGTTAGGTACTAGGACTTCCAAGTAAATGACGCACGGCGCACGATACTCCGTCGCCGACAGTGACGATTGCCCGGTGCAGCCCCCTACGGGGCCGCCCATGCGATCACCGCTGAACCGTATCGCGCACCGGGGTGCGAGACTCTGCCACGTGACGAACGCGACACCGCCTGCACGCATCCTGGCCATCGGGGGCAGCACGACGCCTATGTCCGCATCCGAACGAGCCCTGCGCATCGCGGCCGGTGCCGCGACAACGGCTGGGGCGGAGGTTGCGTTCGTGACCGGACGAGACCTCATGCTCCCGATCTACGACACGGAGTCGAAGGAGCGCACGCCCGCGACACAAGCCTTCATCGCCGCTGTGCGCGAGGCCGACGGGCTCATCATCGCCAGTCCCGGCTACCACGGCGGCATCAGCGGAATGATCAAGAACGCCCTGGACTACATCGAGGATCTGCGCACCGACGAGCGCCCCTACCTCGATTCCCGCGTGGTCGGCGTGATCGGCGTGGCCCACGGCTGGCAGACGGCCGTCGGCACGCTGCACCAACTGCGCCAGGTCGTGCACTCCCTGCGGGGCTGGCCCTCACCCCTCGGCGTCGCGATCAACGATGCCGGCGGACTGATCGGCTCAGGCGAGGACGACTCCGACGCGGCGATCGTCCGTCAGCTGCAGACCCTCGGTCAGCAGGTCGCCGACATGGCCGCACGTCTTCGCCCCTAGCGCCGGGCAGCCACAGCGTCGCCGTCAGAGCTTCTCGACGGGGGCGTACCGCAGCAGCAGTCGCTTGACCCCGGACGATCCGAAATCGATGGTCGCCTCGGCCTTGTCGCCGGCACCCGAGGTCGACACGACGGTGCCGAGGCCGAACTTCTGGTGCGTGACCCGCTCCCCCGCCGCCAACGACATCACCGGCCCAGTCCCGATCACTCGATCGCCCAGACGCAATGCGGCGCTGCTCGTGCTGGGTGAGGACCCGTACCCACCGCTGCCGATGACTTGACCCACCGGCTCCTCCCGGCGCCAGTCCATGACCGACGTCGGGATCTCCTCCAGGAATCGGGAGGGCGGATTGAAGGCCGGTGACCCCCACGCCGATCGCATGACCGCACGGGTGAGGTACAACCGCTGCCGCGCTCGCGTGATGCCCACGTAGGCCAGCCGGCGCTCCTCCTCGAGCTCACGTGCGTTGCCTAGGGACCTCATGTGCGGGAAGACGCCATCCTCCATTCCCGTCAGGAACACCACCGGGAACTCGAGCCCCTTGGCCGTGTGCAGGGTCATGAGGGTGACGACCCCACCTGAGCCATCGGCGTCCGGGATCTCGTCGGAGTCCGCCACGAGCGAGACCTGCTCGAGGAACTCGGCGAGCGACCCCTCCGGATTCGCCTGGGTGAACTCCTGGGCCACGGACTCCAGCTCAGCGAGGTTCTCCAAGCGGGTCTCGTCCTGCGGATCGGTCGATGACTGCAGTTCGGCGACGTACCCGCTCTGCTCGAAGATCGCCTGCAGCACCGTGGCCGGGTCGGCCCCCGATTCATCGAGCGTGCGCAGATCGGCCATCAGCCGAACGAATGACTCAATCGCCGTGAGTGATCGGGTGGCGATCCCCGGAGCCTCCGCTGCGCGCTCTAGCGCCGCATAGAAGGAGATGCGCTCGCGCTGCGAGTACGCCTCGACCATCGCCTCGGCGCGATCGCCAATTCCGCGCCGCGGGGTGTTGAGAATGCGACGAACAGACACTTCGTCGTCAGGATTCGCCACCGCTCGCAGGTACGCAAGCGCGTCTCGTACCTCCTTGCGCTCATAGAAGCGCGTGCCGCCCACAACCCGGTAGGGCAGGCCGACCCGAATGAAGATCTCCTCCAGGGATCGGGACTGGGCGTTGGTGCGGTAGAAGACCGCAACGTCCGACGGATTCACCCCGTCCTCGTCGGAGAGTCGATCGATCTCGTTCGCGACGAAGGACGCCTCGTCGTGCTCGTCGTCCGCGACGTACGCGACGATCGGGTGGCCATCACCCGCATCCGTCCACAGCTTCTTCTCTCGGCGGCTCTCGTTTCGCGAGATGACCGCGTTCGCGGCCGTCAGGATCGTCTGAGTGGAGCGGTAGTTCTGCTCGAGCAGAATCGTTGACGCGTTCGGATAGTCGCGCTCGAACTCCTCGATGTTGCGAATCGTCGCCCCGCGGAAGGCGTAGATGGACTGATCGGCATCACCGACGACGCACAGTTGGCCCGCGGGCAGCTCCGGTGTTCCCGAGCCGACCAGCTCCTTGATCAGGACGTACTGGGCATGGTTGGTGTCCTGGTACTCGTCGACCAGGACATGCCGGAAGCGGCGGCGATAGTGCTCCGCCACGTCCGGGAAGATCTGCAGCAGTGCCACGGTGCTGGAGATCAGATCGTCGAAGTCGAAAGCGTTGGCCTGGCGAAGTCGCCGCTGATACTCCGCGTACGCCTCCGCCAGCTGCTGCTCGGCAGGGTTGGCCGCCTTCGAGGCGAATGTCTCGTGATCGATC
>JAIOXK010000104.1 GCA_021741645.1 Candidatus Nanopelagicales bacterium
AAATCCCACTATCCATCACGCGGCGAGGGAGGGATTTGAACCCCCGGAGGGTTTCCCCTCGGGCGCTTTCAAGGCGCCTGCAATCGGCCGCTCTGCCACCTCGCCTGAGTGCACCACCGTAGTGCCCGAGGGACTACTCCCCGGTTGTCGGGTCGGAGGCTGCGGGGTCGGAGGCTGCAGGATCAAAGGTCGTGTCGCCGTTCTCGTCGACGACTCCTTCGTCGATTGCCGTCCCGTCCGCCGACTCGTCCGTCAGATCGTCGTCCTCTGCGAGCGACTCCTCGAGAAGCTCGTCAGCCAGGGCATCGGGCTCCGGGGTCGGGAAGGGCCCAGCGACGAAGCCCGTCGGGTCCGCATCCAGCGGGTAGGGCTGCTCGGCGAAGGAGACCGCCGGCTCCGCCACAGCAAGCAGCGACCACGTGCTGCCGTCTGCCCCCGTCAGGATCCACGAGGGAAGCAGCAGGATGCTGCCATCGGCCTGCCAGTACTGGGCGAGGCCCAGTTCCGCGGACACCACATCCACTGCCGACAGCGGCAGTTGCACCGTCGGCACACCCGCGGTGGTGGTCGCTGGCGTCACGGGCTCGGCCGTGCCGTCTGCTGGCCCGGTGATCGGGCTCGCCGGCAGCGCCGTCCACGGCGACTGCTGGGATCGCGTCACGGCCGAGGCCGCACCGACGATGGGGTAGTCGGGAACTGCCTCGAGGCCTGAGGAGAATCCTGATGCCTTCAGCACAGTGCCGTCAGACTCGAACACCAGACGCCACCCAAGCTGAGTGCGCTGCTCATCGACCAGTTGCCAGGCGCTGACGCCCGTGCGCCCCTCTGTCTCGTCAAGCTGATACTCCACTGTCGAGATGTCGACGCCGATACCTGACAGCACCTGAGTCGCTGTGGAGATGGCATCAGTGGCGGCGTAAGGCGCGGCAATCGGGATCAGGCTCAGTGCGGCGGGGTCCTCATAGGTCCACGAGAAGAGCGGATCGCTCGTCACCACGACATGGGGCTCGTCGGGGCTGCCGATCTCCCAACCGGATGCGGTCTGGATGACCGAGCCGACGACGCCGAAGGTCGAGGCGAGCACCGAGGCGACCTGCGCTCCGCTGATGTTCTGGTTGACGAGCCGGTATCCCGGCGCAGTGCCACCATCGTCAGGGAGAGGGGTCGATGCCGTGAGCACCACAGGCCACGTCGCCGCGGGCACGCGAGCGGTCGTGACGACGACGGTGCCTGGTGCCGGCACCGGGAGTGGTCCGACCGCCATGATCGGTGCCACCTCCTGCTCTTGCGCGGCACCCTCGGTCGGGATCACCACAGCTGCCTGAGGGGCGCTCATGCGTCCGAAGTAGACACCGCCCACGCCGACGGCGGCGAGAATCAGGACGAGGCCGAGGACGGTCAGGGTGGTCGACCACGCGGACCGACCTGGGGCTGCGTGCGACACCGGGCCGGCGACCGGCTCGGGCGCTGGCTCTGGCTCTGGTGCTGCCTCGGGCTCTGGTGCTGCCTCGGGCTCGGGCTCTGGTGCTGGCTCGGGCTCGGGCTTCTCGTCGCCGTCGACGACCTCGACGACCTCGATGACCTCGACGACAGGATCAGGAACCGAGTCTGTGCCCAGGAACGCCAGCAGCATCTGCTCGTCCGGCTCGGTGATCTCGGCCTGCTCGGTGACCTCATCCGGCTCGGTGACGTCGGCCGACCCGGTACCCGCCTCGACCGGCGCTGGTGCGCTGGGTGTCTCCACCGCCGGGATCTCCTGCGTAGGGTTGTCCGAGGATCGCGAGGTCGACTCGTCCGTGCCTTGGTCGCCTTGCGACTCGTCCGTCATTTCTCTCCCTCGTCACCTGTGCTGTGCACTCTGCCATTGAGCCACGCACGATGCGGCGACCCCCCGTGCGACACGCCTGCTACTCGGCCGACTCCACAGGTATCGGCACGCCGGGGGCCTGTCGCCGATCCATGATCAGGCCGACGACGGTCAGCACGAGTGAGACGGCGACGACGGTGGTGACGATGTCTGCGACCGAGTCGTGCCGCCACAGCGCCACAACGGCGACGAGAACCGCGAGGGCACCCCAGACCGCGATGACGGCTCGCTGGTCCTGAGTGGCCAGGCGGGCGTAGAGGAGTACCTGCACCAGGGCGAAAGCGGATCCTTCGAGGGCGAACAGCCAGGCCTCTGACCCCAGTTCCGTGTATTGCGCGCCGCCCAGAATGCGGATGACCAGATCGCCGAACAGGAAGCTGAAGGAGGTGATGATCAGACCAACGAAGGCCGTGAGGCCTGTGGCGATGTAGACCGTGCGATTGCTTCGACCGCCCGTCATCTTGGGGAACAGCACGATGATGATGGCGTTGGGCAGGAAGAACGCGATCTTGGCCAGCAGCACGCCCACGGAGTACTCGCCGGACTGATCCTCCGTCAGGAAGATGCGTGCGAGCAGCACGTCGACGTTGGTGAGGGTGAACAGGACCATCAGCGCATGGACCACGTGCCCGAACTCCGCAGGCACACCCTTGGCGACGGTCGAGGACCATGCTCCGGGGCAGATCAGCCGGTAGGAGATGAACGCACCGACGGCGCAGCCGATGAAGACACCGACACCCACGCCGGTGACGCTCTGCAGGACAACCACGCCGACGACACCGCCGGCTGCCCGCCCCACTCCGTTGGCGATGAACGCCCAGGAGAGTCGCAGATGCTCCTCGCGCCCTTGCGCGATGCCCATCGCTGCCGAGCCCATGACGACGAAGCCGACCGAACCGATGCCGGTGGCCACCGCGAGGAAGGGAATGTCGAAGAGCGTTCCGACGGGCCAGGCAAGGATCACGCCCCCGACGATGATCGCTGCGCCGACCAGCGATGCGAGTCGGATGGACTCGCCCTCGACTGCCGCTCGGTCGTCCGTGGCCACGGCCACGCGGCGGGCTGCGAATGCCTGAGTTGCGATGCCGATCGTGGCGATGATGACGAGCAGGCCCAGCAGCGCACCGAGGGCACCGAAATCCGCCGGGGTCAGGATGCGAGCCGAGACCATGCTCAGCAGGTAGGCGGCTCCATTGCCCACCAGGGTGGCCGCTCCGACGAACACCAGACCCTTGGCCAACGCGGCGCGCGGCTGGTCTGAACTCACTGGCTCACCCTACCGATCCCCGTGTTCCCCCGAACGCGCATCGGCAGGCGAGCCACACCGCATCGCGGGGACTCGCCTGCCGGCGAAACAGCACGGTTCTACCGTGCAGTGATCAGGCGTTGACCTGCGGGAGAGTCGCCAGAGCAGCGGCGAAGCGCTCGTCCGACACCTGCTCGTCGACCATCGCGCCGTTGAGGTAGGAGTCGTAGGCAGCGAGATCGAAGTGGCCGTGGCCACACAGTGCCGTGAGGATGACGGTCTCCTCCCCAGTCTCCTTGGCCTTGAGCGCCGCCTCGACCGCCTTGGCCAGCGCATGCGTCGGCTCGGGCGCCGGGACGATGCCCTCCGTGCGCGCGAACTGGATGGCGGCCGCGAAGCACTCGCTCTGGGGAACCGACTCCGCCTCCATGAGCCCGAGCTCGTAGATGTGCGAGATCAGCGGAGCCATGCCGTGGTATCGGAGCCCACCTGCATGGATGGGGTCGGGGATGAAGTCGTGCCCGAGGGTGTGCATCTTCATCAGCGGCGTCATGCCCGCCGTGTCGCCGAAGTCGTAGGCGTACACGCCCTTGGTCAGTGACGGGCAGGACGCTGGCTCCACTGCGAGGATCCGCGGGTTGATCTTGCCCGCCATCTTCTCGCGCAGGAACGGGAAGGACAGGCCGGCGAAGTTCGACCCGCCGCCCGTGCAGCCCACGATGAGGGTGGGGGTGTCGCCCGCCATCTCCATCTGCAGCAGGGCTTCCTCACCGATGATCGTCTGGTGCAGCAGCACGTGGTTCAGCACCGAGCCGAGGGCGTAGCGGACGTTCTCGTTGCTCGCGGCCACCTCGACGGCCTCGGAGATGGCGATGCCCAGCGAGCCCGACCAGTTGTTCGGGTCCTTGGCGAGCTCACGACCGATTGCGGTGATGTCCGAGGGCGAGCGGTGCACGGTGCCACCGAATGCCTCGATCATCAGGCGGCGGTACGGCTTGGAGTCATAGGAAGCACCGACCTGCCACACCTCGCACTCGAGGTCGTAGAGAGCACAGGCGAAGGACAACGCGGTGCCCCACTGGCCGGCACCGGTCTCCGTGGTCAGCTTGGTCGTGCCTTCCTTCTTGTTGTAGTACGCCTGCGGCACGGACGTGTTGGTCTTGTGCGAGCCGGCCGGCGAGACGCCCTCGTACTTGTAGTAGATGCGCGCGGGGGTGTCGAGCGCCTGCTCCAGGCGACGTGCGCGGAACAGGGGCGAGGGACGCCACTGCCGGTAGACGTCGAGGACACCGCCGGGAATATCGATGTATCGATCCTGAGATACCTCCTGCATGATCAGGTCCATCGGGAACAGCGGGGCCAGATCGTCGGGGCCCACCGGGTCCATGCGTCCTGGGTGCAGCGGCGGGGGCGGGGGTGACGGCAGGTCCGGCACGATGTTGTACCAAGCCGTGGGCATCTGATCCTCGGTCAGTTGGTACTTGTGCTGCTGGACCGTGTCGTCCATCTCTACCTCCATCAGGTGACCTGCCCCGAGCGTGGGGCCCTCAATGATCGGGACGCTAGTCGCGGTCACGACAGTCCGCAGGAGATTGCTCAACCTCCCTCACGTGTGTGACGCATGTGACGTATGAGGTGGAAGTTCTCGATTGTGACCATCCTCACGGCGGGTGACTGGCCGCCTCCGGTGATCGGACGTGACCGTTTCGTTATCTTCTCGGCCGCTTAGCGTCCATCGGGTCGGTGCGCCTGCCCCGGCGACGTTCGGCCCCACCACGGCCGCCAGGAGAGGAGATCCGCGTGAGCCACCTGCCCGCACGCCTGACCTCCCGGCTGACCTCCCGAATGGCCGTCATCGGCATCGTCTCCCTCGTGACCGCGTTGATCGCCGGCCTCGTCCTCATCGGACTGCCGGGAACCTCCTCGGCGCCAGTCGCGGTTGCCGCCCCGGCCACCGTGACCTTCGTGACCCCCGATCCGGCCCCCGACTCAGCTCCCATCGCCATCGAAGTCCGATCCCGCACCCCCGAGCAGATCAAGAAGGATCGTGAGCGCTCGGTGCGAGCCAGCCGGATGGCCCGGGTCGCGCAGCTCCGCACCCGCATCGTCGACGTCGCGCGCAAGCAGATCGGCGACCGCTACTCGCCCGGCTGGTCGGGCCCCCATGCATTCGACTGCTCCGGCCTCACCCGCTACGTCTACAAGCAGGCGACCGGACGCGATCTCCCCCACAACTCGCGCGCGCAGTACACGAAGGTCAAGAAGATCAAGAAGAGCCAGGCACGTCCCGGCGACCTCGTCTTCTTCTTCCGCAATGGTGCGCACCACGTGGGCATCTACATCGGCAAGAACAAGATGATCGATGCGCCCGGGATCGGCGGCAAGGTCCGCGTCAGCCCCATCACCGGATCATGGTGGAGTCGCAGCTACACCGGCATGGGACGGATCCTGCCGGCCTAACCGCTGGACCCTGCCGAGGGAAACGTTACGACGACGCACAGTCCACCGGAATCAGAGCGTGAGGCGGTGGCCCCACCTCCCAGTGACTCCGCCGTCTCGCGCACCAATGCGAGGCCCAATCCAGACCCACCGGGCACCGAAGACGTCCCCCGACTGAATCGATCGAAGATCGACGTCAACTCATCGTGCGCGACACCCGGTCCGTCATCCCTCACCACGATGCTCACCTGTTTTGCGTCCACGGTCACTGCAATGTCCACGAGCGTTCTCGCGTAGTCGACTGCGTTGCCCAGGAGCTCGTCGACAATCCGTGCGATGCTGCCGCGCGGCGCCCGCACACTCGCATCAGATGCCACATCCGCCACCAATTCAATGGCGCGCTCGCCGAACATCCCCTGCGCTGCATCCACGCGCTCAGCAACGATCGCGGTGACGTCCTGTTCCACGATCGGGACGGATGCCGAGTCGCTGCGGGCCAGCTCCAGCACCTGCTCAATCCGGTGGGTGAGGCGATCCACCTCCGCCGTCGCCGCTCGTGCTTCGGCAGCAACGCCGGGCTGATCCGTCGTCTCCTCGATCGCCTCGAGTCGCAGGCGGACGCCCGTCAGCGGAGTTCGCAGATGGTGCGACGCGTCCGCGGCGACGCGCTGTGTCCGACGAAGGATCCCCGACAGTCGCTCCGCCGTGGTGTTCAGGGCCGTCGCGACCGCCCTGACCTCAGGGGGGCCCTCCGTGCTCGTTGCGCGCTGCTCGAGATCATCGGGCAAGTCCTCGGCCACCTGCGCCAGGTGACGCAGCGGCGCAGCGATCGACCGGGAAAGGATCCACGCCACCAGTCCGGCAGTGACCACCACCGTGGCCACGAACAGGACCAGCCAGCGCTGCGTCTCCTGAACCTCCTCGTCGACGATGGACTCCGGCAGGGACAGTCGCACCGCACCGGCGATTCCGTAGTTCTGGACGATCGGGGCGGCAACGTAGCGGAGGTCCTCGCCCATCGTCACCGATGCGCGCACATCCGAGGTCAACGACCCTGCCAGCGCCGCCTGGATCTCCGGTCGATCGAAAGGGCGATCCAGGTCTGTCTCGCCGCTGTCCGCGAGCAGAGTTCGCTCGGGAGAGACGACGACCACGCGCGCACCTGTTCGTGCAGCCGTCGCCGAAGCCGTGGCCTGCCAATCGATACTCGGCTGTGATGACATGGTCGCGGCCGTCGTCAACGTGTCGACTTCGAGACCGGAGACGAAGGCTGCACGCTGGTCGTTCGCCACCACCACGGCAAGGGGAATCGCCAGCGCGGCCGCAACGAGTGCGACCAGGAGAGTCATCGCAAGGACGAGCCTGCGAGTCACGCCTCGTCCACAGCCAGTCGATAGCCCACGCCTCGAACGGTCTCGACGAGTGCTGGGTCCCCTAGCTTCTTGCGCAGCGAGGCGACGTGCACATCAAGTGTCTTGCCGGTGCCCACCCAGACCGGATCCCACACGCGCGAGAAGAGCTCCTGCCGAGTGACAGCGCGGCCCGGCTCCTCGGCAAGGACAGCGAGCAGGTCGAACTCCTTCGCCGTGAGCTCCACCTCGGTGCCGTCGACGACAACGCGATGCTTGGCTCGGTCGACTGTCACCCTGCCCGTGGCCAGCGACGAGTCGATTCGGCGGCGGCGACCGACGGCTCTGATGCGGGCCGCCAACTCGCGCACGGAGTACGGCTTGACCACGTAGTCGTCAGCGCCGAGTTCCAGCCCGACGATCCGATCGGTCTCATCGCCCCGTGCTGTGGCGATGATCACGGGCACGTCGGAGGAACGACGAATCTCGCGCAGGACGTCGATGCCGTCGCCATCGGGAAGCCCAAGATCGAGGAGGACAACGTCTACGTTCGGTGCAGCCGCGGCCACCTGACTGGCGTAGACCACGTGCTCGGTCTCAAAGCCGTTTCGCTGCAACCCGGCGAGCAACGGCTCGGACACGGCAGGGTCGTCTTCGACGACAAGGACCTTCACCCGCACATCGTGGCACGTCCTCGGTCTCGAGGCTCCAACTGTTCGCTCACGCATCCCCGTGATGACACCGATCGATTCCTTTCGAGTCATCTGACTGCCCAACGTTGAGCCCGTCAAGAACGACATGACTCAATGTGAGAGGACTGCAATGCGCAGATCGCTTTTCGTCGGATCCCTGGTGGTGTCAGCCGCGCTCGTGCTGTCGGCCTGCTCCTCCAGTGACTCCGGCTCCGAGACCACCGAGAGCAGCACGGCTGCCAGCGCTTCCGAGAGCGCGGCCAGCGAGGCACCTGCCACCGAGGAGACCGTCGCCGCGGCCGGGGACGCCGTCTGCGGCACCACGGTCGAGGAGATCGCTGCTGCTGCGGCTGCAGAGGGCCAGGTCAACCTGATCGCCCTGCCGGACACCTGGGCGAACTACAAGGGGATCCTGGACTCCTTCAAGGCCACTTACGGCATCGATGCACCCGTGGCAAACCCTGACGCCTCGTCCGCCGACGAGCTCACCGCCGTGCAGACCCTCGCCGGTCAGCCAGACATGCCCGACGCGCTCGACATCGGTCCGTCCTTCGTGCAGCAGGGCATCGACGAGGGTCTGATCACGTCCTACAAGACGACCAACTGGGACGAGATCCCCGATGCGCTCAAGGGCCCCAATGGTGAGTGGGTCGGCTCGTACTACGGGATCATGGCCATCGCCACGAACACGACTCTTGTGCCCGAGGCCCCCACGTCCTTCGCGGACCTGCTCAAGCCCGAGTACAAGGGAATGGTCACCCTCAACGGTGATCCCCGCGAGGCTGGCGCAGCGTTTGCCGCCGTCGTTGCCGCGTCCTTGGCCAATGGCGGTTCCTACGACGACCTGATGCCCGGCATCGAGTACTTCGCCGAGCTCAAGAAGGCTGGCAACCTCCAGACGATCGACGTCACCGAGGCTGCGCTGCTCTCCGGCGAGGTTCCCATCGCACTTGACTGGACCTACAACTTCCCAGGCATTCAGGCCCAGCTCGCTGAGGTCGGCTTCAACATGGACGTCGTCGTCCCGTCTGACGGTCTCTACGGCTCCTACTACGCGCAGATGCCCGTCATGGACAGCCCGCACCCCTGCGCCGCCCAGTTGTGGATGGAACACATCACCGGTGATCAGGGAGCCCTCGGCTACCTCGAGGGCGGAGCCATCCCGGCTCGCTTCGCTGCCATGAAGGCCGCCGGCGTCATCCCGGCCGACATGCTCGACAAGCTGCCGACGGAGGAGCAGATCGCACAGATCTCCTTCCCCTCCGCCGAGCAGGTCGAGTCCATGAAGACCCAGCTCACCGAGAACTGGGG
>JAIOXK010000105.1 GCA_021741645.1 Candidatus Nanopelagicales bacterium
GGAGGGCAACAACAAGCACTTCCAGTGCTTTTACCACGCCTGGACGTACCGCACGGACGGCGAGATGGCCTCGCTGCCCGGTGACGAGGCCTACGAGGGAATCACTGACTTTCGCGACTCTGTCAAGATGCGCGCCGTTCCCCGGGTCGACATCCACGAGGGCTTCGTCTTCGTGTCCTTCGCTGAGGAGGGGCCCAGCCTGCTGGAGCATCTGGGCGCCGCTGCTGACGTCATCACGATGGCGACCCTCGGAACTCCCGGCGGAATGACGGTGCTGCCCGGAGTCCAGCGCTACGGCGTGAAGGGGAACTGGAAGCTCGCCGTCGAGAACGCGATGGACGGCTACCACTTCGCTCCGACGCACAACACGTTCGTCGGCTACTTGCGCGAGACCGGCTTCCATGTCACTGACGACGACCAGTACGCATACGACCTGGGGCAGGGGCACTCCATGCTCATCCTCACCGGACACAACGGCCGGCTCGGGATGATCTGGGAGCCGCGCTTCGGTGAGGCGGAGAAGGAGCGCACCCGCCTGAACCGCGAGGACATGGCCCGGCGACTCGGCGAGGAGCGCGCCAATCAGGTCGGCGATGCCAGCCGCATTCTCTTCGTGTTCCCCAACCTCCTGCTGTTCGACCTGGAGGCCCTGACGATCCGGCAGCTCGAGCCGATGTCCGCCGGCCAGACAGATGTTCGGGCCTGGCAGTACGTGCCGGTGGAGGAGGCAGACGAGGCGCGGGAGATCCGGCTGCGCACGATGGCCAGCTTCGTGGGTCCGGGCGGTCTGGCCACTCCGGACGACATTGAGGCGTACGAGGCCGTGCAGCGTGGCATCGTGGCGACCGCGGACGATACTCGCGGGTTCAACGACTGGAGCGACATGTCGCGAGGAATGATCTCCGAAGTGCGTGGAGAGCAGGGACGCTCGATCGACGAGGGGGCGATGCGCTCGTTCTGGAGGGCGTGGACCTACGCCGTCGGCCCGGTCGACGTCACGCGGGACGGAGCAGGCCGATGAGACAACCGACTCTGTCCACCGGGTCGGCCGGTGTCGACCGCGTCGTCACTCGGGCCGAGGTCGAGGAGTTCCTCTATCTCGAAGCCGACCTGCTCGACCGTTGGCGGTTGGACGACTGGTTCGCCCTGATGGAGGAGGGTTCGGAGTACTACGTCCCGACGACCGACTGGACCGGCTGGGGCGTGCTCGACGGCGGGTTCTTCAGCTCGGATGACTACCCCATCCTCCAGGCACGCCTGAAGAGGTTGAAGAGCCGGAAGGCGCATGCGGAGAACCCGCGCTCCCGGACCCACCGGATGATCAGCAATGTGATCCTCCGCGAGCGGGACGCAGACCTGCTGGAGATCCAGGCAAACTTCGTCATCCACAGGTTCCGGGATGAGACGGTCGAGTCCTACGTCGGGCGCTACGAGCATCTTCTCCGGGTGACAGAGTCGGGCCTGCTCATGAGGCGTCGCCGATCGGTGCTCGCCCACGAGTTGCTTACCCCCGGTGCCCGACTGAGCTTCATCCTCTAGGAGCGGTCAGTGATCAAGCACGTAGTGGCATTCCGGTTCAAGGACGATGTCGATGATGTCGCCCGACAGTCGATCCTGGACGAGGTCTCGGCCTTTCCGTCTCACTACCCGCAGATGCACAACTTCACTCTCGGCACGAACATCAGTTCGCGCGAGCAGCGGATGACACACGCTTTCATGATCGAGTTCGCTGACGAAGCCTCGCTCATGGAGTACCTCGGCAGCGAACGGCACGAGACCTTCGTGCGCGAGCGCTGGCGCCCGGTGATCGAGTCCCAGTCGATCGCTGCACTTGACGTCGACGGCCTGCCGGCCGGATTGGAGAAGGAGTTGTCCGTCCGTCGTCCGCGTGGACCCTACGGGTTCGCATTCGCCCGGATCGCTGTTCCCGACCTGGCCGCATCGATCGACTTCTACACCTACCACGTTGGCCTGCAGCTGGAAGGTCACGACGACACGTACGCGCAGCTTCGGGCGAACCTGTCGCACCATGACATCGAACTGGTTGCCGACCCGTCGCTGACTGAGCATCACGTGGAGACCCTTGCCTTCACCGTCGAGTCGCAGGAGGTCCTCGAGGACCTGCGGAACCGGCTGGTTGCGGACGGTCGGGAGATCGGCGAGCTGCACCCGCGGACCAAGGCCGCCTGCCTGGATGGCTTCTCGGTGCAGGACCCCAACGGGCAGATGCTGGAGTTCGTCCGTGACTTCCACGTGTACGCCGAGCCGCCGTTGGTGGAGTGGCGTCCGATCGACATCGTGCACCCGTTCCTGTCGACCCCTCACTATCAGGAGTCGCTGCGGTTCTACTGCGACGTGCTCGGATTCCTGCGCTCCGACGTAATCGTGGCCGACGGGTTCGGTGCCTCGACCTTCCTGCGTTGCGAGGACCGGTATCACCACGCCCTCGCCCTTCGACAGGACACGAAGTATTACGTCGCGCACCTCGCCTTCCAGATGAAGAGCCTGGACCACGTGATGCGCGGACGGACGAAGGCTGTCTACAAGAAGGTCCCGATACCCTCCGACATCGTCAACCACTCGGCATCGGCGTCCATCGCGTTCTATATGTACGTGGCACAGCATGGCCCGCGCATCGAGCTGATGGACCGTCATCGCGTCTTCACTCCGGAGGAGCACGAGACGCACAAGGAGCGCTACATGTCGGCTGACCCGCGCAACATCGACGTCTGGCGCGCGGCCGCGGATGACTGGGAGCGCTACTGACGAACATCCCGCTCGAAGCCGACCTGATCGGCGCCGTTCAGCTGCTGGCGTCGACTCCGTCGCCGCGCGGTAACGAGCGTCCGCTCGCTGAGGCGGTGGTGGCGTTCGCTCGCGAGCGCTGGCCATCTGCTCAGTGGGACGTGCAGGACGTCGATCACGACGGCCGTGCCCAAGTCGTCGGGCAGGTCAGCCGGCCCGTGTCAGGTCGCGGGGGAGTGCTGATCTTCTCGCACCTGGACACCTCCCTGACCGGGGACGATGCATTCGACAGGCCGATCACGGGGAAGCCACCCGCCCCGGAGGGTGTCCTGATCGACTCCGCCCAGCGCACCGTGCGCGGATTCGGGCTGGGTGTCGCGAAGGGGCCGGCGGCCGCTGCGCTTGTTGCGTTCGGGCGGGCGGCCGACCGGCACATCGCTGGTGCCACCGATGTTCCCGCACGCCTGCTCCTAGCCGCAGGAGGCACCCATCGGGGGCCTTCGGTGTCCACGGGAGATCAATTCGGTGACGGCGACCGCACCGGCGTCCAGCGCTTCCTGGCCGACGCGGTTCTGCCGTCCGCGGCGATCGTCGCCAAGGGCGGACCCGTGGGCGTGCTGCACGACGAGCCCGGCGCCTGCTACGTGCGGCTGGCCTTTCGCGCAGGGTGGGGTGCCGTCATGGGCCAGGGTGCTGTCCGGCCGCCCGGCGGACTGCTGGCCCATCTGGGGATCGTGGTCGACTCCGTGCGAACTGCCGGCGACCGGCTCGCAAGCACCCTCGCGCAGAGCCCGGACGCGGGGCAGGTCGGGGCGTGCTTCGGGATCGGTGCCGTCCGAGGCGGCCAACCGACGAAGGCTGATCTGGTCCCGGCGGTCGTGGAGATATTCGGCTACCTGGTTGGGCCCGGACCGTTGGCCGGTGGGCGCATCGCGTCCGAGCTGACGGCCGCTATCGAATCTGCCCTGCTTGCCGCGGACCTATCGGGGGTCGACGTCGAGGTGGAGGTCAGCGGCATTCACGCGGGCGCATCGACACCAGCCGACGCAGACGTGATCAGTGCAGCAGTCGACGCCTGGACGGCCGAGTCTCGCCAATACGGCGTGCTGGCCCTGCCGCAGCGGGTGACGGGCTGGACCGGGTCGACCGACGGGGTGGTCCTGCGTGCCCACGGCATTCCGACGGCCCGCCTCGGCCCGAGCCGCACGCTGGCCACCGGCGACGGCACCGACGTCGTGGACCTGGACGAACTGCTGGCCTTCACGCGCATCTACGAGCGGCTCGTGGGGGAGACGCTGACGGACAGGGCCTGACGACACAACTCCGCTATCTCACTTGACACGACATCATTACGCAATGAAAGATGCATCGGGTGGAGATCATGGCGACGCGCCACGGCCTGGCCCGGTGCGAAGGTGATGATCTCGTCGTCGTGGACTTGCCTTACCCCAACGTCGGAGCCCTGCTGTCCGACGGATGTTCCCTCGATCTCGTTCGCCGGGCAGCCGTCAGACTCCGGCTGCCGGCCCAGTCGCTCCGGGAGGTCGTCATCCCGCCCCTGCCGTTGCGGGGCACGACCGTCTGGGGCATCGGCCTGAACTACCACGCGAAGGCCACGCTGACCGGGCGGGCGGTGCCGGACTTCCCGACCCTGTACATCAAGCCGCTCAGTGCGCTGGCCGGTCCGACGGAACCACTGCGGATCAATGACGACCTGTCCCACGAGGTCGACTACGAGGCGGAGGTCGGCATCTTGGTGGGCCGTTCGATGGACGGCATCGCACCGGGGGACGTGTGGTCGCGTGTGGCTGGCATCGTCACCGGCAACGATGTGACGGCGCGCGATCTCATGGTTAAGCACGCCAACCCGCTGTTGGCCAAGTCGATGCCGGGGGTCAGCGCACTCGGACCCACCGTCGTGCCGACGGAGGACCTCGCAGCGTGCGACGACATCCCGGTACGATCGTGGCTCAATGGCGACCTCGTGCAGGACAGTCGGACGAGCGACCTCATCACTCCCGTCGCGGAATTGCTGGCCCTCATCTCGCGTCACGCAAGGCTCGACCCGGGCGACGTCGTGCTCACCGGCACGCCGCCGGGAACCGGCCAGGATCGCGGCCGGTTCCTGCGAGCGGGGGACGAGATCACCATCCAGGTGGCCGACATGGTGCCCCTGGTCACCCAGGTTCAGCAGGCGCTCGACGTAGGCACTAATGATCGGGGCTCGGCGCCCCGGGAGGAGCAGGCATGACGCAGCAGCAGACCTACGACACCCTGATCGTGGGCGGCCGGGTCATCGACCCCGCCAATGGCGTCGATCAGATCGCAGACGTCGCCGTGACCGGCGGTCGGATCGCGGCTGTGGAGGGCGGGCTCGCGGCGAGCGCCGCAGCGACCACCCGCATCGACGCGACGGGACAACTCGTCCTGCCCGGGCTGGTCGAGGGGCACACGCACATCTTCGAGTCCGTGTCCAAGGTCGGGGCACCTGCCGTCGAGGCGCACCTTCGTCGTGGCGTGGTGGCGGCCGCGGACGCAGGCACGGCCGGAGCATCGACGTTCGCGGCGTTCCGTAGGATCGTGGTCGACCCCAATCCCATGCGCATCCTGTCCTTCCTGAACGTCTCGGTGCTGGGCCTCATCGACTTCCGCTACGGCGAGCTGCTGAACCCGGAGACGTTCAACGTCGAGGACGCCCTGCAGGTGGCCGCAGACAACGCAGACATGGTGCGCGGCTTCAAGATCCGACTGTCGGAGGACGTGCTGGGCGACCAGATCACCCCGCTCCTGAAGAAGGCCGTCGACCTCGGCGAGCAGGGCGGCCTGCCCGTCATGGTGCACATCGGCGAGACCGCGCTGTCGGTTCCGGAGATCGTCGACATGTTGCGGCCCGGCGACATCATCGCCCACTGCTACACCGGAAAGGCTCCGACAATCCTCGGCGACAACGGTCGCGTGCAGGACGAGATCTACGCGGCACGCGAACGCGGCGTGCTGTACGAGTCAGCCCACGGACGCAGCAACCTCTCGTTCAAGGTCG
Source organism: Candidatus Nanopelagicales bacterium (assembly GCA_021741645.1). GTDB lineage: Bacteria > Actinomycetota > Actinomycetes > S36-B12 > S36-B12 > UBA10649. The sequence continues at coordinate 5,786 of JAIOXK010000105.1, forward strand.
CTGCCCCCGCGATCGAGCAGGGCTTCATCCCCGACGTGATCACGTCCGACACGAGCGCGCGCAATTGGCGCGGGCCGGTTTTCGACCTCGTCACTAGCATGTCGAAGCTCATCGCCCTGGGCATCCGGCTCGAGGACGTCATCCCGCGAGTGACCATCGAGCCCGCTCGCCTGCTGGGCATCGACGGCGAGGGCTTCGGCGCGCTCACCGTCGGGGGCCCGGCCCATGTGGCCGTGCTGACCGGTGCGGGCGTTGCGACGCTGACCGATGCGGCGGGCAACACCATCGAGGCCGCGCGCCTCGAACCGACGGCCGTGCTCCTGAACGGTGAGCAGTTCGACCTCGTGCCGTGGCGTGGCCTGTCGGCGTAGGGAAGGATGTGACCGTGCTCAGTGCTGCGCTTGCCGGAGTCGTCGTCAACTGGGATGACGTGCCCGAGGATGTCATCAGACCGGGCGTGCGTCGTCGCGTCTACGCGACCGACGACGTCATGCTGTGCTGGCACAGTCTCTCGGTCGGGATGGACACCCGACCGCACTCGCACGACGACTTCGACCAGCTCGCGCTCGTACTCGAAGGTCGGGCGGACTACTTCATCGACGGTGTCGCGCACGAGATGGGACCGGGATCGATGCTGCTGGTGCCCAAGGGCGTCGAGCACTACATCGTCCCGCTGACCGAGCCCTGCATCAACCTCGACGTGTTCGCCCCGCCGCGCGCGGACTACGAGGACGTAGCAGCCCGGCTGGTTGACGTGCTCTGATGTTCGCCAACGGGCTGAAGGTCGCGTGGGCCGGAGGTCGGCAGGTAGTCGGCGGATGGGCCACGCTGGGGTCGCCCTTCGCGACCGAGATGCTCGCCCTCACCGGATTCGACTATGTGTGCGTCGACCTGCAGCACGGGCTCGCGCACGCGGAGGCGATGGTCCCGATGCTCATCGCGACGGCCGGGACCGAGGCGACGCCGCTGGTCCGAGTCCCGGCCAACACGAATGATGCGATCGGCAAGGCGCTCGACGCGGGTGCCCACGGCGTCATCGTGCCCATGGTCAACTCCGCGGAGCAGGCTGCTGCCGCGGTCGCAGCCTGTCGGTACGCCCCCGAAGGCGTGCGGAGTTTCGGCCCCGTGAGAGCCGGTTTGCGCACCACGGGGATGTCGCTGGCCGAGGTGAACGCGCAGATCCTGTGCCTGCCGATGGTGGAGACGGCCGAGGCGGTCGAAGCGATCGACGAGATCTGCGCCGTGCCGGGCGTCGACGGCGTCTACATCGGCCCGTCCGACCTGGCGGTGACGCTGGGACTGCCGCCGTACAGCGATCCGGTCGAGCAGGAGGTGGTCTCTGCGATCGAACGAACTCGTCTCGCCTGTTCGGCGGTCGGACTTCCGGTCGGTATCCACGCGACGAGCGGGCAGCAGGCACGCTGGTATATGGACGCTGGCCTCGACATGGTCACGGTGTCCACCGACGCGGCGATCCTGCGCACCGCCGTTGCAGCCCAGTTCGCCGCGGCGCGCGACATCGAAGCGGTGGCTGCGCGCTCGGCCTACTGAACGGCCTTCTGCTGAACTATTGACACCCGAATCCTCCTCTCATATCGTGAAGCGAAATCTTGTCTCATCGGCAACAGATGAGACCCCCGCCGAGAGATCGCGGGGCGAGTTGCGCTCCAGTGGCGTGCACTCGCGCGGCTGGCGTCCTGCAGGAAGTGACGATCCGCGAGAGGGATGAAGCCGGTGAAGGCTGCGATCTACCACGAGCACGGTGATGCCGACGTCCTGCGATTCGAGGACGTGCCGACCCCCGAGCCCGGGCCGGGGGAAGTGCTCATCCTGGTCAAGGCATGCGGATTGAACCATTTGGATGTCCTGCAACGTCGCGGTCCTGCGCTGATTCCGGGCTACGCCCTTCCGCACATCGCCGGCATGGACGTGGCCGGTCTGGTGGCCGCCGTCGGGCCGCATGCGGAACTCGTGACGGCCAGCGAGGTCCGCGAGGGAGACCGCGTTCTCGTCAACCCGGCGATTTCGTGCGGGCACTGCGCCGCGTGCGTCATCGCCGAGGATGGCAAGTGCGAGCGCGCGACGGTTGTGGGCGGTAACCGCGACGGCGGCTATGCCGAGTACGTCGTCGTCCCCGTGGCCAACGTTCATCGCATCCCCGACGGAGTTGGATTCGAGGAGGCGGCTGTCCTCCCGACTGCGTGGATGACCGCTTGGCACGCGCTAGTGGACACCGCGGACCTGAGGATGGCGGAGAGCATCCTCATCCATGCGGGAGCGAGCGGCGTCAGCACTGCTGCCGTGCAGCTCGCCAGGGCAGCTGGCGCCTTCGTCATCGCGACGGCCAGCACTCCGGAGAAGATGGAATTCGCCCAGCGACTGGGCGCCGACGTGGTCATCAACTCCGCGACTGATGACATCGCCGCGGCCGCCCGAGCGGCGACCGATGGGCGTGGCGTCGACGTCGTTCTCGATCACGTGGGACCGGCGGTCTGGGACGCTTCGATCTACAGCCTGGCAGCCAAGGGACGTCTGGTATTCCTCGGAAACACCACCGGTAACCGGGCGAGCATCGACCTAGTCTACGCCTACCATTTCGGCCTGCGGCTGTTGGGCAGCGACCCATACAACCGGCATGAGTTCCCCCGCATGCTCGCCGCCTATTGGGCGGGCGACTTCGTCACGCCGATCGATCGGGCTTTCTCGCTGGCAGAGGCCAGGGCCGCCCAAGAGCGGATGGAGTCCCGGGCGGTCGCGGGGAAGATCGTGCTCCTGCCATGACCGCAGCCCCCGTCAGCCCCGCTCCAGTCTGGGACGTGATCAACGGACTGGCCGCCTATCACGCGCTCGTCGCGGCGCTGGATCTCGGACTGGTTGACGCGATCGCGGCTGCGGGGGCTGACGGTCTGAGCGCCGACCAGCTGGCTGAGCAGGTCGGTTCACGTGAGGCCGACCACGTCACCGTGCTTGCGGATCTACTGGTCAGTCTCGGTCTGCTCGACGCGGATGGGCCGTCGTACCTGCTGACGCCGGTCGCAGCCCGCTATCTGGTCTCGGTTTCGCCGGCGCAGATGCGTGACCTTGTGCGGCTCTCGCCCGGGCCCCC
>JAIOXK010000106.1 GCA_021741645.1 Candidatus Nanopelagicales bacterium
ACGGCCGCGTCCACCATGCCCAAGAGGGTGGTGGGGACCTGGACCACCCGAATGCCGCGCAACCACGTGGCGGCAACGAACCCGGCCAGATCCGTGGTGGCGCCACCGCCGAGGCCGACCACGGCATCGCTTCGCGTAAATCCTGCCGTTCCCAGCACCGACCAGCAGAAGGCCGCCACCTCCGCGGTCTTGGCATCCTCGGCCTCGGGGATCTCCAGAAGGGTGACCTCGAACCCGGAGTCGGCAAGATCCGCGCGCATGGCCTCCGCTGATGCCGTGAGGGCACCCGGGTGGATGATCGCGACTCGCTGCGCCCCTGCCAGCATGCCCGCCAGATGACCCAGGAGCCCACGACCGATGACCACGTCGTAGTGCCGCTCCGCATCGACCGGAACGATGATGTCCGAAGCCATGTCAGCCCTCTTCCTCATGAACGGGCCGCTGGCCCACGTCCTCACGGATGGGCCGCTGGCCCAGCACGGCCACTACCGCGTCGACGACCTCCCGCAATGAGCTGCCCGAGGTGTCAACAACGTCGGTGGCCACGTCCTCGTACACGGGAGATCGCTCCGCCAGGAGTGCTCCCAAAGTGGCGCGGACGTTGCCCAGCAGCAGCGGGCGGGCGGTGTTCAGACCCACGCGAGCAGCGGCATCACTGAGCGAGACCTTGAGCCAGACGATGCGTCTGCCGACCAGCAGTTCGCGAGTCTCGGCACGCATCACCGATCCCCCACCGAGAGAGACCACACCGGTGTGGTCGCGCAGCGCTGCAGCGATGGTGTCCACCTCGCGCTGCCGAAAGGCCCCCTCCCCCTCGGTGACGAACAGGTCGGCCACGCTCATGCCGGCCTCCTGCTCGATCAACGCATCCGAGTCTGCGAATTCGACACCGAGGCGCTGCGCGACGCGACGCCCGACAGTGGACTTGCCCGCCCCCGGCGATCCGATGAGGACAACCACGGGACCGGACTGATCAGACTCCTGCGTCATCGGACGCTGAGATGGTCGAGGTATCCACGGATGTTGCGAGCGACCTCGTCGACGCTGTCACCACCGAACTTCTCCAGAATCGCCTCAGCTAGCACCATGAGCACCATGGCCTCCGCGACGATTCCTGCGGCTGGCACAGCACAGACATCCGAACGCTGGTTGATCGCCGGGGCGGCCTCTCGAGTGGCGACGTCAACGGTGCGCAGCGCCTTGGGGATGGTGGAGATCGGCTTCATGGCAGCACGGACGCGCAGCGCCTCACCTGTGGACATGCCGCCCTCGGTGCCTCCGGACTTGCCGGACGTCCGCACGAGTCGGCCCTCGTCGTCGATGATCTCGTCCTGTGCCTGCGATCCACGCACTGCGGCCAGCCCGAAGCCGTCGCCGACCTCAACACCCTTGATGGCCTGAATGCCCATGAGGGCTGCTGCGAGCCGCGCGTCAAGGCGGCGATCCCAATGAACGTGGCTGCCCAGACCCGGCGGCAGGCCGTAGGCGAGGACCTCCACGACTCCCCCGAGGGTGTCGCCGTCGCGGTGAGCCGAGGCAATCTCCTCTTCCATCGCTGCGGCCGCAACGGCATCAAGACACCGGACAGGGCTGTCGTCAATGGCCGCCTGATCCGACGCGACGGGCAGCCGAGACTCGGCGGAGGTGGCCGCAGCACCGATGCGCACGACGTGACTGACGACCTCGATCCCCGCCACCTGCCGCAGGAAGGCACGCGCAACCGATGCGATCGCGACTCGGGCCGCGGTCTCGCGGGCGCTGGCACGCTCAAGAATCGGCCGAGCGTCGGTGAAGCCGTACTTCTGCATGCCCACGAGATCGGCGTGACCTGGCCGGGGGCGCGTGAGTGGGGCATTGCGCGCCAGCTCGGCAATCACGTCGTCGTCGACGGGATCGGGAGACATCACCTGCTCCCACTTGGGCCACTCGGTGTTGCCCACCTCGATGGCCACCGGGCCGCCCAGGGTCCGGCCATGCCGCACGCCGCCGAGAAAGCGCACCTCGTCGCGCTCGAACTTCATGCGGGCGCCGCGGCCAGCACCCAGACGTCGACGAGCGAGGTCCACCCCTACCGACTCGCTTGACACCTCAATGCCAGCCGGCAGGCCCTCGGCGATCGTCACGAGGGCCGGACCATGTGATTCCCCAGCAGTCAACCAGCGCACCATGCAGGCGATCCTTCCAGAACGTCGCTCTGGCGGCATGGGCGGCAGGCTCCGCGTCCTCCCAACGGCCTTCTGGGCTCACGAGGTGAAGCGCATCAAGCAGGCAGCGCAGCGGACATCACGGCGGGCGCCGGCTCTAGACCCGTCATGAGCCGCACCTGCTCCACCGCTTGCCACAGCAGCATGTCGCGGCCACTGGCTATCCCCGCACCCTGCCATGCACCGGCCAAAGGCGTGGGCCACGGGTGGTACGACGCATCCAGCAGGACTCCCCGTGCACTCCTCGCAATATCCGCCCAGGGGGCACCGGCATCCCCCGGCAGCGTGCTGATCACCACGTCAGCGGTGACCAGCTTCTCGGACGGATCAAGAGTGGCCGGCTCGACGCGGACGCCCAGCACCTCACCGAGAGCGACGACCTCCCGTGCCGCCTCAGGGCGCCGAGCGCAGACCACGACTTCCTGAGCACCCAATCGACCCAGGGCCGCAACCGCACTGCGGGCAGTCGCTCCGGCTCCGAGCACCGTTGCCGTCACGGGCGCCTCGCCGACGCCAGCACGGGTCAAGGACTCGGTGATGCCGTAGACGTCCGTGTTCGAGCCGCGCCAGCCGCCACCAACAGGGAGGACCGTATTGACCGAACGGAGGTGCCGTGCCTCATCGTCCACCGAGGTCACTAGTGGGATGACGCACTCCTTGAGCGGCATGGTGAGCGACAAGCCCGCCCAGGAATCATCGAGACCTGCGAGGAAGGAAGGCAGCGCCTGCTCGGTCACCTCGATCGCGCGGTAGCTCCAGTCCAGACCAAGACTTGCATAGGCGGCCAGATGCAGCGCTGGCGAGAGCGAATGGGCGATGGGTGAGCCCAGGACGGCTGCCTGCAATCCCGCCCTTACCCCGGACGGACCAGACATTCGTCCGTCGCGCTCATTCATTCTGCTCGGCCTCGATCTCCGCCAGGGTCGCCTGGAACTCCTTCTTGTAGACGAGGAAGCGGTCGTAGTCCTTGGCGAACTTGGTCTCCCCCGTCCGCGGATCCACCGTGACGAAGTACAGCCAGTCGCCCTTCGCCGGGTTGAGGGCAGCCTCGAGAGCAGCCTCGCCGGGCGAGTTGATCGGGCGAGGCGGCAGACCCTTGTTCTGGTACGTGTTGTAAGGCGACGAGGTACCCAACTGCTCCTCGTTCAACTGAATGTCAGTGATGCCCAGCGCGTAGGACACGGTCGAGTCCAATTGCAGCGGCATTCCCTGGTCGAGTCGGTTGTAGATGACGCGCGCCACCTTGGCGAAATCGCCCGGGATCGCCTCCGCCTGCAGGAGAGAGGCGATGATGAGGATCTTGTACGGCTTGAGGCCGATCTCGGCTGCCCCCTCCTCGAGCCCCACGTCAGCGCTGGCCTGATTGAAACGCTTCACCAGGCTTGCGAGCAAAGAGCTGGCGGTCTCGTCGCCAGCGATGTCGTAGGTCGCGGGGAACATGAATCCCTCCGGACGCTCCTTGGCCCAATCCGGAAGACCCAGATCTCCTGGAGAGGCCAGCGCCTCCTGGAAGTCCTTCGCCGGCAACCCGGTGGCCAACGAGGCGGCTTCCACCGTCTGCTCCAGCCGGAGGCCTTCGGGAAGCACCAGCCGACTGTCGGCCCGCGATGCCGGATCCAGCATCAGTTCCAGCGCCTCAGTGGAACTCATCTGCTCGCGCAGGGTGTACTTGCCCGGGCCGATCGTTCCCGCACGTTCGTCGACCTCGGACGCGTTGACGAAGGACGACGCCGACAGGACGACACCCGCCTCCTCGAGCTTCCGCGCGATCTCGCTGAGGGTGTCTCCGCGGGCGACCACCACCACGACCTCGCCCTGACCGCTACCGGCGTACTCCTCGGGCTCGGCGCCGCCACGGAAGATGCTGGCCGAGAAAGCGATCATGCCTCCGGCGATGGCCACGGCCACGAGACCGACGACCCACTTGACCCAGCTGCTTCGATGCCGGGACGGGGGCAGCGGACCGGAACTCATCAGGGGTGCAAGTTGACTCACGGTGCCGCTCCTCCTCCCCCGCTGAACTCGCCACTGCCATTCGCGTCAAGCACTGACTGCAGCACCATGACAGCAGACGCGCTGTCGATGAGTGACCGAGACTGGCGTGTCGTGCGCCCGCCGGAATGCAGGGCACGTTGAGCCTGCACGGTGGACAGCCGCTCATCGACCAGACGCACAGGAACGTCTGTTCGTTCCGACAACTGCTCGACCCACTCCCGGGCCAGGACTGCCGCGCGGCCCTCACTTCCGTCCATGCTGAGCGGAAGCCCGACGACGATCTCGACGGCTTCCCACTCCCGAGCCAGAGCTGATACCGCCCCCCAGGAATCGACTCCCGCAGGCACGGCATCCAATGGCACGGCCAGGACGCCGGTCGCATCGCTGCGAGCCACTCCTATCCGCACCGAGCCCACGTCGATGCCCAGGCGCACGCCGGGTGGCACTCCTAGGCTCCCGCGCGCTCGCGCACCACGTGCTCGACCGCCGCCAGGGCAGCGTCGATGCCCTCCGGATCAGTGCCGCCCCCCTGCGCGAACTCGGGCTTGCCGCCACCCCGCCCACCGATGGCTGGCGCGGCAGCCTTGAGCAGGTCACCTGCCGTGATGCCCATGTCGATCGCCTCCGGAGAGGCGACGGTCACGAGGTTCACCTTGCCGTCCGCTACCGCCACGCCGACGAGAGCCGCGGGCAGATCAGGCCGTGCTCGACCCTTGGCCTTCATCGCCAACTCGCGCAAGTCCCCGCCGCTGGTGCCGTCGGGCGCCCGGAAGGTCCACAGCCTGACCCTGCCGATGTCGCGACCCTCACCGATGATGCCATCGAGATTCGCCGCCAACTGTGCGCTGCGCACCTTCGCAAGGTCGCGCTCGGCATCCTTCAACGCGGTGATCGTCTTCTCGACCCGCTCAACGAGCTGATCGGCGGGAGCCTTGACGAGCTCCGTGAGCCGATTGACCAGCAGATGCTCACGGGCCAGGAACTGGTACGCGTCCGATCCGACGAGCGCCTCGACTCGCCGGACACCGGCGCCGATGGACCCCTCGGACAGGAAGGTGACCACGCCCAACTGCCCCGATCGCTGGGCATGTGTGCCGCCGCACAGTTCGTGCGCCCAGTCGCCGACCGACACCACGCGCACCCGGTCGCCGTACTTCTCGCCGAAGAGCGCCATCGCGCCCATCGCTCGCGCCTCGTCCTGGGTCATGGTCTGCGCCGACACCGCGAGATCGTCGATCAGCACCTCATTGACGTGCTGCTCGACCTCGGAGAGCACGGACGCCTCAACCGCGGTCGGGTTCGGGAAGTCGAACCGGAGTCGACCGGGGGCATTCTCCGAACCCATCTGGGTTGCGGTGTCACCGAGTCGCTCGCGGAACGCGCGGTGAATCATGTGCGTGGCCGTGTGCGCTCGGGAGATGGCACGGCGGCGCTGCGAGTCGATCTCGCTGATGACCGTGGCACCGGCCACCAGTTCCCCGTCGACAACCTCGCCGCGATGCACGAAGAGCCCGGGCACCGGCGTCTGGACGTCATAGATGTCGACGAGCGCACCCTCGTGGCTCCGCAGACGGCCATGATCGCCGAGCTGACCTCCGGCCTCGGCGTAGAAGGGCGATCGGTCGAGGACGATCTCCACGTGATCACCCACGGACGCTGCCGGCACCGTGTCGGCGTCCTTCACGATCCCGATGACGGTCGACTCGGTGACCGCTTCGTCATAGCCCGTGAAGGTCGTGAGACCGCCCGCTTGAAGGATGTCGCGATAGGCCGTCACGGCCGACACCCCGGCCTTGCGCGCCTGCGAGTCCGCCTTGGCCCGTTCGCGCTGCTGCTGCATGAGTCGGCGGAAGCCCGGCTCATCAACGGACAGTCCCTGCTCCGAGGCCATCTCCAGCGTGAGATCGATCGGGAATCCGTAGGTGTCATGCAGCGCGAAAGCCTGCTCCCCCGGCAGCTGGTTGCCGCCTCCGGAGCGAACCTCCGCTACCGCGGTGTCGAAGATCGTGGTTCCCGTACGCAGCGTCTGGAGGAAGGCCGCCTCCTCGCCAATCGCGGTCGTGCGGATTCGGCCCACCATGTCGTTGAGCTCGGGGTACTGGGGTGCCATCGCCAGCACCGTTGAGTCGACGAGCTCGGCCATCGCAGGCTCGTGCGCACCCAGCAGCCTCATCATCCGGATCGTCCGGCGCATGAGTCGGCGCAGAACGTACCCGCGCCCCTCGTTGCCGGGAATGACGCCGTCGCCGATGAGGAAGACGCACGTTCGCGCGTGATCGGCCACCACACGGAGCGCGACATCATCCTTCGTGCTCGACCCGTAGCGAGCCCCACTGAGCTCACATGCCCGATCAAGGATCCCGCGTGTGGTGTCGATCTCATAGATGTTGTCGACGCCCTGCAGCAGTGCCGCCATCCGCTCAAGGCCCATGCCCGTGTCGATGTTCTTGGCGGGAAGTGGTTGCCGAATGTCGAAGTCCTCCTTCGACCGGACCGCGGAGAGCTCGTCCTGCATGAAGACCAGATTCCAGACCTCGAGGTACCGATCCTCGTCGGCCACCGGGCCGCCCTCACGGCCATGCTCGGGACCACGGTCGAAGTAGATCTCCGAGCAGGGGCCACCCGGTCCGGGCACGCCCATGGACCAGTAGTTGTCCTTGGGGCCACGTCGTTGAATCCGCTCGTAGGGAAGCCCCGCGACTCGATGCCAGATCTCGATGGCCTCATCGTCGTCCTCGTAGACGGTGACCCAGAGGCGATCCTCGGGGAAGCCATAGCCTCCGTCGGCCTGTGATGCCGTGAGGAGCTCCCACGCAAGCGGGATCGCGCCTTCCTTGAAGTAGTCCCCGAACGAGAAGTTGCCGGCCATCTGGAAGAAGGAGGCGTGACGCGTCGTCTTGCCCACCTCCTCGATGTCGAGCGTGCGCACGACCTTCTGCACGCTGGTGGCCCGCGGGTACGGAGGCGGCGCCTCGCCGAGGAAGTACGGCTTGAAGGGCACCATGCCCGCGTTCACGAACAGCAGGGTCGGATCATCAAGAAGGAGGGACGCCGATGGCACCACCTGATGACCTCGATCGGCGAAGAAGCGCAGGAACCTGCTGCGGATCTCGGCGGAGTCCATCATTTCTCCCTCTTCTGACCCGAGGCGACGACTGCCTGAGCCTGCTCGATGACCCGGGCCGCGGCGTCACCGGCCGAAGCTTGCGAACGCCCCTGGCCGGCTGCGGCAGTGGCAGACATGGCGATCGCTCGCGCACTGCTCACCGCCTGAACCGCGGAAAGCCCCACCTGCTGAGCGCTGAGGACGACTCCGCGCTCGCGAGCATCGACCATCGCCTGCTGGATGCGTCGATAGGCCACAATTCCACCGGCCGCACCGATCGCCACCCACACCATCCGTCGCATGGTGCCCCAGCCTAATGGGGGCCGATCACTCGTCCTCCCGCTGCCGCGATTCCGGCTCACCCGAGTCATTGTCGGGGTGACGCAGGCCAGCAACCTTGAAGGCGACGTCCGACCAGGCAGCCTCGGCTCCATGGCGAGTGGGTCGGTAGTACTGCCGTCCGACGAGTTCATCCGGAAGGTACTGCTGAGCAGCCACTCCTTCAGGGACGTCGTGCGGGTACTGGTACTCGAGCCCATGACCCAGCGCACCGGCCCCCGGGTAGTGGGCATCTCGCAGATGCATCGGCACTCGTCCGATCCCACCGGAGCGCACGTCCGATGTCGCCTCGCTGATGCCCACCACGACGGCATTCGACTTGGGAGCAAGCGACGCGTGCACTGTGGCGTGGGCGAGGATGATGCTGGCCTCCGGCATCCCCACCATCGCGACCGCCTGGGCCGCCGCGACCGCCGTCTGAAGCACGTTGGGCTCGGCCATCCCCACGTCCTCGCTGGCAAGGATCATGAGGCGACGAGCGACGAAACGTGGGTCCTCACCTGCTTCGAGCATCCGTGCGAGGTAGTGCAGGGCGGCATCCGGATCGCTTCCCCGCACGCTCTTGATGAAGGCGCTGATGACGTCATAGTGCTGATCGCCATCCTTGTCGTAGATGATCGCCGCCTGCTGGACAGCCCGCTCCGCCGCGGCAAGGTCAATGTGTCGTCGTCCGTCCGCGCCTTCTGACGTCGACGCTGCTGCGGCATCGAGACCGGTCAATGCCCTTCGCGCGTCGCCGTTCGCGGTCCGAACCAGATGGGCAAAGGCATCCTCGTCGACGTCCACCCGACCATCGAGTCCACGAGGATCGATCACCGCCCGATGAAGCAGTTCGTCGACGTGCACATCGGTCAAGGCAGACAGTTGCACGAGAACACTGCGCGACATGAGCGGGGCGATCACGGAGAAGCTGGGATTCTCCGTGGTGGCTGCAATCAGCGTGATCCATCCGTTCTCCACTGCCGGCAGCAGTGCGTCCTGCTGCGACTTGCTGAACCGATGCACCTCGTCGATGAACAGGACCGTTCCGACTCCTTGGAAGGCGAGCTGATC
>JAIOXK010000107.1 GCA_021741645.1 Candidatus Nanopelagicales bacterium
GCCATTCGCGATCTGGGGGTGCAGCTCGGAGAGACCCTCGTCCGGCACGAGGGGCCGGGCCTGCTCGATCTGGTCGAGGAGGTGCGTCTGTTGGTGCGCGAGGACCAGCAGGCCGCCGCAGCTCGCCTGACGTCAGTCGATGTTGAGTCCGCCACCCAGCTCGCACGAGCGTTCTCCGTCTACTTCGACCTCGCGAATGTCGCCGAGCAGGTGGAACGCTCGCGGGACATCGCCCTGGAGCGCAGAGAGGAAGGCGGCCCGCTACGACGAGTCGCTGACGCCGTGGTGTCGTCTGACACCACATCCGACGCGATCGCCGATCTTGCCAAGGCCCTCTCCGTTCGACCCGTCTTCACCGCTCATCCCACCGAGGCAGCGCGTCGATCGGTTCTGACCAAGCTGCGTCGCCTTGCAGACGTGATGCTCGACGATTCACTCGACGACACCGCGCGCATGCACCGCGTCGGCGAGGTGGTGGATCTGCTGTGGCAAACAGATGAGATTCGACTGCAGCAGCCGCACGTGATCGACGAGGCGCGTAACGCGCTCTACTACGTCGATGACCTCACCCGTGGGCCTCTCGAGTCCGTTCTGGACGATCTGGCCGAGGCGTTCGTGCGCATGGGTTCCTCCCTGCCGCCCGAGTCACGTCCCGTGTCCTTCGGGTCGTGGATCGGTGGCGACCGCGACGGAAATCCGTTCGTCACTCCGCAGATCACGCTGGACGTGCTGCGCTTCCAGCGTGAGCATGCCGTCGCTGACCTACTTCCCCACATGACGCGACTCATCGAGGACCTGTCGATCTCCGAGCGCTTCACCTCGACCAGCGCCGCCCTGCGCGACTCCATCGACGCGAGCCTGCGCCACCTGCCTGACTTCGATTCGCGCTACCTGCGGATCAACGCGGAGGAGCCCGTCCGTCTGAAGCTCACCGTGATGCGGAAGCGCCTTGAGCTGACCCTCGAACGCCTCCGCGCGAACCGTCCGCACGAGCCCGGGCGGGACTACGAAACGACTGCTGAGCTCATCGACGACCTGCTGCTGGTTCGCAATGAGCTGCTGACCGCCGGCGGTGGCCAGCAGGCGGCCACCGGAATCCTTGATCGCACCATCCGTCTTGTCGCCGCAATCGGGCTGCCCCTGGCGACGCTGGATGTGCGGGAGCATGCGGACAAGTACCAGCACGCCGTGGGTCAGCTGTTCGACCGCCTTGAGACCGGCGATCGACCCTGGGCAGACCTGACTCGCGACGAGCGTCGCACCGCCCTCATCGCGGAGCTGGACTCGCAACGCCCACTGGCGCCCACGCCACCTCCCCTGGACGAGGACGGCCTTCGCACCTGGCAGACCTACGTGGCCGTGCGCGATGCCCTGAATCAGTACGGACCACGGGCGATCGAGTCCTGCATCATCTCCATGACGCAGGGCAGCGAGGATGTGCTGGCGGCGGTCGTCATCGGCCGCGAGGCAGGACTCGTCGACGCCACCCTGGGCACAGCGCGGGTCGGCTTCGTGCCACTGCTGGAGACCGGCGCCGAACTCAGCGCTGCCGGGGACATCCTCGAGGATCTGCTCTCTGTCCCCGCCTATCGCGCGATCGTCTCCTCCCGCGGCGACGTTCAGGAAGTCATGCTCGGGTACTCGGACTCGAACAAGGACGCTGGCATCACCACCTCGCAGTGGGAGATCCACCAGGCGCAGCGGCGACTGCGCGACGTCGCGGCCAAGCACGGCGTGCGCCTGCGCCTGTTCCACGGTCGCGGCGGGACGGTCGGCCGTGGCGGTGGCCCGACCTATGACGCAATCCTCTCCCAGCCGTGGGGCGTGCTCAGCGGCGAGATCAAGGTGACCGAGCAGGGCGAGGTGATCTCCGACAAGTACCTGCTGCCGACGCTGGCGCGCAACAACCTCGAGCAGATGGTTGCCGCCGTCGTCGACGCTTCCCTCCTGCACGCCCGCCCGCGCAACGATCCCGGCCAATTGGCCATCTGGGACGAGGTCATGGACATCGCCTCGCAGGCCGGTCAGGCGCGCTACCGCGCACTCGTCAACTCCCCCGACCTGCCCGAGTACTTCGCCCTGTCAACCCCGGTCGAGGAATTCGGCGCCATGCATCTGGGCTCCCGCCCATCGCGCAGGCCAGACACCGCATCGGGGATCTCCGGCCTGCGGGCGATCCCCTGGGTCTTCGGCTGGACGCAGTCGCGCCAAGTCCTTCCCGGCTGGTTCGGGGTCGGCACCGCTCTGGCGGCGGCGCGCGAGGCCGGCCACGGCAGCGCACTCGCTGACATGTACGACGACTGGCACTTCTTCCGGACATTCGTCTCCAACGTCGAGATGACCCTGGCAAAGACCGACCTCGACGTCGCCGAGCTGTACGTCCGCACCCTCGTTCCGGCCCACCTGCACGGTTTCCTCGCCGAGATCCGCCAGGAGTTCGACCTCACTATCCGCGAGATCCTTCTCCTGACCAGGCATGACCGCCTCCTCGGCGGCAATCCGTCGCTTGCACGCACGCTCGAGGTGCGCGACACCTACCTGCTGCCGCTGCATGTGCTGCAGGTCTCCCTGCTCGAGCGAGTGCGACTTGCCCGGGCTGCCGGCGAGCAGCCCGACGAGGCGCTGTCGCGCGCCCTGTCGGTCACGGTCAACGGAATCGCAACGGGTCTGCGCAACACTGGGTGACCATGAGCTCCACTCCTGCAGCGCCAGACCCCGCCGATGCCATCGGACGCACCGGCCTCTTCCGGTGGCCTGTCATCGCTCTGGCGCTGCTCACCCTGACCTCGGGTTACACCGACGGCTACTCCCTGAGCCGGTTCGACGTCTTCATCGCCAACCAGTCCGGGAACATCGTGCGAGCCGGCATGGGGATCTTCGGCGAGTACGCCGCCTGGCGACTCGCCCTGCTGTCGATGGCGGGGTTCGCGATCGGCGCCATGGTCGCGTGGCTGATCGGTATCCCGGCGGCCCGGCGCGGGTGGACGCTGGTGCGGGTTCGCCTGATCCTGGCTTCCGCCCTCCTCGGCATCTGGTGGCTCACTGTCCTCGTCGTCGGAAACAACGACGAGAAGGGCATCGCATGCGCGATCCTGGGCGGCATGGCCCTCGGCGTCCTCGCGAGCGTCATGACGAAGATCGCGAACACGCCCATTCAGCCGACCTTCCAGACGGCCACCGTCCTCAACGGCGCTCGAGGGCTCATCGAGTGGATGACCGGCCGAGGGAGCGAGGCGTCTGCCGGGCGGCGGCTGGCCGTCCTCGGCGGGATCGCCATCGCCTGCTACGCCCTCGGCGGGGCACTGGGAGCCTTCGCCATCCGCATCGGCCCGACGGCCGTGCTGCTCGGTCTGGTGCTGCCGGCCGTTGCCCTGCTGCTGACACGGCCGGACCCGCCGACTCCTACTCGCTGATCTCGCCGTCCGCGGCAGAGTCCACGGCAGAGTCCACGGGCGCGTCCTCGAGAGCGTCCTCGCTCGCACTCGGATCAGCAGCCACGCTGCCGAAGCAGCCTGGACCCATCAGGACAGCCTCGGGCTTGTTCAGGATCGCGTCGATGTCCGGCTGCGGCGGAATCAGCACGTAGGCGTCGCCGAGGGCCACATCCACCTTGGGGCCACTGCGGTCCAACTCGACCAGCTCGGCGCCGGGGAAGTAGTAGGAGAGCAGTTCCGCGCGCTTGGCTGACGAGGGCCCGTATCGAATGCGCGCCACGCCCTCAATGGGCATGGCCACCGGATCGTTCGCGACATCACGAATGACGAACCCGCGCTTCTTGAGGTCACGAGCGGTCTTGGATGCCAGCCCCGAGGTCTCCGTCGCGTTGTAGACGTTGACCTTCACCTTCTCGGGCACGGGAAGCTCATCAGCAGGGGCCACCATGACCGTCGAGCACGAGGGTTCGGGGGCTGCCTCCGCGTCAGCTGCTTCATCGGACCCACCGAGCATCCGCACCACGAGGATGACGACGGCAACCGCCACGGCCACAGCGCCGACGATGATGGCCGGCAGCAGCCACGGCGGGCGCGACGGCGGCTGGCGCCTCACGGGGAACTCGCGAAGTGACGTCATGGCCTCTCCACACCTCCGACTTCCTCAGAACCGGTGACCTTCATTCTGCGCGAATCAAGAAACTCCCGGACCATCGCACCACATTCGTCGGCAAGGACTCCGGAGAACACCTCGACTTGATGGTTGAGTCGGCGATCGCGCACGAGATCCCATCGCGATCCCGCAGCCCCGTACTCGTCGTTCCAGGCACCGAAGACGAGGGTGCCGATCCGTGACATCACCGCTGCCCCGGCGCACATGGGGCAGGGCTCCAGAGTGACGACGAGCGTGCAGCCGTCCAGCCGCCATGACTGTTGGCGCTCAGCAGCCGCCCGCAGCGCGAGGACCTCAGCATGCGCCGTGGGGTCATGACTGGCCTCGCGGGAGTTGTGGGCCGAAGCAAGGACATTCCCCTGAGAGTCAAGGACAACCGCCCCGATGGGAATCTCTCCCTCTGCAGCGGCCTGCTCGGCCTGCGCGAGCGCGCGGCGCATCGACGCTTCGAAGTGCTGCGGAGTCATCGTCCCCGAAGGGCGGTGGCCAACTCCGCGGCAAACCCCAGGCGCTTGGCCACGGCGCGAACCTGCTCGTCGGGATACATCTCCTCGTCCTCGCAGATCATGATCATCTCGGCCCCATCGAGCCCGAAGGCCTCACACAGGGACACATCCCCCGCCGCCTCGAACTCCTCGATGTCCTCCTCATCCCACTCCAGACCGATGAGCTCAGCGGCCTCCTCCGCGAGTGACCAGTCAAGGAGGGCCGCGGCATCGCTGATCATGATTCGGACACCGTCACGGACGGTGTGAGCCAGAATGAAGAACTCATCTCCCACGCAGACGGCCCCGAAGACCCCGTCCTCTCCGGGGAACTGCCGCATCCGGGCCAGGAGGCCTTCCATGGTGGTCACGCTCTGCGGTGGAAGGCTCGCCACGGACCATCGGCCTTCCTCACGATAGGCCGCAATGGCGAAGTCAATGTCGCCCGCTGCGATCTCCTCTGCGCTCACGAGTGCATAGTCCCACGTAGGGCGCGCCGTCGGTAGCCCGACCACTAGTCTCGGGCATATGCGCACTCTCGTGATCGATCACCCGCTCGTTGCCCACAAGCTGACTCGCCTGCGCCGCGAGGAGACGTCGTCCGCGACGTTCCGCCTGCTGGCCGAGGAACTGGTCACCCTTCTGGCCTACGAGGCCACCGACTCACTGCGCGTCGACCCGGTCGAGATCACCACCCCCGTCTCCCCCACCATGGGTGTCGAGATGGCCCAGCCACTGCCGATCGTCGTGCCTATCCTGCGCGCTGGCCTGGGCATGCTGAACGGGATGATGAAGCTCATGCCCACCGCCGAGGTCGGCTTCCTCGGCATGGTGCGCGACGAGAAGTCGCTCACCGCTTCGACCTATGCCGATCGGATCCCCCACGACATCAAGGACCGCCAGGTCTTCGTCCTCGATCCGATGCTCGCCACCGGCGGCACCCTCGTGGCCGCCATCGACCTGCTGCTGGAGCGCGGGGCCCGCGACGTCACAGCCATCTGCCTGCTGGCTGCACCCGAGGGCCTCAAGCGCCTTGAGGAGGCCTTCGCCGGCCGCGACGCGGATGTCACCGTCGTGACGGCAGCCCTCGACGAGCGCCTCAACGAGAAGGGCTACATCGTCCCGGGCCTCGGTGACGCCGGCGATCGGCTCTACGGCACTGTCTCCTAGATCGCAGTCTCACGCTGCCTCACAGACCGCTTAGGACCTTCCACTAGCGCGGCGCGTCGAACGTGATCCGGACCGTGGTCAACGGCTTGCCGTTCGACGACACCCTCAACGGTGGTGTCCTTTCCGCGCTGCGCAGTTGATCCTCGGTGCGGATCGTCACCGCGTAGGTACCCGTCACCCCGCGGTCAGACAGGTAGTCACGCAGCTCCCGGCCTCGGCGAGCCGCCCGGCGAAGATCCTCCTCGAGATCATCCAACGTCGCCGACACCGCCGTGATCTCAACCAGCACGTCCTGCCGCACCTTCGGCAGCTCCGCAACCATCGATCGCAGCTTGCGCCGGCCATTGGTCGACAACACCACCGATCTGCCCTGGAAGAACGCCGCCTTCGTCAGACTGCGCGTACTCACACCCGCCTCGACACTCAACGCCATGTTGACCGACCGCACCCGGCTCTGCTGTGACAGGCCATTGATCTGCAGCACATAGTCGCCTAACGACACCGAATCCGGCACCGTCACGCGAATGTCGAACGTGCCATCCGCGGCCACCTCGACCTCACCCAGATAGATGACCTCTGGGGACCTCACCTGCCCCGGCCGAGCACTGCGCACCACCGGCGCCTGCAGAATCAGATACGCCTTCACCGCGCTGGCCGCCTGATACCCATCACCGGTCACATTCAGCCACGACCCAGGAGACGAACTCAAACCCTGGCTCGGCCCCGACAATGCATCCGAGTTGGACGTCGGCTCCGGCTGGAACTCCAACGAAAAATCAGGGCCCCGCACCGCCCACGTCGGCGCACCCCCCGCCCCGGTCAACGGCGTGATCGACACATCCACCAACACCCCATCAACCAACACCGCACCTTCACCGGCAACCAGGTCCACCGGCGGATCCACCACCGACACCACAGGAGCCGGCGCGGAAGCACTAGGCGCTTCGGTCTCCACCGGTGTCGGTGTCGGGGTGGGTGTCGGGCCTGAACCCGTACCTGAGCCGGCCAAGTTCACGGTCTGCGTTCCATCGGATGTTGCGATGGACAACGTCGCGGATCTGGCGCCGGCTGCCTGCGGATCGAAGGCAACTTCGATCGTGCACGACGCGAAGGCCGTGATGCTCCCGCCATCGGTGCACGTCCCGCCACTTACGGAGAAATCACCGACGTTTGTCCCGGTGATGGTGATGCCTGGTGAACTAACGCTCACGATCGCAGCACCGGAGTTCGTCACCGCGAGGGTTCTCGTCGTCTCGGAACCAGAGCCCACGGCTCGAGTACCGAAGGACAGACTCGACGCGCTGGTTCCCACGTCTGCAACGGCAGTCCATTGCGCGTACAAACTCAGATCTGCGGTGATCGCAGGAGTGGCTCCGGCCGAGTACGCCGTCCCTACCCCCACATCAGAGGTGTTCCAGCCGGAGAATTCATACCCATTTCGGGCTAAGGAGCCGGCACTCTCGATGGTGACTGGATCGTTGTAGTCGTACGCAGTCGCATCGGTTGGCGCCGATCCCGATGTTGCACCATTGGCGTTGTAGGTAACCGAGTATGTGGTGGCGGACGTGTAGGTGAAGGCGTCTGTACTCCGCACCGCCTGCCCGTCTAGGTTGAAGACGATCACATCGACGGATCCGGGGTCACCAGCCGGCGTAGTGATCGTCAGTGCGCTCGCGGTAAAGCCGGTGACGGTTGCGGCAACGCCACCCACCGAGACGGTCGGGCCGCTTCCGACCGTCGAGAAGTTCGTGCCGGTGATCGTCAACGTTGTTCCCCCGACGGCGTCGCCGGATGTCGGAGAGACACCGGAAATCGTGGGAGAAGGTGCGTCGATCAGTGGCATTGTGAACTCGATAGTTGACCCAACGTCGGCACCTGCGCTGTTGGTTGCCGTGACGTTGAAGTAGTACGTGGCTCCCTGGGTCAGACCTGTGACTTCCTTGGAGACAGCCCCAGTCTCGTGGCTTGCCGATAACGGTGATTGATCGGCCGCAACCGACGTACAGCCGACCAGGGTGGGTGTCGTTCCCCAGCAGAAAGACACATTCGTGCTCAGTCCACCGGGGTCGATTGATCCGGTGAGGATCGCCTGTCCGGCCTTGTCACGGAAGATCGCCGAAACGGTGCTCGCGTCCGGGGCGCTCGTCGTGGTGAAGCTCACGATGTTGCCGGCATCAGGTCCCGTGGAGTTAATGGCTTGGACACGCGCGTAATAGGTCGTCCCGCCTGTCAGTCCTGTCAGCGTCAAACTCACCGACGCACTACTCGGATCAGCTGCAAGGGGCGACTGATCCGCGGCAATTTCGGTGCATCCGGTGAGATCTGATGCGGTGCCGTAACAGAAGGTGGCCGAGGTGACGAGGTTCCCTGGATCAACAGTGCCGTTCAGCACTACCGACGTGGTCGCCACCGAGGTTGCTGCCGTTGTGGTCGCATTAGGGCTATCGACAACGCTGATGGAGAAAACCTTCGTTGCGGTCTGGCTCGTGGCGTCGGTTACTTCGATTGTGAAGGACGATCCCCCGTCGAAGAGCGGCGTTCCCGAGATGGCCCCCGTTGTCGAATTCAGCGACAAACCTGACGGCAGCGATCCGGCTACCACGCTCCACGTGTAGGGAGCCGTGCCACCATCTGCCGCCAGCGTCTTGGAGTACACCGTTGCGACCGTTCCCGTGGTGAGAGATCCGGTAGTGGTGGTCAGCACCAGTGGGCGAGCAGATGTTGTAAAAGAGCCAATCGAACTGCTTGCGCTGCCGTTTGAATTCGTTGCCGTGACGCGCACGTAGTAGGTGGTGGATGGACTCAGCGCAGTCAGATCAGCGGACACATCTACTGACGTGCTCACCGCCACCAAAGGAGACTCAGCGGCGGTGACCGTGGTGCAACCCGTTAAGTCCGCAGCGGTTCCG
>JAIOXK010000108.1 GCA_021741645.1 Candidatus Nanopelagicales bacterium
GGCCCGTCTCGCCACCCCCAATCGCCCAGGCCCCGTTCGACCTGGTCTTGACCTCCCCGACCGGGGTGATCACGGCAGCGGTCCCACAGGCGAACACCTCGGTTATCTCGCCCGACTCGCAGCCTGAACGCCACTCGTCGACGCTGATGCGTCCTTCCTCCGCCCGGATCCCGAGATCCGCCGCAACGGTGAGGAGAGATGATCGCGTGATTCCGGGCAGGAGCGACCCCGTCAGCTCCGGCGTCACGAGTCGCGCAGAATCACCAGACCCATAGACGAAGTACAGGTTCATTCCGCCCATCTCTTCGATCCATCGACGCTCAACGGCATCGAGCCACACGACCTGGTCGCAGCCATGCATGGAGGCCTCGGCCTGGGCGACCAGCGATGCCGCGTAGTTGCCGGCGCACTTGGCCTCGCCGGTGCCTCCCGGTGCAGCTCGCACATAGTCGTCGGAGATCCATACCGATACCGGCTTGAGGCCACGGGGGAAGTAGGCGCCTGCCGGTGAGGCGATCAGGAGGTACTCGTACCGATTCGCGGGCCGAACCCCCAGTCCCACCTCCGTCGAGATCATGAAGGGCCGCAGGTAGAGCGAACGCTCCTGACCAGAGGGCACCCAGTCGCGGTCCTGGCGCACCAGTGCCTCGATGGATCCGACGAACAACTCGATCGGCAGCTCAGCCATCGCCAGTCGACGAGCCGAGTTGGCGAACCGCTCGGCATTCTGGGTGGGTCGGAAAGTCCAGATGCTCCCGTCGGCATGGCGGTAGGCCTTCAGGCCTTCGAAGATCGCCTGTCCGTAGTGCAGGGAATTCGTCGCAGGATCCATCGAGATCGGCCCGTATGCCTCGAGCCGAGCATCATGCCAGCCGTCTTCGGTCGTCCAGGTGGCTCGCACCATGTTGTCGGTGAACCGCTGGCCGAATCCGGGATCGGCCAGAACTGACTCGCGATCAGCCGCAGGGATGGGGTGATCGGAGGGATGGAGGGACACCGGCCACAGCGCGGTCCCCTGATCAGTCGCGGTCATGGAGTCAGAACCTACCCGTTCGCTGCTGCCTGGGCAGCCGTCGCGAGGGCATCGCCGATCTCGCTGGTGCTCCGGACGGAGTCGCCGCGAGCCTCGAGGTCAGCGGCCACTGCGGCCTCCACCCAGCGCGCTGCCTCGGGCTGACCCACATGGTCAAGGAGCATCGCCAGCGACATGACCGTCGCGGTGGGGTCGGCTTTGCCCTGCCCCGCAATGTCGGGTGCCGAGCCGTGAACCGGCTCGAACATGCTCGGGTTCGTTCGGGTCGGGTCGATGTTGCCGCTGGCAGCGAGCCCGATGCCTCCCCCGATGGCCGCGCCGATGTCGGTCAGGATGTCGCCGAACAGGTTGTCGGTGACCACCACATCGAACGACTCGGGGCGGGTCAGGAAGAACATCGAGGCCGCATCCACATGCTGATAGTCGGTCTCGACGTCTGGGTACTCGGCTGAAACGCGATCGAAGGCCTGCTTCCACGTCTTGCCGGCGTGAACGAGCACGTTCGTCTTGTGCACAAGGGTGACCTTCTTGCGCCGCTTCATCGCGCGCTCGAAGGCGTCGCGGATGATGCGCTCAGCACCGAAGGCCGTGTTGATGCTCACCTCGGTCGAGACCTCGTGCTCCGTGCCGGCCCGCAGCGTGCCCCCGGCGCCGACGTACGGCCCCTCCGTGCCTTCACGGCAGACCACGAAATCGATGTCCTCCGGCCCCTTGCCCGCGAGCGGACCGTTCGTCACGCCGGGGTAGAGCCTGACCGGTCGCAGGTTGACGTGATGGTCCATCACGAACCGCAGCGGGAGCAGCACACCACGCTCGAGCACGCCGGGCGGGACCGACGGATCCCCGATCGCCCCAAGAAGGATGGCGTCATAGCCGCGGAGCTCCTCAACTACCTCGTCCGGCAGGAGCTCACCGGTGGCGTTGTAACGACGAGCCCCCAGGTCGTACTCCGTCGCCGAGACCTTGAGATCAGCCTGCGGGGCGATGGCCTGGAGCACCTTCATGGCCTCGGCCACGACCTCCGTGCCGATGCCATCGCCGGGAATGAGAGCAATGTTGAGTGATTGCGACATGGGTCGAGAGTAGTGAATCCCGAGTGGACACACCTCGGTGGCATGGGTCATGGTGGAGTGGAAACGGGCAGACACCCGACGAAGGCACACGGAGGCGTGCGATGACCAGGAAGCGCTGGGCGGACCTGTCGGACGCGCAGAAGACCGCAGTCCTCGTGGCGGCTTCAGTTCAGTTGTCCTTGGCCGCGACCGCCTGGGTGGACCTCGCTCGACGGCCGGCCGCACAGGTCCGGGGACCCAAGGCCCTGTGGGCCGTGGGTATCGCCGTCAACTTCATCGGCCCCATCAGCTACTTCGTGGCAGGTCGCCGCAAAGCCTTCGCCGCGGCGTGAGAGCAGTCACCTCGACGAGATCGCGAGGCCCGCGCGGTCCTCATTGCGCCCTCGCGCCATGAACAGTCGGCCCATCAACCCGTACCGGTGCTTGATCAGGTCTGCAGCGTGACTCGTGCCTTCGGCATCGAGCAGGACCGCATGAGCCGGGACCTGAGGTCCACGGGGCCTTCCCCGCATGTCGCATGGCCCCACGAGGACGTCGGGATTGTTGCGCACCCGCTTGACCTTCCCCGAGTCGCTCTGGGTGACGACGAGCAGGGAATCTCCCTCGCGGACACACCACACCGGAGTCGAGACTGTCGTCCCATCCCTCTTCGAGGTCGTCAGCAGCAGGTACTTGGGCTCGCCGAGTTCGCTCCATGACATGGGCACAGCCTCCCACCTTCACCCGCTGGTAGGCTGCCCATGTGCATACGGCGCTGCTGCTCCTTCGTCGCCGCGGCGAGGCCTAGACCACCGGCCTCCTCGTCGCGGGATTCGTCGTCCGCCGGTTCCCCTGAACCAGGCCTCGGATGCTGACCAGCCCGGGCCAACCGACGAGAACCAGGAGCGCCACATGAACGCCACATTCGACCGCACGGTCCCCTACGAGCAGCGCAACACGCAGCAGGCATCGCAGATGCCCTTCCAGCGCTACTCCCCTTTCACTCCCATCGAGCTCCCCGATCGCACCTGGCCAACTGAGGTCATCAGCGCCGCGCCCCGGTGGTGTGCCGTGGATCTGCGAGATGGCAATCAGGCCCTGATCGATCCGATGACCCCGCAGCGCAAGCTCCGCATGTTCAACCTCCTTGTGAGCATGGGCTACAAGGAGATCGAGGTCGGGTTCCCATCCGCCTCGCAGACCGACTTCGACTTCGTGCGCATGCTGATTGACGACGGGCTCATCCCGGACGACGTCGTGGTGCAGGTGCTGACCCAGTCCCGTGAGCACCTGATCGAGCGGACCTTCGAGGCCATCCGCGGGGCCAAGCAGGCCATCGTCCACCTCTACAACTCCACGTCCACGCTTCAGCGCCGAGTCGTATTCGGACTGGATGAGGACGGCATCGTGGACATCGCCGTGCATGGTGCTCAGCTATGCCAGAAGTTCGCCGATGAGATCGCCGACGAGACTGACGTCTTCTTCGAGTACTCCCCCGAGTCGTACACCGGCACGGAGCTTGAATTCGCCCTGCGCGTCTGCAACGCCGTGACGGACGTATGGCAGCCCACCCCCGAACGCAAGGTGATCCTCAACCTTCCCGCCACAGTCGAGATGGCGACGCCCAATGTCTATGCAGACTCCATCGAATGGATGAGTCGCAATCTCGCACGCCGCGACTCGATCGTGCTGTCACTCCACCCCCACAATGACCGGGGCACGGCGGTAGCCGCCGCGGAGCTGGGCTACATGGCCGGCGCCGATCGCATCGAGGGTTGCCTCTTCGGCAACGGTGAGCGGACGGGCAATGTCTGTCTCGTCACCCTCGGCATGAATCTGTTCAGCCAAGGGGTCGACCCGCAGATCGACTTCAGCGACATCGACGAGATCCGCCGAACGGTGGAGTACTGCAATCAGATTCCCGTGCATGAGCGCCACCCCTACGGCGGCGATCTCGTCTACACGGCCTTCTCCGGATCCCATCAGGACGCCATCAACAAGGGCCTGAACATGATGGCGGCTGATGCTGCAGAGGCCGGAGTCGACGTCGATGACTTCACCTGGGGCGTCCCGTACCTGCCGATCGACCCGCAGGACGTCGGTCGCACCTATGAGGCCGTCATCCGCGTGAACTCGCAATCCGGCAAGGGCGGGGTCGCCTACATCATGCGCACCGAGCACAAGCTGGAACTGCCGCGCCGACTGCAGATCGAGTTCTCGCAGGTGGTCCAGCACGTCACGGATGAGGAGGGTGGCGAGGTGAGCCCTGGCGAGATGTGGGCGACCTTCTCCGGCGAATACCTCCCTGACCCCGCGGCTCCGTGGGGGCGCCTGCAGTTGGCAAGCGTCAAGCAGGACTCGGAGGTCGACGGCGAGACCGTTATCACGGTGAGCCTCACCGATGCCGGTCAGGAGATCGAGCTCACCGGGCATGGCAATGGTCCGATCGCCGCGTTCTGCCAGGCGCTGGGATCCCACGGCATCGACGTCCGGGTCCTTGACTACGTCGAGCACGCCATGTCGGCAGGCGGGGATGCGAAGGCCGCCTCCTACGTCGAGTGCGCTGTCGCCGGATCAGTCCTCTGGGGCGTGGGAATCGACCCCTCGATCACCACGTCCTCCCTGAAGGCGATCATCTCCGCCGTCAACCGGGCCGTGCGTGCTTCCTGACCTGCCCAACTTCCGCGACGTCGGCGGACTTCCCTCGGGAGAGCTTCGCCCAGGGTCCGTCTTCCGTTCCAGCGAGCTCACGTCCCCCGACACCGCCGTTCACGACGCACTGGTGTCCTTGGGCGTGAGTCAGGTCTTCGACCTGCGCACCCTCCCGGAGGCACAGGCACAGCCTGATGTTCTTCCTGAGTCCGTGGCCATCACGTCTCTGGACGTGATGGCTGACGTCGCCGAGGACGGTGCCAGCGCTATCGCTGCCGTCTTCGCCCACGCAGCCGATCGCTCCGACGTGGCCGCGCTGAGCGCCGGCCTCGGAGGAGGGCAGGGACATCGACTCATGGTGGAGGCCTACGCCGAACTCGTCGGACTGCCCTCGGCCCACCGCGCCTACCGGAGCCTGCTCCTTGGGATCGCGGAGAATCCCGGCGCCAACGTGATGCACTGCACCGCGGGGAAAGACCGAACCGGGTGGGGAGCAGCGGTCATCCAGATGCTGGCCGGGGCGGACTCCGATCATGTCGCGGAGCACTATCTCGAGAGCAACGAGGCCTGGGCGGATTCCTTCACCACGATCATCGGCGAGTTCGAGCAGGCAGGCGGTGACCCGCAGGCACTCGGGGACATCCTGTGGGTTCGCCCCGCCTACCTGCAGTCCGCCTTCGACGCTGTGGAGGCGATCTACGGCTCCTTTCACGGCTATGCCAGCAAGGGCCTGGGTCTGCAGCCGGATCAAGTCCGGCAGCTTCAATTGCGACTGATGGACTAGCCGTTGCCCGACCCGAGGAACTGGCTTCGATAGAGCGTGGCGTACGCCCCCTCGTCCGCCAGTAGCTCGTCATGACTTCCCTGTTCGACGATCCGCCCATCCTCGAGCACCACGATCACGTCGGCGTTGCGAATCGTCGAGAGCCGATGTGCGATCACGAATGCCGTGCGCCCGGCACGGAGCTCAGCCATGGCCTGCTGGATGAGTACTTCCGTGCGCGTGTCGACCGAACTCGTCGCCTCGTCAAGAATCAGGATCGGCGGGTCCGCGAGAAATGCCCGAGCAATAGTCAGCAGCGGATGAGCACCCGCTGCTCGGATCCGCTCTCCTGTGCCTCGTGCGCAGCCACAATCTCGTCCAGCTCGAAATACCGCGTCGATGGCATCGTCAGTGCGCCATCGGTCAGCGCCGCTTCCACCGCTGTCACCGCGGTAGCGAGTCGCTCGGGTCCGATCGTGTACAGCAGCATGAACTCCAGTGTGAGTCCCGCTGTCATGAGGCTGCGGCGCGGAATCACCGGATCCTCTCCGTCAGCGGCGTAGACGACCACCACCGTGCCGGGTCTGCTGACCTGGATGTCCGTGTCGAGGTTCGCCGCCAGATTGACCTCGATGATGCGATCGACGGATCCGACGGCCTTGCCCACGTGCTCGGCAACGTT
The DNA here is from genome assembly GCA_021741645.1 of Candidatus Nanopelagicales bacterium. GTDB lineage: Bacteria > Actinomycetota > Actinomycetes > S36-B12 > S36-B12 > UBA10649. The sequence continues at coordinate 6,183 of JAIOXK010000108.1, forward strand.
CGGATCGCGATAGTCGAAGGCATAGTGCGCACCCGCATCAAGGGCCGCCTGCTGGCGCTCTTGCGTCGACGCGGTCGCGACAACTGTTGCGCCCGCCCAGACCGCAAGCTGAACGGCACAGCGCCCCACACCACCGGCGCCGCCCTGAACGAGCACCACCGAGCCGTCAACCGGACCATCGCCGAGCACGCAGTACGCGGCCGTGACAGCAGGCACCCCGAGGGTCGCGCCCAGAGCAGGTTCGACGGAATCCGGAAGGGGCAGCGCTCGAGAGGCGTCGACGATGCAGTACTCGGCCGCCGTTCCGTAGATGCTGCCGAACGCCGCCAGCATGACCCAGACCCGCTCGCCGATTCGGGACGGATCCACATTTCCGCCGACGATGTCGATGACTCCAGCCCCATCATGGTGCGGGATCTGGAACTCGGGCAGTTCGCGCGGCACGGCTCCCGATCGAGACTTGACGTCAGTGGGGTTGACACCTGAAAAGGCGAGGCGCACGCGCACCTCATTCGGTCCCGGTTTGGGGATCGGGATGCTGTCAACGGTCAGTACGGCGGCCGCTGGACCGAGAGAGGAATACCGCGCCGCGCGCATGAAGCTCATGGGTCACAGTGTCCTCCATCTGCCCGGCCGAGGCGACCTACTCCTCCGGCGCGACCTACTCCTCCGGCGCGATGAGGGGCCGCGATCGGCTGCGCTGCGCCCACGCCACCGCGATGACCACGACCATCGCAGCCACGACCGTGCCCCAGGTGATGACCTCACCCAGCAGCAGGGCTGACCACAGGAGCGTCAACAGGGCCTGCAGCTGCTGGACCTGCCCTCCGTATGCCGTGCCCGCCATCGCCAGGCCGCGATACCAGGCGAAGAAGCCCACGTAGGCCGACGAGACGCCAAGAAGGATCAGTCCCGTCCAGGACGACGCTGTGGCCGTGTGATCCTGCTGGGTCATGATCCAGGCGGTCGAGGCTATCGGGATGGTGAACGGCAGGCTCAGGGCAGAGACCCATGAGATGACCTCCCAGCCGGGCAGTTCGCGGGATGCGGCTGCTCCCTGCACGTACGACCAAGAGCTCGCGACAACCGCGCAGATCAGCAGGGTGTCGGGAAGCCACCCCCCATCGGTGAGTCCACCGCGGGCTGCCGCATAGACGACCAGGGTCACTGTTCCGAGCGCCGCCGCGATCCAGAAGGTTCGGGTGACGTGTTCTCCACCGAACCAGACGGCGAATGCGGCCGTGACCAAGGGCATCACCGCGGTGATCACCGCCGCATGAGCCGACGTCGTGTACTGCAGCGCAAGAGACAGCAGGAGCGGCCAGCCCAGCATTGCCCCCAGGGCCGTCCAGGCCAAGGGGCGCCACAGATGTCTGGGCGGCCAGCGACGCCGTGTCAGAAGCAGCACCGGCAGGGCCAGCGATCCCGCGATCACGCCCCGGCCGGCCGCGACCGTCACGGCGTCGAAGCCCTCCACCGCCAGCTTGGTGAACGGCAGCGAGAACGACCACAGGACGACGGCGAGAAGGGCCCAGAACAGGCCCTCCCGGACCGACCGGTCCATGGTCGCGACAGTGTCGATTCGCGGGACTAGGTGAGGTCGACGGCCTTGCCGGAAGTCGCGCCGATCTCGGACACGATGGCCTCGAGCTGATCGGGAGCAACAGCGGTGTCGACGGTGAGCACCGTGAGTGCGTTGCCAGCGTCATCCCGGCTCACCTGCATGCCGGCGATGTTGACCCCGGCATCGCCGAGAATGCGCCCGACCGTTCCGACGACACCCGGGCGGTCGGTGTAGCGCAGGAAGCCCATGTGCTCACTCACCGGGACATCGACGTCGAAGCCATCGATATCGACGACCTTGGCGACATGGCGTGGACCGGTCACCGTGCCAGCGACGCTGACGGTGACGCCGTCCGTCAGCGTCAGCGTGACGCGAACGAGCGAGCGGTGATCCTCACTGGTGCGATCGGTCGTGAGAGCGACCTCAACACCGCGCTGCTCGGCAAGGACAGGTGCGTTGACGAACGAGACGGGATCATGCACCAGTTTCTGGAAGACACCCTTCAGCGCCGAGAGCTCGAGGACCCGAACATCGTGATCGGCGATCTCCCCCAGCGCTGCGACATCCACGCGCTCCACCGCTGCGTCAGCCAGCGAGCAGGCAATTGCTCCAAGCTGCTCGGCCAGAGGCAGGAAAGGCTTGATGACCTCTTCAAGCTGACCGCCCTGGACGTTCACGGCATCGGGCACCAGCTCGCCGGAGAGCGCCAGCCGTACCGACTTGGCCACGGCGATACCGGCCTTCTCCTG
>JAIOXK010000109.1 GCA_021741645.1 Candidatus Nanopelagicales bacterium
TCGGCAGCGGCCGGCCAGTCCTTGCAGGCCAGGAGGCCCCAGGCCAGAGAGGGGCCAAACGTCGGTGCCTCCGCAGACCAGTCAGACGCCAGCATCCGCACTTCATCGACGGTCCCGAGATAGGGCCGATCAAGGCAGGTGACCGCGTAGAAGGCCTCCGTGGAGTTGTCCGTGTAGCGGCCGTCCGGACCACGACTCACCCGCGCGTCCAGCAGTGCGAGAAGTGGCTTCCCGTCACCGTTCACGATCGCCTTGCCCAACGCCTCGCGCAGTCGCGGGTAGTCGTACTCCGGGACGTAGAGGTACGTGAGGATCGCGTAGGCGGCCAGTGCCTCGTTGAGCTCACGGTCACCCGCGGGGAGGGGATCCTCATCACGGGCTGCGATCCACGCGCGTAGATCCTCCAGCGCTGCATCCACGTCTGCCTCGACAGTGGCGTCCCCGTCGAGCGGGCAATCACCGTGGGTCAGACAGTCCGAGACGAAGGACCGCAGTGCCAGCTCGAATCCGATGGCCTGACCATGAGTGACCTCCACGATGTCCAACTCCGTGGGCAGTGCGCCATCGAGAACCATGCGCCCCACCCGGTCGGGGAACAACTCTGCGTAGGTCGCGCCCAGCATGCTTCCGTAGGAGACGCCCAGAAAGTTGAGCACGTCGTCGCCGACCACCGATCTGGCGATGTCCAGATCTCGCGCGGAGTCCACCGTGCCGACATAGGCCATCAGGTCGCCCGACGACTCCTGACATCCGAGCCCCGGCACCTGCGCCATGCTGACGAGGGCCTGCTCCTCGGACTCCGAGTCGGGAGTTCCGTCCATCGCCGCAAGGTCGTCCATCTCCTGATCGCTCATGCAGGAGACCGGCTCACTGGCCCCCACCCCACGTGGGTCGATCCCGACGATGTCGAAGCGCTCGCGCACGGGGGCCCCCACGATGGAATCCGCCGCCTTGGCGTAGTTCACCGCGCTGCCGCCGGGACCTCCCGGATTCACGAACAGGGTGCCGATGCGTTCGCCGGTGGCCCTGACTCGGGTGATGGCCAGATCGATGGTGCCGTCCATCGGCCGGGCGTAGTCCCGCGGGGCAACGAGGGTCGCACAGTCCGCAGCCCCGCAGTTGGTCCATCGGACGTCTTGGTCGTAGTACGAGGAGAGGGACGGATCCGTGGGTGACGTGGGGGCGGGAGGCGTGGGCGGAACCACCGGCGCGCTCGTCAGCACCCCACACCCAGCGAGAAGAATCGGCGCTATCAGGACCGCGACCTGACGGCGGGGAGTCATAGTCGTACCGTAATACGGTGCCCGGATCCCGCCGTGACCCCGCTGAGCTCGCTGCTCTGGTCGAGAAGCGTGTCGCTCAAGGCATGGATCTGGTCGACTCGTTTCTGGCAGCAACCGGTCGAGGGCCCCGCCGCCCCAATCGGGAATTGGCTCTGGAGCATCGACGCGCGGTAGCCAGGCAGCAGCGGGAGCAGAGCCGCTTTCGGCAGAAGAGGTCATCCCTCAGGACGCAGTCAGTGGGGGGTGCAGTCGCCGCAGGTGCGCTCGGGTCGTTCGGGGTGATCGATGTCGTCGCGAATGTCGCAGGTGCAGATGCACCCGGATCACCGGCCTTCTGGTTCCTCGGCGCGGCCGTCGGCCTGCTCGTCTCTGTGCGCGGGACTCGACGACTGCGTCGCCTGCCACCCGCCCCCGAGCCGCTGGAGCTCGTCGGGCCCCCGCCAGTGCTCCGTCGCGGCGCCGTCGGCGCGGTCGAGGTTGCCCGGTTCGCCTCCGTTCGCGTTCAGATCATGTCAATGGCACCGTCGATCGATCGACTGCATCCCGGTGCTGGGGCGGATCTCACGCGAGCGGACGCCGAGGCGGCCGGCCCCCTGACTGCGCTGTGCGAGCGGCTGCAGATTCTCGATGAACTGCAGCGTGAGTTGCCCGGAACCGCTGCGGCGAACACCGCGCTCTCCTCGGCCGCCGTCGTCCGCGAGCGACTGGCAGATGGCTGCTCCACCTACGACGCCCTGCTGTCCGCGGCAGCGCAACTGATGGCTGCTCCTGATCTGAGTCGCAGCACGACGGATGTGCTGACCCCGGCTGTCGACGCCATGCTGGCTTACGCCCATGGCCTCCAGCGAGCATCCGATATCTAGCTCCCTGAACATGACGGTGGGGCGCAGGGCCGAAGCCCCACGCCCCACCGCGGTTGGTACCTCAGGTGAGGGCCTGCACCGCAGGCCCGTTGTCACCGGTGCAGGTCAAACCGATCGTTCTCCATGACCTTCTGCCACGCGGCAGCGAAGTCATGCACGAACTTCTCCTTGGCATCGTCACCGGCGTACACCTCAGTCAGCGCTCGCAACTGCGAGTTGGACCCGAACGCCAGGTCGACCCGGCTCGCCGTCCACGTGACCTGGCCCGTGACTCGATCGCGACCCTCGAAGAGGTTGTCGTCGCTGTCCGACGGACCCCACACCGTGCCCATGTCGGCGACATTCACGAAGAAGTCATTCGACAGGACGCCGGGACGGGACGTGAGCACGCCCACCGACGACTGGCCCGTGTTGGCGTTCATCGCACGCATGCCGGCAACGAGCACCGACATCTCGGGGGCATTCAGGTTCAGCAGGGCAGCGCGCTCAACGAGCAGCTTCTCCGGTGTCAGGGTGAAGCCCTTGCCCAGGTAGTTCCGGAAGCCATCGAACTTCGGCTCGAGCACCTCGAAGGATGCGACGTCGGTCATATCCGCCCTGGCATCAGTGCGACCCGGAGTGAAGCCGACCTCGACAGACACGCCGCCATCCTTGGCTGCCTTCTCCACTGCCGCACCGCCCGCGAGGACGATGAGATCAGCGAGCGAAACCTTGGCCGAACCGGCCGCATTGAAGTCGGCCTGGATGCCCTCGAGGGTCGTCAGGACCTTGGCCAGCTGCGCCGGATCATTGACCTCCCAGCCGCGCTGCGGCTCCAGACGGATACGGGCTCCGTTGGCGCCACCCCGCTTGTCCGTGCCGCGGAAGGTAGCCGCCGACGCCCACGCGGTGGCGACGAGCTCGGACACCGACAGGCCTGATGCGAGCACCTTCTCCTTCAGGGAAGCGATGTCAGCCGCGCTGATCAGGGGGTGATCAACGGCCGGCACCGGGTCCTGCCAGATGAAGTCCTCGGCCGGAACCTCGGGTCCGACGTAGCGGGCCTTCGGTCCAAGATCACGGTGCGTGAGCTTGAACCATGCCTTGGCGAAGGCATCCGCGAACTCGGCGGGGTTCTCCAGGAAGTGACGGGCGATGGGCTCGTAGATCGGATCCATGCGCAGCGACAGATCCGCCGTCGTCATGACCGGGGCGTGCCGCTTGCTGGGATCGTGAGCATCCGGCACCAGATCCGCCGCCGCCGGGTCGGTGGGAATCCACTCCTGAGCGCCGGCCGGGGTCGTCGTCAGAGTCCATTCCCACGCGAAGAGGGTCTCCAGGTAGCTCATGTCCCACGTGGTGGGCGTGGGGTTCCACGCCCCTTCGAAGCCCGAGCTGATGGTGTCGTAGCCGTCACCGGTGCCCATCGAGTTCTTCCAGCCCAAGCCCATCTGCCAGATCGGCGCGCCTTCGGGCTCCGGACCCACGTACTTCTCCGGGTCACCCATGCCGTGCATCTTCCCGAAGGTGTGACCACCTGCGACGAGCGCAACAGTCTCGTAGTCGTTCATGGCCATGCGAGCGAACGTCTCGCGCACGTCGCGGGCGGACGCCATCGGATCCGGCACTCCGTTCGGTCCCTGCGGGTTGACGTAGATCAGGCCCATCTGCACGGCGGCAAGGGGATTCTCGAGCTCGCGGTCACCGGTGTAACGGTTGTCGGCGAGCCACTCGGACTCCGTGCCCCAATAGGTCTCATCCGGCTCATAGACGTCCGCTCGCCCGCCCGAGAAGCCACCGGTCTGGAATCCCATCGACTCCAGGGACACATTGCCGGCCAGGATCATCAGGTCAGCCCACGACAGCTGGCGACCGTACTTCTGCTTCACCGGCCACAGCAGACGGCGTGCCTTATCGAGGTTGACGTTGTCCGGCCAGCTGTTCAGCGGGGCCAGGCGCTGCATGCCCGCACCTCCGCCGCCGCGGCCGTCACTCACCCGGTAGGTGCCGGCGCTGTGCCATGCCATGCGGATGAAGAACGGGCCGTAGTGCCCGTAGTCCGCGGGCCACCACTCCTGAGAATCCGTCATGAGCGCACGCAGGTCCGACTTCACTGCGTCGTAGTCGACGTTGGCAAACTCCGCCGCGTAGTCGAAGTCCGCGCCCATGGGGTCGGCGGACGGCGGGTTCTGGTTCAGAATGCTCAGGTTGAGCCGATCCGGCCACCAGTCCTCATTCTGGGTGCCCCCGGTGGCGGACCCGTGCATCACCGGGCACTTGTTCTCCTCGCTCATTGCATCCTTCTCTCGGTTGGTTTCGTGGGCGGTGGTTGACGTTCGTGGCGTTCAGGCCTGAGCCGCAATCGGCGAGTCCGAGGCAGATCGATTCCCTTGGCAGGTCGGGCAGATCCCCCAGTAGACGACCTCGGCCTCGTCGACCTCGTAGGACCAGTCGTTGGACGGCGTGAGGCAGGGGGTGTAGCCGACCGCGCAGTCGACGTCCGCGAGCTGACCGCAGGCGCGGCAGACCAGGTGGTGGTGGTTGTCACCGACCCGATCCTCGAACCGTGCGGGCGAGCCCACCGGCTGGATCCTTCGGATGATGCCCTTCTCGACGAGCAGCGACAGGGTGTCGTAGACCGACTGGCGGGAGATCGACCCGATGCTCGACCGAACGCTCGACGTCAACTCCTCCACCGTCGCATGGGGGGACAGCGAGACGGCCTGGAGCACCGCCAGGCGCTGGGCGGTGACGTGAACGCCATGCCGGCGCAGTTGGGCCTGAACATCGCGGACCATGACGCCAAGGCTGCCCCCGGGCTTTGACTGTGTCAAGGCTTTTACTGAATCCAGAATGATCGGCCGGGCTCAGGGTCGGCCGGGCTCACAGCGCCGTGACTCCCGGCAGTCCGTCGAGGGCTGCTCGCCGGAGAATCGCGGCGATCGTCTCGAACTCGTCGCCCCGAGTTGACGTGCGGCGGAAGGCGAGGACGACTCTCCTGCTTGGCGCCGGCTCCGCGAACCGGGCAATGGCCACGGCGGGTGAATGCACCTGGCTGTCGACGGCTCCTGCCGGCAGGAAGGTCATGCCCCGCCCGGCTGCCACCAGGCTCATCAGGGTGGACAGGGACGTCGATCGAGGATTGGCCTCGCCGGCCCGCGCCAGTCCCGCGGATCGGCAGACCTCGATGGCCTGATCGCCCAGGCAATGACCCTCCGAGAGGAACAGCAGCTCTTCGTCGCGCAGGTCTGCCGCGTCTATCCCTCTGGCACCAGCCCAAGGGTGCTCCCGCGGCACCGCGAGCACGAACGGCTCGTCGTAGAGGTCAATGCATCGGATCCGCGAATCATCCAGCGGAAGCGCCAGCACGGCTGCCTCGATGGTCGTCGCGGCCAGCAGGTCCAGGAGCACGTGCGTCTGGTCCTCGTGCACCTGCAGGTCCAGCCCCGGGGTCTCGCGAGCAAGCGCACTCATGAGCGGAGGGACCAGGGCCGGCGCGATGGTCGGGATGATTCCCAGCGAGAGCTCCGCCGTCGGGGGCTCACCCGGAAGGGCCGCCGTGCAGAAGGAGTCGACCGCCTCGACAGCACCGCGGGCGAGCGGTAGGAGTCGCTCCCCCGCGGCCGTGACCAGAACACGCCTCGGGTTCCGCTCGATGAGCGTCAGCCCGATGTTCGCCTCGAGCGTCGACAGCGCCTGGCTGAGCGTCGGCTGGGAGACGCCTAGGACCTTGGCTGCCGTGCCAAAGTGCTGGCTCTCCGCGACCGCCACGAACGCCCGGAGCTGAGCGATGGTGGGCTGGGCCCCCGAGGGCTGGCGACTCATTCGGCGAGCATAGCCCAGAAATCGATAATCCCTATGACAAATGCCACATCGATCGATTTGCACTATCAATCACCCGGGGTTAGCGTGGCAGTTGTCCCTCGCGGGACCTGTCGACGTCACCACGTGGCGCATCACCAGCGGAGAAGCACCTCCGCCCGAACCGAAGAGGTATGAATGTCCGTCCTGAACTCCGAGATCAAGCCCTTCACCGCCACCGCGTACCGCAAGGGCCACAAGGATTACCTGACCATCACCGAGGAGAACCTCCGCGGACAGTGGTCGATCCTGTTCTTCTACCCCGCCGACTTCACCTTCGTCTGCCCGACCGAGCTCGGTGACATGGCCGACCTCTACAGCGACTTCCAGAAGCTCGGCGTCGAGATCTACGGCGTGTCCACCGATACCCACCACGTGCACAAGGCCTGGGCAGACGCCTCCGACACGATCGCGAAGATCGAGTTCCCGATGATCGGGGATCCGTCCGGCGTTCTCACCACCAACATGGAGAACATGCGTGAGGGTCAGGGCCTGGCCGACCGCGGCACCTTCCTCATTGACCCCGACGGCGTCATCCAGTACCTCGAGATCACGCCCGAGGGCGTCGGGCGCAATGCTGCTGAGTTGCTGCGCAAGGTCAAGGCTGCTCAGTACGTGCGCAACCACCCGGGCGAGGTCTGCCCGGCCAAGTGGGAAGAGGGCGAGATCACCCTCGCTCCCTCGCTCGACCTCGTGGGCAAGATCTGACAGATCGATCGACCCATGGTGGGGCTCCCCTCGGGGAGCCCCACCATCACGACACCACGACCCCTCTCTGGAGACATCGATGCTTGACGACGCGACCACCGCTCAGTTGAAGTCCTACCTTGAGAACGTCACCATGCCGATTGAATTGGTGGCCTCCCTCGACGACTCCCCCAAGTCCGCTGAACTGGCCGAGCTCCTCGAGGAGACCGCGGCCCTGTCGGACAAGGTCGCCTATCGGCGGGCAGATGACGACGCGCGCCGCCCCTCCTTCGCCATCACGCGGGTCGGCACAGATGTGAGCGTCCGGTTCGCCGCCCTCCCGATGGGCCACGAATTCACGTCCTACGTCCTGGCTCTGCTGCAGGTCGGTGGCCACCCGGTCAAGGTGGACGAGGACGTGCGGGAGCAAATCGCCTCCTTGGACGGCGACTTTCACTTCGTGACCTACATGTCGCTGTCCTGCCAGAACTGCCCGGACGTGGTGCAGGCACTCAACGCCATGAGCGTCATCAATCCCCGCATCACCCATGTGGCCATCGATGGTGCGCTGTTCCAGGAGGAGATCGATGCCAGGCAAATCCTGGCCGTTCCCACCGTCTACCTGAACGACGCCGTGTTCGAGTCCGGTCGCATGAGCATCGAGCAGATCGTGGCCCGGCTCGACACAGGGGCACAGGCGAAAGCAGCCGCTCGACTCTCCGAAAAGGAGCCCTTCGACGTGCTCGTCGTCGGCGGCGGGCCCGCCGGAGCAGCGTCCGCGATCTACGCGGCGCGCAAGGGAATCCGCACCGGCATCGCTGCCGAGCGCTTCGGCGGTCAGGTTCTCGACACCATGGCGATCGAGAATTTCATCTCCGTTCAATACACCGAGGGACCCGCACTGGCCACGGCCCTCGAGCAGCACGTGCTCGAGTACGGCGTGGACGTCATGAACCTGCAGAGGGCCTCGCGCCTCATTCCTGCGACGGAGCCAGGCGGCATGGTGCAGGTCGAGCTGGAGAACGGCGCAGTTCTCTCCTCACGCTCGGTCATCCTGTCGACCGGTGCGCGCTGGCGGAACATGAACGTCCCCGGCGAGGACGAGTACCGCAATAAGGGAGTCACGTACTGCCCGCACTGCGACGGCCCGCTGTTCAAGGGCAAGCGCGTCGCCGTCATCGGTGGCGGCAACTCCGGCGTCGAGGCGGCTATTGACCTCGCCGGCATCGTCGGGCACGTCACGCTGATTGAGTTCGACAGTCAGCTCCGTGCCGATGAGGTGTTGCAGCGCAAGCTCCGGAGCCTGCCCAACGTCGACATCCTCGTCAGTGCCCTCACAACCGAGGTCATCGGCGACGGCAGCAAGGTCACTGGCCTGACCTACAACAACCATCCGGCCGGCACCACGAATGTGCTCGATGTCGACGGCATCTTCGTGCAGATCGGCCTGCTGCCGAATACCGAGTGGCTCGAAGGGTCCGTCGAGCTGTCCCCTCGCGGGGAAATCGTGATCGACGATCGCGGTCAGACGTCAGTGCCCGGGGTCTTCGCTGCCGGAGACGCCACCACTGTGCCGTTCAAGCAGATCGTGATCTCGATGGGCGCCGGAGCGACGGCCGGACTATCGGCCTTCGACTACCTGATTCGCACCTCGGCGCCAGCGGAGGCTGTGCCCGCCTGATCAGGCGACTCGGATCCACGGGTCCTTGAGCTCGACCATCAGGGATTCCACGGCGAGCAGCGGCGTGACGTTGGCGGTGATC
>JAIOXK010000110.1 GCA_021741645.1 Candidatus Nanopelagicales bacterium
CGAGCAGCTCGACATGACCGTCCGCTCGTACAACTGCCTCAAGCGCGAGGGCATCCACACCGTGGGTGAGCTCATCACGCGTAGCGAGGCTGACCTCCTCGACATCCGCAACTTCGGTGCGAAGTCGATCGACGAGGTCAAGGTCAAGCTGGCCGGCCTCGGTCTGGCTCTCAAGGACAGCCCGCCCGGGTTCGATCCCGGTGCGGCCGTCTACTACAACGACGATGACGATGACGACCTGGCGTTTGCCGAGGACGAGCAGCTCTAGGGCTGCCGAGAAAGCACTGAGGAGAACCCATGCCTACGCCAACTAAGGGCGCCCGTCTCGGCGGCAGCCCGGCCCACGAACGGCTCATGCTGGCCAACCTGGCCACCGCGCTGTTCGAGCACGGCCGGATCACCACCACCGAGGCCAAGGCCAAGCGCCTTCGCCCGCTCGCAGAGCGCCTGATCACCTTCGCCAAGCGCGGTGACCTGCACGCTCGTCGTCGCGTCATGACCGTCGTTCGCGACAAGTCGGTCGTGCACGTGCTGTTCACAGAGATCGGCCCGCAGTACGCCGGCCGTCCCGGTGGCTACACCCGCATCACCAAGATCGGTCCGCGCAAGGGTGACAACGCACCCATGGCCGTGATCGAGCTTGTGGAGCCGATGGCCGAGCAGGTCGTGGCTGAGGCGACTGGTGCGACGAAGCGTGCTGCTAAGGAGGCCGAGCAGGCCTCCCCAGCGGTTGAGGCCGAGGAGACCGCTCCAGCGGTTGAGGCCGAGGAGACCGCTCCGGTGGTTGAGGCCGAGGAGACCGCTCCGGTGGTTGAGGCCGAGGAGACTCCGGCCGAGACTGCTGCCGCGGAGGAGGTCGTGGCCGAGGAGGCTGCGGTCGACGCTGAGGCAGCCGGTGCGGACACTGAGGTCGCTGAGGAGGTCGAGGCTGCGGCCGAGGCCGACGACAAGAAGGACGAGGCCTGAGCCTCACGCCTGACACCGATCAGCCCGCCACCGACTTCGGTGGCGGGCTGATCGCTTTCATCACCGGTGGCGCAACCTGATGACGGCCGCCTCCAGAGGGGCGAGATCGTTGGTGACGGTGCCGTGGATGACTTCTGGCACGACTCGGTGATAGTGGTGGCCGATCACATCGCGCATGGAGGCGATCTCACGCCATGGAGTGTCGGGATCGCGCTCTAGGACTTCCAGCGGCAGGGCCTTGACGGCCTCACCGATGACGAACAGGTTGTGCAGAATGGCGTCGAAGGCCAACTGCTCCCCGGCTGCGTCTGCCGCTGCAGCAGCCGCCTGCAGTCGTTCGTCGGCGATCCGGGCGCGGGCAATGGCATTGAGGATGTCGGCGAGTCGCTGATCCACGCTTCTGGTCACAGTGGCACTGCCTCGATGAGAGCGTTCGCTCGTACGTCATCTCGCAGGAGATCCACGGTCGTGGCGTCAACCTCACGTCCGACGATGGCACCCACGTCTTGGGCGAAGGTGATCAAGGGTAGGACGCCGTGCTTGGCAGCGTCGAAGTCGACGAGGAGGTCGACGTCAGAGGCAGGAGTCTCCTCTCCCCGAGCGGCTGAGCCGAAGACTCGAACATTGCGGATCCTGTGCTTGCGCGCGGAAGCGGAGATCTCTCTGGCATGCGCCCGCAGGTCCCCGAGGAGTTGACCTCTTGCCGGTGGTGCCGATCGCAGGGTGACGACGAGGCTTCCACCCGCGGCCCGGATGATCCGATTCAGCGTGCGGACCGAGGGCGACTTCGCCCCAGCCTCGTATGCGGCGAGAGTCGGCTGAGATGTCCCTGCAGCACGGGCGAGTTGCGCCTGGGTCAACGCTGCCTCGTGACGAGCCTGCTTGATAAGGCTGGAGGCTTCCACGGGACAATTATATCTGAAAAGATATAATGTTGGCAACTGCGTGATCAACAGCATCGATGCCGTGGTGGGGAGCGACGAGCAGCCGATGAGGTTCAGCATGAGCGCGCCCCTCCATTCCGCCAACAGCGCGTAGGCGGATCCAGTTCGAGGCGTGGCCTAGACTCCGGCACCGTGCGGCTGCGCCTGGGAATCGCCTACGACGGCCGTGACTTCCATGGTTGGGCGGCACAGCCGTCCGCCACCGGCCTACGCACCGTCCAGGGCGAGATGCAGCGGGTTCTCGGGCACCTGTTCGGTGAGCCGGTGCAGATCCAGTGCGCCGGACGCACGGATGCCGGGGTGCATGCGCGAGGCCAGGTGGCACACATGGATGTGGCTTCCTGGCCGAATGGCGTCGATGCCGGTCGCATCAACCGAGCGATGCCCGACGACATCCGTGTGATCGCAATCGAACAGGTGTCACCTGAGTTCGATGCGCGCTTCGGTGCCATCTGGCGGCGGTACACGTACCGCGTGAATGACGACCCTCGAGGGCCAGATCCGCTGCACCGGCATCTCATCCTGGCCCACCACCGGCCCGTGGATCTTGGTGCGATGAACGCGGCCGCTCAGGCGCTGCTGGGGGAGCATGACTTCGCGCCCTTCTGCAAGCAGCGCGAGTTCGCGACCACTATCCGCACGCTGCAGCGACTCGACTGGCACAGGGACGAGGCGGGTACGGCGGTCATGACGGTGCAGGCCGATGCCTTCTGCCACTCCATGGTCCGTTCTCTCGTTGGCGCCATGCTTCCGGTGGGGGAGGGACGCCGCCCCGTCGGCTGGCCCGGTGAGGTGCTGGCCCAGGGGGGCAAGGATTCCGGGGTGACGGTGATGCCCGCCTTCCCGCTTGTGCTGGAGGAGGTCGGGTACCCGCCTGAGGAGCAGTGGGCGGCCCGGCAGCAAGAGACGCGCAGCCTGCGCACGCTGGACTAGGAGACGAGTTCGACGCGCACCAGGTGTCCGAGTTCCGCCTGACGTCGATCCCGCGTGGCGAAGGCTGCATCCGTGTGCTGTGCCAGAGCGAGGATCAGGCAGTCGACTTAGGTCACGGTGAGTCCCCGGTGGCGTCCGTACCCACTTATGGCGGCTGCAGCCTCGAAATCGCATGCCGAGTCGAATGGGATGAGCTCGCCGCCGGTGATGAATCGCCGCAGGCTCGTCCACTCGGAGTCGCTCCGAGCTCCCATCAGGAACTCCATGAGGATGGGCTCGGTATAGGCGACGGTCTGTGCAGTTCTCAGGGTCGAGACCAGCCACGAATCCTTAGACCGTACGCCGTCGATCCAGACCGACGTGTCAGCGAGGGTCGTCATGCCAGTCGTGCTGGAAGTCGGTCGGGTCAGCGGGCACGTCGAAGTCGGGAATCGAGCCGCATATGTCGAGCATCTCCTCTTTCGTCATGGGCTGGCCCACGAGGTGACGCAGCGCATAGTCGACTGCCTCTCGCTGAGTCTTCAGGTGGTAGCGCATTATGACAATCTCCACGAGGTCGTCATTGATGTCGATATTCGTCCGAGACACGTGGATGGCGTTACACCTGATTGGTGTATCCACCCCAGGAATGGATTCCTGTCGTGCGTGCCCCGGGGTTGGGGACCCGGATTTGGAGGTGGGGATCGCCTACCAGTAGCCTTGGGCGCTGCTGTCTGCACGGCAGCCTGGGGCCAGGGATGGCTCCCAGTACGGCACTCTCCCGCACGGGCCCAGGTCCGTCCGGTGAGTGAGCAGAATCCACGTCCCTACGAGTGAGAGACAGGTGCGGCACTATGCGCACGTACAGCCCCAAGGCGGGAGACAACACCCCCGTCTGGCACGTCATCGACGCCACTGACGTCGTTCTTGGCCGATTGGCCACCCAGGCTGCGCAACTTCTGCGCGGCAAGCACAAGCCGACCTTCGCTCCTCATATGGACATGGGCGACTTCGTGATCATCATCAACGCTGACAAGGTGGCCCTCACCGGCACCAAGCGCGAGCAGAAGATGGCCTACCGCCACTCGGGTCAGCCGGGCGGCCTCACGGCCACCTCGTATGCCGAGCTGCTCGAGAAGGATTCGCGCAAGGCCGTGGAGAAGGCCGTCAAGGGCATGCTCCCGCACAACAAGCTCGGCCGTCAGCAGTTGAAGAAGCTCAAGGTCTACCAAGGCTCGGAGCACCCCCACGCCGCGCAACAGCCGCAGGCGTTCCAGATCACCCAGGTCGCGCAGTAGCAGCGCGGATTCAACGAGAGGAATAGTGGCAGTGTCCGAGGCCACCATCGACGAGACCATCGAGGAAGAGACCGAGGCCCCCTCGGAGTACACCTCCGAGACCCCATCTCGCCCCACCATCGACCGCGAGGTCGTCACGGCACCTGGTGCCGCGACGGGTCGCCGCAAGCAGGCCGTTGCCCGCGTTCGCCTGGTGCCTGGCACCGGGCAGTGGAAGATCAACGGTCGCACGCTTGAGGACTACTTCCCCAACAAGGTGCACCAGCAGGAGGTGAACGACCCCTTCACCGTCACCGGTGCCGAGGGCAAGTTCGACGTCTTTGCCCGTATTGACGGCGGCGGCATCTCCGGCCAGGCGGGTGCTCTGCGTCTGGGTATCTCCCGCGCGCTGAACGGCATCGACGAGGAGGGCAACCGCCCCATCCTCAAGAAGGCCGGCTTCCTCACTCGCGACCCGCGGGCCAAGGAGCGCAAGAAGTACGGCCTGAAGAAGGCCCGCAAGGCTCCGCAGTACAGCAAGCGCTAGTCGACCGTGGGTCGCCTCTTCGGCACCGATGGCGTTCGTGGCCTCGCCAATCGCGAGGTCACGGCCGAGCTTGCTCTCGACTTGTCCGTTGCCGCCGCGCACGTACTCGCTGATGCGGGTGCGTTCGCGGGGCATCGGCCGGTCGCCATCGTCGGGCGCGACTCTCGAGCCAGCGGCGAGTTCCTTGAGGCTGCCGTGGTGGCCGGACTCGCGAGTGCTGGAGTCGACGTTGTCACGGTGGGGTCGCTGCCCACGCCTGCCGTTGCCTGGTTCGTGGCCGAGACGGGTGCCGACCTAGGCGTCATGCTCTCTGCCTCGCACAATCCGATGCCTGACAACGGGATCAAGTTCTTCTCCCGCGGTGGGCACAAGCTGGACGACGCCATCGAGGACGCAATCGAACAGCGGCTCCGCGAGCCCTGGGACCGGCCCACGGGGGCTGCCGTCGGACGTGTGCGATCCGACGACTCGGCGGCAACCCGTTACGTCGAATACCTGCTCTCCACCGTCTCCTGTCGTCTCGACGGCCTCAAGGTCGTCGTGGACTGCGCCAACGGCGCCGCCTCAGTCGTCTCTCCGGAGGCCATGCGGCGACTTGGTGCTGACGTCATCGCCATTCATGCTTCGCCTGATGGCCTCAATATCAATGACGGATGCGGCTCCACGCACATGGGTGACCTCATCGCCGCAGTGGTCGAGCATGGAGCGGACGCGGGAATCGCGCATGACGGCGACGCGGACAGGTGCCTTGCTGTCGACGCCACGGGCGCGGTGATCGACGGCGACCACATCCTGGCCATTCTGGCGATGGGCATGCGCGACAACAGCCGACTGGCGGGCAACACCGTGGTGGCCACGGTGATGGCGAATCTCGGCTTCAAGCTTGCGATGGAGCGCGAGGGAATCTCGCTGGTGGAGACGGGTGTGGGAGACCGCTACGTCCTCGAGGCGATGCGCGCCGGCGGATTCACCATCGGCGGCGAGCAGAGTGGTCACGTGGTCCTTCTCGATCATGCGACGACCGGGGATGGCACTCTCACTGCACTGCATCT
Source organism: Candidatus Nanopelagicales bacterium (assembly GCA_021741645.1). Classification (GTDB taxonomy): domain Bacteria; phylum Actinomycetota; class Actinomycetes; order S36-B12; family S36-B12; genus UBA10649. The sequence goes on from JAIOXK010000110.1 coordinate 5,699, forward strand.
CCTCGCACGGCTCTCGGAGACCGGCAGGTCCATGCAGGAGCTCGCATCATCGGTGACCAAGCTCCCGCAGGTCCTGATCAACGTCAGAGGGGTCGACAAGGCACGCACTTTCGACTCGTCCGCGCTCGCTGCGTCGGTGAGTGCAGCGGAGGTCGCGTTGGCTGGTCAGGGTCGAGTTCTGCTGCGTCCGTCCGGTACGGAGCCGGTGGTGCGCGTCATGGTGGAGGCTCCCAGCGAGGAGCAGGCGGCCGCTATCGCCGACGAGATCGCCGCCGTTGTGCGCGCTGAGCTAGCGCTCGACTGACCCGCCGCGACATCACTTCCCGGAGTTCCAGGGCAGCCCATCCGGCGAGGGCCATGCCGGCGATGTTGATGCCCAACTGCGCTGCACTCCCGAGAGCCTCGTGCCAGAGGCCGAAGACGGCGGCGACGGCGAAGTTCCCCGATGCGGGAATCGTGGTCACGGAGATGAAGACGCCGATGATTCCCGTGGATCGCGAGCTGGTGATCGCAAGGACGCCGGCGGTGGCGGCAATGACGGCGACGATGAGCGACCACCAGTTGGGCGAGTAGATGAAGGCCACGTCGGGGCGAGGTGCTTTGAGATCGTCGAGGCTCACCAGGCCGGTCCATCGGGCGATCTCGACGAAGACCATGGTGGCGAGGATGGACACGGCGAAGCCGACGATGAGGGTTTTGGATGCCTGACGGAGCAAGGACGGGTGCCGGCGCACGAGCGCCAGGCCGAGGGCGATCACGGCCATGAACTCCGGGCCCAGCACCATGGCACCGACCACGAGGATGGGCGAGTTCGTGATGACAGCGATCGCCGCGAGCATCGTTGCCATGACCATGAACGCCAGGAACATGGGCGAGATCCTCAACTGCTCGTAGGCCTGCTCGACGACCTCAGGCCACACGACGTTGTCCGCGTCGGGGGAGCGCTGCTCTATCTTCAGCGCGCGCCGGGAGACCCACGTGCCCGGGTCCTGGATCAGGATGCAGCCCTCCTGGGAGATGCCCAGCTCGATGAGGCGTTGCACGACGTCATTGACGGAATCCCGTTCGAGCACCGCGACCAGCACGTCCCCCGCCGGATCCAGACTCGCGTCCCGGTCGCGGGAGAGGCTCACCAGGCTGGTGCCGTCACGCAGGATCTCCTCGGCTCCATCGGCCAGCGCCGAGGGTGCGGACACGCGGACTTGGAGCATGACCCGAGGCTATCCGGCCACGGGACTCCTCGGTCGCCCTTCGGTCGGCAGCGGCAGTGCGCCGATAGGCTCGCCCTTATGTGCGGGATCGTGGGTTATGTGGGGCAGAAGCAGGCCCTGGAGATCGTGGTTGCGGGCCTGCGTCGGCTCGAGTACCGCGGGTACGACTCCGCGGGGGTCGCCGTTATCAGCGGTGATCACCTGGAGGTCCGCAAGAAGGCCGGCAAGCTCGCCAATCTGGAGGGCCTCCTGGGCACAGACCCCCTTCCGGAGTCGACGACGGGCATCGGCCATACCCGGTGGGCGACGCATGGCGGGCCCACGGACAGCAATGCGCATCCACATGTGAGCGAGGATGCCCAGATCGCCGTCATCCACAACGGAATCATCGAGAACTTCGCGGAACTGCGCGAGGAACTGACGCTCGCCGGCGTTCATCTGGCCTCCGAGACCGACACCGAGGTCGCAGCACACATGCTGGCGCGCGAGGTGCCCCTGGCTGACGGCGACCTGCCCGAAGCCATGCGGCGCGTCTGTCGCCGGCTGGAGGGCGCGTTCACCCTTGTTGCCCTCGATCGTGCGCAGCCCGATCTGGTGGTGGGCGCCCGGCGCAACTCGCCGCTGGTGGTCGGTGTGGGCGAGGGGGAGAACTTCCTGGCGTCCGACGTCGCAGCCTTCGTCGACCACACCCGAAACGCACTTGAGCTGGGACAGGATCAGGTCGTCGTGCTCACTCCGGAGGGCGTGCAGATCACCGACTTCGCAGGTGAGCCGGTCGAGGCAACTCCCTTCACCGTCGACTGGGATGCATCGGCGGCGGAGAAGGGTGGTTTCGATCTGTTCATGCTGAAGGAGATCGCCGAGCAGCCGAAGGCTGTGGCGGATGCGTTGCGCGGTCGGATCAGCAGGGACCATCGGATTCAACTGGATGAGACCGACCTGAATGATGCCGTCCTGCGGGACATCTCCAAGGTCGTCGTCATCGCATGTGGGACGGCCGCGCACGCGGGAATGGTCGCGAAGTATGCGATCGAGCACTGGACTCGACTGCCGGTGGAGGTGGAGCTGGCCAGTGAGTTCCGGTACCGCGACCCGATCGTAGGTCCGGATTCGTTGGTGATCGCGATCTCGCAGTCGGGCGAGACCATGGACACGTTGATGGCCTTGCGTCATGCCAAGGCACAGGGTGCGCGCACGCTGGCGATCTGCAACACCGTCGGGTCGACAATCCCGCGGGAGTCGGACGCGGTGCTCTACACGTATGCGGGTCCGGAGATCGCGGTCGCGTCGACGAAGGCCTTCCTGACTCAGATCATCGCGGCGTACCTGGTCGGGCTGTATCTGGCGCAGGTCCGCGGAACGATTTTCGAGGACGAGATCCGTGCGGTGCTGACGGATCTGGACGACATGCCCAGCAAGGTCGACCTGGTGCTGGACACCACCGAGCATGTCCGGGAACTGGCACGCGAGCTGGCGGACTCGAGGTCTGTGCTGTTCCTCGGCC
>JAIOXK010000009.1 GCA_021741645.1 Candidatus Nanopelagicales bacterium
GAGACGGCCTACGCGGCCAGCAAGTACGTTGCGGCCAAGAACCTCGTGTTTGAACAGGACGAGCAGGAGGGCATGAAGTTCCTGTTCAACATCGAGACGATCACCGGCCTGAACAACCTCGACACCATGCGTGAGACGCTCGCTGACCCCGAGGGCACCGACGGTGTGGTCTTCGGTCGCGTCGACTTTGTCGGCTCCATGGGCTGGTCCCGCGAGAAGATCAACACCCAGGACGTCACGGACTACGTCCTCAAGGTCGCTGCGATGTGCCGCGAACTGGACAAGGATCTTGTGGTCGGTGGCGGGGTCTCCCCTGACTCTCTCGACGCCTTGGCGCAGATCGCCGCGATCAAGCTGAGCCGCTTCGAGACCCGCAAGGTGATCTTCTCTGCCGGCGACGCCCTCGCCGCCGACCGGATCGCTGAAGGCCTTCGGGAGATGGTCAAGTTCGAACTTCTCTGGCTCCAAAACAAGCAGGATCACTACGCCCGCGTCGCCCGCGAGGATGCCAAGCGCATCGAGATGCTCACAGGGCGCAAGCAGGCGATCAACGTCTAGGTGCTGGCGTGACGGCCACGACCCTCACCCCGCTGGCTTAAGGTCTGATCCCATGCGGTTCCTGATCACCGGCCACACGGGCTTCAAGGGCACCTGGCTGTCGCTCATGCTCCAGCAGCGGGGCCACAGCGTGTCGGGGCTCGCCCTCGATCCGGAGCCTGGCAGCCTGTTCGATCGGATCGCCCTGTCGGACCACTTCGAGCACGACATCCGTGGGGACATCCGCGACCCCGAGGTAACGCAGGCCGCCCTCTCGACTGTTCGACCCGACGTCGTGATGCACCTCGCCGCACAGCCTCTCGTGCGCGAGTCCTACCGCAACCCTCGCGGCACCATCGAGACCAACGTGGTCGGAACTCTCAACATGCTCGAAGCGGTCGAGGCCACCGAGAGTGTCCGCGCGCACCTCGTCGTCACGACCGACAAGGTGTACCGGAACGTCGGGCGCGTCGCCGGCTACGCAGAGGACGAGCCGCTGGGAGGAGATGACCCCTACAGCGCCTCCAAAGCCATGGCGGACATCCTCACCCACTCGTGGATCACCAGCTTCAGAGGTCCCCCCACGGCGATCGCCCGCGCCGGGAATGTCATCGGGGGTGGCGACTTCGGCAAGGACCGCCTCCTTCCGGACATCGTCACGGCGATCGCCGCCGGACAGGCACCCGTACTGCGATACCCCGAGTCGGTCCGCCCGTGGCAGCACGTTCTCGACTGCCTGCAGGGATACCTGGCCCTCGTGGACGCCATGGTCGACGACCCGGATGCGACCAGTCACCAGGGTGCATGGAATTTCGGGCCCGGCCCAGAGAGCTTCGTCACGGTCTCCGCGGTCACCGACCTGGCGATCGAGTTCTTCCGCGCAGACGTCCGCTGGGAGCCTGACACGACCCCGACCTTCGAGGAGGCAACCCTCCTGGCCCTCGACGCGAGGAAGTCGACCCGCGAGCTGAACTGGCGGAATGTGCTCCCCTTCCGCGATGCGGTTGAGTGGAGCGTCGACTGGTACGCCGCGGTCCTCCAGGGCGCTGACCCCGAGGAGACCACGCGCGGGCAGATCAACGCCTTCGACCAGCGAGTGAGAGACCTCGGCGAACCGACGTGAGGGTGGCCCTTCGCTGCGATGCCAGTGAATCCATGGGCACGGGTCACGTCACCCGTATGTACGCGCTGGCCCAGCAGCTCCAGGCGCGCGGGCTGACCCCCGTCTTCACCGGTTCCGTCGAGGGACCCGAGTGGCTCCACGTCCTCACGGCGGCCTACCCCTCTGCGTCCGCGACTCGCGGCGTGTCAGACGCCGACGCAGTCGTAGTTGACTCCTACCTGGCCTCGGTCATCGAGGAGGTGCTGGCCGCCAAGGGGTCGCGACCCCTCGTCCTCGTGGCAGATGACGCCACCCCCCGGGCACCCGCTGACGCCTACATCGTGCCGGGGGTCAACGCCGGTTGGAGGCCCGCCGTCGAAGCCGCCAACGTGCCAAGGATCGCTGGCCCCGGTGCCGTGCTGATCCGCGACGAGATCCGGCGCACCGGCCCCAGGCCGTCTCCCGCCTCGAGTGACCCAACGGTGCTCGTCGCCCTCGGAGGCGGCGGCGGCTACGGACTCACGGCTTCCGTGCTCGCGGTGGTCGCCTCGATCGGTGTCCCCTGCCGAGTGCGCGTGATCGGCAGCGGCGATGCGTCGCGGTCGTCAAGCCCCGGCCAGGTCATCGAGTACATCAGGCCCGGCATCGACATTGGCAACGAGTACCGCTCCGCGGACGCGGTCATCTGCTCGGCCGGCGTCACTGCGTGGGAGGTCCTCCACCACGGAATCCCCGCGGTCATCATCTCTGCCGTCCAGAACCAACAGCCGAACTACGAGTTCATGACAAGCGGCCTCCTCGCGCTCGGGGCCGGTATGCCCTCACGGGGCGAGGCAGTCGAGGCCGAAGCCATCGGGACACTTCTGAGCGACGCTGCGCTGAGAGCCCAGCTATCCTCCAACGCCTGGGATGCCGTGGACGGCCTAGGCGCCATGCGTGCCGCGGATATGATCGTGGCTCTGCTGCACTAGGCTCGGACCGCGAACGATTGGGTTGATGTGATCCCGTACGGCCGACAGGACCTCAACGACGACGACCTCGACGCCGTTGCCCGGGTTCTGCACGGTGACTGGCTCACGACCGGACCCGCCGTGGCCCAGTTCGAGGCCGACCTCTCGGAACACACCGGCGGAGTTCCCGCGATCGCGGTCTCGTCGGGCACCGCAGCGCTGCATGCCGCATACGCCGCTGCCGGTGTCGGACCGGGAGATGAGGTGATCACCCCTCCGATGACGTTCGTCGCCACCCAGGCGACGGCAGCGCTCCTCGGCGCGCGCATTGTGTTCGCCGACGTACGGCCCGACACGGCTACCATCGACTCCCAAGCCGTCGAAGCCGCGATCTCACCTCGCACGCGGGCTATCGTCGCTGTCGACTACGCCGGCCATCCGGCCGACATGGACGCTCTCAGCGATCTCGCCCGTCGTCACGGTTCGGTGCTGATCGAGGACGCCGCGCACAGTATCGGCTCGACGTATCGCGACCGACCCGTCGGGGCCTTGGCCGATCTGACCACGCTGTCCTTCTTCCCGACGAAGAACATCACCACGGGCGAGGGCGGGGCCGTCGTGGCTCCAGACCCGGAAATGCTAGAGCGGGCCCGACTGTTCTCTCGACAAGGCCTGGTTCGGGATCCGGCTCGTATGGTGCTCGCCGACGAGGGCCCCTGGCATCAAGAGGTGCACGCCTTCGGCCTCAACTACCGCCTGCCGGACATACTCGCCGCGCTCGGCTCAGCCCAATTGAGCCGGCTATCCCACTTCAAGGCACGCCGACGTGAGATCAAGGCGCGCTATGACGCAGCCTTCGAGGCCGTTCCCGAACTGCAGACACCGCACTGCGACCCGGGTGTCGACCCGATGTGGCATCTGTATCCACTGCAGGTGCCTGCCGATCAGCGTCGCCGGATCTTCGAACACCTCCGCGCCGAAGGCGTGCTGGCGCAGGTCAACTACATCCCGGCGTATTGGCACCCGGCCTTCGACAGCCGGGAGTACCCTCGGGGACTTTGCCCCGCCGCCGAGGCGTTCTACCGGCGGGAGATCTCCCTGCCGATGCATACGCGACTCACGCTGAGCGAACAGGATCAGGTGATCGAGGCACTGCTTGCCGCCCTTCAGAACTGAAGCTGGGCGTCGACATCGGCAGCGGTCACGAAGTCACCTCGTCGCAGATCACGGGTAGTGACTGACCCAATGACACGTTCGAGAGCGGCCGGCGGCAGGCCTCCAGCCGGCCTGCGGACAACCACGTCATCCGGGCCGACGATGTGCCCTACCTGCATGTCGGTGGCCGCCATGAGGGAGCGGCGGAAGGCCAGTGAGGGCACTTCACTCGGCGTCGGTCCATAGGCCGCCTCACCGACGGCTAGCGCGGCCACCCGCGCCGCCCTGACATAGGCGCCCATGTCCGAGGCAGTCATTGAGAAGGCCGCATCGGGGCTCGACTCGCTGCCGTCGGTCTGGACGTGCTTCTCAAGGATGCAGGCGCCCATCGCTACCGCCGCCACGGCGGCGACTGTTCCGATCGTGTGGTCCGAGTAGCCCACCGGAACACCGAAGTCGAGCTTCATCTGAGGGATCAGAGCGAGGTTGAGATCCGACATGTCTGCGGGATACGAACTGGTGCACTTCAACACGGCGACCTGCGACGCACCGAACTCGGCGAGCGTCGCCAGCGCTTCTGAAACCTCCACCTTGGAGGCCAGGCCCGTGCTGACGATGACCGGCTTGCGTGTGCGCGCAACGCGGCGTAGGAGTGGGAGGTCCGTGATCTCAAACGATGCGACCTTGTAGGCCGGCACATCACACGACTCGAGGAAGTCCACGGCCGTCTCATCGAACGGTGAGGAGAAGAGCACCATGCCCAACTGCTCGGCCAGGTCCTTCAGAGGCAGGGTCCACTCCCACGGCATTTCCGCTCGACGGTAGAGCTCAAACAGCCGCTCGCCGGCCCAGGGCCCGTCGTTGATCTGGAAGGCGGGCAGATCCGTGTCGATCGTCATCGTCTCGGCCCGATAGGTCTGGATCTTGATGGCGTCAACACCCGCGTCGGCGCACTCGCGCACGATGCGGAGCGCCACAGCGAGGTCCTGGGCGTGATTCGCTGAGATCTCGGCAATCACGTAGGGCGGGTGCCCGAACCCGATGGGTCGGCCAGCGATGCTGAAGCCCTGCGGCATGGCTGAGACTCCTATCCGTCACCTGTCCGCATAACCTACCTCTATGGGTTCACCCGGGCCGTGCTTCATCCGCCAGGCGGTATGGGGGGACAGTTCCTCCCTGCTCGCATGGCGCAACGATGCCGCGACGCGCAGCGCCTCACGCGACCAATCACTCGTGGATCCGACAGATCACCATCGGTGGCTCGAATTCATGCTCACTGATGACACGTCATGGTTGCTCGTCGCCGAAGACGCGGTCCAGACGCCGATCGCGACGCTTCGCTTCGATCGCCTCGATGACCTGCCCGACAGCTTCGAGGTCTCCATCACGCTCGCTCCTTCGGTACGGGGAGAAGGATGGTCGCCTATAGTCCTCGCCTCCGGCGAGGACTGGCTCCGCGCGCACGAGCCCGTGGCGACGATCGTGGCCGCCGTACGGGCGTCCAATGCAGCCTCGCTCCACCTGTTCATCTCGGCCGGCTACTCGCTCGACAGCCAGACAGCCGACCTCGTGACGCTGTCGAAACGGTTCACGCAGTCACAGGCCGAGCAGTGAGGCCTGCCGGTCGAACTCGGGCACCGCACGTCGCACCTGGTCGAACGAGCCATGGGCTACTACCCGACCACCCTCGAGGTAGAGCAGCTGATCCACGTGTCGCACCGTCGCGAGGCGGTGAGCCACGGTGATCGTGGTCACCTCGCCCTCCAGCTCCTGCAGCGTCGTGATGATCGACTGCTCGGTCTCTGCATCCAAGGCGCTGGTCGCCTCGTCCAGGACCAGAAGCTTGGGGCGAGTGTAGAGAGCGCGCGCGATGCCGAGGCGCTGCCTCTGCCCACCGCTGAGCCGGAAGCCGCGCTCGCCGATCTTCGTGTCCAGCCCTTCGCGGTTCTCCACGAGAAACTCGTCGAGGTGGGCGCGCTGAAGCGACTCCCACACGAGCTGGTCATCAATCGCTTCCGCCGGCATTCCCAACGCGATGTTCTCGCGGACGGTGCCAGCCACCAGGGCTACCGCTTGCGGCACATACGCGATTGCACCAGGCCAGCGATCGATCGCCTCACGAGGTGGCACTCCGCTGATCCGAACCTCGCCGGCTTGCGGCCGCATGACTCCGAGAATGACATCGGCCAAGGTCGACTTGCCCGCGCCGGTGGAGCCCACCAAGGCCACAGATGTTCCCGGCGGTGCCATGAAGGACGCGTTGAGCAGGGCAGGCTCCAATGCGTCCGAGTAGGTCAGGCTGACTCCGTCCACGACGACTGTTGCCTCGAAGTCGTCATAGCCGCGCACAATGTGCTCGTGTATCCGCGCCGCGGTCATCCGCGACGTGGGGTCCTGAGCGCGCTCCTTCTCGCTGATGGTTCTCTCGAGGTAGTCGGCCATGAAGAAGGTCGGCTGCGCCTGAATGGAGGCGTTCCGGATGGTGATGCCCGCACCCTGCAATCGCAGGAGGGCGGGGATGATGCGAGACCCAGCCGCGAGGAACAGCGCCACCGTTGATGCTGCCGCCGTCCAGTCCTTCGTCAGGAACTGCACCACCGCGAGAACCAGGATGCCGAGATACAGGGCGGCCTCGAGCACGTACTTTGGAATCTCGAGGATGAAGGTGGCGGTCGAGCTAGCGCGGGCGTAGCGGCCCACCAGACCCTCGTAGCGGGTCACGTACAAGTCACGGCGGTTGAGGACTGTGGACTCCCGATACGTCGCCAACGCCTCGGACACGGCTGTGAGTGTGTCGATTGACGAATCGGTCATGATCTGGGCGTTCTTGGCGGTCCACCGCCCCAGGACGTTGTGCAGGAACACCACGATCGTGCCGAAGAGCAATACGCACACCATGGTCAGGACAGGATCGTAGAGCAGCAGGGTCACGCCCACGATGGTGAACAGGAATACCTCAGACCCGATTGTTATGGCCGAGCCCAGCAGCGACACCGTCGCGGCGCCGACACCGTTGCCGAGGGCATACATGGCTTCCGGAGTAGTCCACCGCTGCACATCCGCCAACGGCCTGCTCAGGAACTCCCGCGCGAGCCTTACGGAGACATCGGCCTGCCTGTTGGCAAGAAAGCGAATGATCCGGCGTGACATGAAGGCGGAAAGGATGGTCTTCATCACCAGGATGGTGACCGCCGCCAGAGCGATGTACACAGACAATTGGGAGATGGTTGCGTCCCCGAGTCCCAGTCGGTCCAGGATGCTCTGTGCCCATTCGGGCACGCTTGCCGAGTTGATACCGGATACCGCGACGGCGGCCACAAGACCAATGAGTGCGATGCCGATCAGGTCCAGGATACCGAGGGAGATCTGGACGGCGGACGCCAGGAACAGCAGTCGTCGCTTGCTCTCCGGCAGCAGGCGCACCGCCTTGCGGATCGACGTAAGGACTCCCGGATCCGGGAAGTCGACGACGTTCAACCCCCGGTGGGGAACACCAGGTTCGGGTGTCATCTCGTCCTCGACTCCCGCCACGGCCGATAACCTACCCGTTGAACGCCCGCGCATCCCTCAGGAGTGATCCGTGACAACCCTGTTCATCGGTGTCGTGAGCCACGAAGGCTCACGATTCGCCGTCAGCCAGGGTCCAGAAGGACTGGCTCGGCAGCTGGAATCCCGACTTGGCGACGAGGGCGTAGGCGTCACCGTGAAGGTCAACACCGCCGATCTCCACGACACTGGCATGGAACCCGTGAACAGCTCCATGGTCCAGGCATGCCTGACCGCGCAACTGCACCTCGATCGCGAGTGGGCCGTCTTTCTGGGGCGGCGCCGAGACCTTCGCTGGTGGGGCGGACAGGTACTTCGCTGGATGCGGCGGGTCGAACAGACCGTTCGGAGGCCGCGGCCACAAGTCGTGGAGCGCCTCCTCAACATCGAGCTCTCGCACCTAGATCTGATGCGGGAGGGCATCCGATCGAAATCCGAGTGGGTGCTCATCCTCGAGGACGATGCGGCAGCGATCAATGTCACCGACTGCAGCCAAGGCCTCCGGGGACTCCTGGCGCTCGAAGGAGACCAACCGGCGTACGTCAATGTCTCGGCCTCTTTCGCCAACGACGAACTGGGCATCGGACATCTCCTCACGCCCGTGGGTGGGGGCGCATGGGCGGGCACCCTGACGCGTGCCGTGCTGCGTGCAGAGCGTCCCGTCACCAACACTGTGTGCGCGATCCTCTATCGCGGCTCCTTCCTATCCTCCTTGGTGTCGGCCATGGACGCCCTCCCGATGCAGCCAGTGGTGCCCATCGACTGGAAGCTGAACCTGGCCCTCATGCGCATGTTCGACGAGGGCGCCATCCGCGCGGGTGACTGCTGGCTCGTCGATCCTGCCCCAATCGACCAGCTCTCCATGCGGACGCTGCGATAATGCGGATGTGAAGTCCTACGAAAAGGTTATCGACTCCGTCGCTCGACGCATGGGTCTTCAGATCTCGCGTGTGAGCAGCGCCGGAACCCGACTCCCCTCGGAGGCCACACCCTCCGATGCCGATCTGATCGCCTCCCTGCGCCCGTTCACGATGACGAGTGCCGAGCGCCTATGGTCTCTTCTGAACGCCGTCCGCTACGTGACAGAGGAGGGCCTTCCGGGTGACTTCGCCGAGTGCGGCGTCTGGCGTGGGGGAAGCGTCATGGCTATGGCCCTCGAACTCAAGCGGCTGGGAGTGGCGGACCGACGGATCTGGCTGTACGACACCTTTGCCGGGATGACCCCGCCCACGAGCGCCGATGTCGAAGCCGGCTCAGGTATCACCGCCGAGGACATGCTGGCCACGACGTCCGTGGGCGACGGGAACAACGTGTGGTGCGTCGCCGGTCGACCCGATGTGGAGGCCAACGTCCGCTCGACGGGTTACCCGTTCGATCAGTTCACCTTTGTCGAGGGCGACGTTGCCGTGACACTTCCGCAGCAGGCTCCCGATCAGATAACCCTGCTCAGGCTCGATACTGACTGGTACGAATCGACTCGGCTCGGTCTGGAGATTCTCTACCCGCGCCTTGTGCCCGGTGGGGTGTGCATACTCGACGACTACGGACACTGGCAAGGCGCGCGTCGCGCCGTTGACGAGTACTTCGCCGCGCGAGGAACTCGCCCGTACATGCACCCGATCGACTACTCCGGCCGCGTCTTCATCAAGACCAGGTAGGCGCAGTGGACGCGACGACGAACCATCACACCTGGCTCAGCGTCATCACTGTCCTGAAGGACGATCCCGACGGTTTTGCCCGCACGCTTGAGTCGGTCGCCTCCCAGGACCTCCTTGGTGTGGAGTACGTCGTCATCGACAGTTCGCTGGACCGAAACGCCATCGAGGGAGCACTCGCAGCCCTCCACGCGAAGCAGCCTGACCTGACGATCCGGTACAAATGGATGGAACCGCGCGGCATCTACGCCGCGATGAACCTGGCACTCGACACTTCCCTCGGGACGTATGCTTACTTCGCAAACGCAGGAGACCACCTGCACGGACCCTCCGTGCTGCGCGACGTCCGACGGGCGCTCGCCGATGAGCCCATCTGGGCATTCGGAGGGATCGAGATCGTTCAGGCGGACGGTATGCGGGTCGTGACGCCGAGGTGGGAATACAGGAAGGAGAAGTCTGCTCTCTTTAGCCGAGGCCATTTCCCGCCACACCAGGGGACGTTCGTCCGCCGGGACGTTCTTCAGCGGCTGGGTGGCTTCGACACCTCCTACCTGATCGTCGCGGACTACCACGCCTTCCTTCGGCTCGCAGCAGTTGCGGACCCCCTGCACCTCGACATGGTGGTGGCGACCTTCTTCGAAGGCGGCGTCTCGACGGATCGCTGGCGCGAATCCCTGCGAGAGTTTCACCGCGCGCGTAGGGAAGTCCTGGCTCCCAAGGGGTTCGACGCGGTCCGGGAGCTGGTCGCAACGGCGCGCCAGGCCGCGGTCATGTCTGTACACCGCGGCCTGCGATCACGTGGTGATCGGCCGTGACAGCCATGCTGCTCGTCATCCTCTTCATCGCCATCCAGACCGCCGCCGGTGCCCTGTGGTGGCGCTGGGCAAGGGGCACCTCGACCACGCTACTCGAGGCCCTCGGCATGGGCCTGGCCCTCGGCACCGCCGCGGCGAGTCTCGGTGGAACCCTCCTGTTCCCGATTCTTCCGTCCACGCTCGCGTGGGCTGCACCCGCGATCCTCACGGTGGTTCTGTGGGCCGCTGTGCCGCGTCTGCGTCGCACGCGAGGCCTTCGCGCGACCCAATGGGGACCATCTCTGTGGGCGATCGGCGTGGGCGGTCTCGGAGGGCTGATCACGATTGCTGTCAACCTGCGCAACTACCCCCTGGACAGGGCTGACTCCATCGGGACCTATCACCCAGACATGCTGTTCTTCGAGGCCCTGTCTCGGTCCCTGGCCGTGCTCGGTCCCTCAGACAGCATCTTCTTGTCGGGTGGCGAAGTCCGCTACCACTGGCTCACCTACGCATGGAGTGGACAGCTGGCAGCCAGTGCCGCCACCGAGCCCTTCGTGATGCTCACACGCGTGATGCCACTGGTCTCGTTGGCAGGCACCATCCTGGTGGCGATCACGTGGACCATGCGCGCCACCCGCGCGTTCTGGGCGCCGACCGTCGCCGCGGTCCTCGTCGTCCTCGGCGGCTACGTCGGCGCCACGTACGGCACCGTCCTCAACTTCGACTCTCCGTCCCAGTCGCTTTCGACGGTCTGGATGCTGGGACTGTGCGTTGCATTGCTGTCCTGCACCACACGGCGTTGGACGTCGCACGCGGCCCTTCTCGGTCGCCTCGGCGTCGTTGCCATGCTGGGTGCAGCAACGGCCGGAGGGAAGATCAGCTCAGCCGCGATCGTCGTGGCCGGATGGCTGATCGCCAGTGTCGTAGCGACCGTTCGACGGGAGTTATTCGCGACCCGCGCCTGGGTCGCGTTCATCACGATGACGCTTGGGGCCGCGTTCTTCTACTTCCTGTTCATTGCCGGATCTGCGGAGCAAGGTGGTCTCGGCCTCGGGCAGCTGCTCAACAAGGCATCGAGCGTTCAAGGCTTGAACCCGACCGACTACTGGTGGGGGATCATTGCCGGGACTCTGATCCTCGCGGTGGCGGTGATCCCACGATGGGCCGGTATGGCGTGGCTGCTCGCCTCGAGTCGCTCGCGTTGGTCCCCCATGAGCATGCTGAGCCTGGGCATGGCGGGCGCCGGGATCGCGACGCTGCTCCTCTTCAGCGGCGGGCTCAACGACACTTGGTTCGCCTTGGCAGCCTCAGCACCGCTGAGCGTTGCATCGGCGGTGGGAGTCTCACGAGCGCTAAGTCACACGTACCCGGGACGGACGTTCCGCCCTGCCGTTCAGGTCGTTGCCGTCATGCTGGCCGCCTCCTGCCTCAGCGTGGTCGTCGCCCTCCTGTGGACTGCCGGCCCTGGAGGGACGTTGACCCTGCGCTGGCTGGCTCCCCTCGTGGGGGTGGCTGGCGCCGTCATCCTCAGTTCCGTGATCGCCCCCACCGGCGGTCGAGGATCACTGCCTGCTCGGATGCTCGCCCTCACTATAGTCGCGCTCCTGACGTTGGCCGCCCTTGGGCGCATGCTCAGCCTCGGCGCATCCTCGTTCGCCGTCCAGCCTGAAGCAGGTATGCGCCCCACCGAGTTCCGCCCGGTTCTGCCCTTCACTGACGCGGTGGACAGGACGACCGTCACATCGTGGACCCGCTCGCAGGTCGATGCAGGGCAGTGGCTGAAGAATCGTGCGACGCCCGGTGAACTGACAGCGACAAACATCACCTTCAGCCCCCTGGTTCCGGCCCTGAGCGGTCAGCCGACATATGCCACTGCAATCCAATACCAAGCCCCGTACGGACGCCCTGCTCAGCTTGACGAGCTTCTGGCCCGGGAGCGGGCATCGATCTCCTTCATCGACACCCCTCGGATGACCGTCGCAAAGGAGCTCTGCGCTGACGGTGTCCGCTGGGTGTGGGTCGATCCAGCCCGGACCTCTACCAGCTCGTGGGAGCCATTTGCCAAGACGATGGTCACGTCCGCTGACGTGGCAATCCTCCGGATCAACCCGTCAGCGTGCGGCTAGCCGCTCAGCTCGCCGCTGCACTTCACCCGCGGCCAGGCGCGTGGCGACGCGCACCGGACCCTCCCACATCCATGCCAGACGACGCGCGGCAGGACCAAGAGCGGCCCGCTTTGCTCTCTCCGACTCGGCGATGTTGGTGCTGCGATCATCAACCGTCAACGACGACGCATGCCACCTGAAGGACGACACGACCTGCCCGACATCCACTAGATCGCCGACGCGCTTCAGCTTCAACAACAGGTCGAGGTCGAATGCAAGGCGATAGCCCTCGTCCAGTCCGCCCACACGATGCCAGGCATCGGCACGCACAAGCATGCCTGGCTGCGGTATCAGATCGGGACCCCACGAGAGCACTCGAGGCGCCCACCTACCGGCGCGACTGATCCAGAGCTCCTCTCCCGCCTCATCGATGTAGCGACATGCGCCGAACGCGACCACCGCGCGTGGATTCGCGTCGAGGGCCGCAGTTGTGGCCGCAAGCGAACCGGGCTCGAGCAGGTCATCGTCGTTCAGCCAGTTGAGATAGCGGTAATGGTGGGGGCTCTGCTCGATGCCGAGGTTGATGGCCCCTGTCAGGCTGCCGGGGTCCGGAAGGAATCGTGCGCCGTGGCGGTTCGCGGTGTCGCGTGCGGATGCGCTGTTCTCAGGGGCGACGATGACCACATCAGCGGGGACGTCTTGGCTCGCGATCGAGGCCATGGTCTGCTCGAGGTACTGCGGGCGCTGACCGCGGGTCGCCACCACGAGCAGCACTTCCGCCTGCACCCCAGTCACATCCGCCATATTCGCTATCGTAGGGAGCATGGTTCCTGCCCCCGACAGCACCATAGGGGGCGAAGAGCGTGGCGCCTTCATGCACGAGCTGGCAACCAGGCTCTTCCCGATCTGCCGAAGCCTGACGGGGGAAGGGGTTCGGGAGACGCTGGCCATCCTGCAGGAGCACCTCCCGGCGCTGTCCCTTCATGAGGTTCCCTCGGGTACCGCCGTGTTCGACTGGACTGTCCCGGACGAGTGGAATATCCGAGCCGCGTACGTCGAAGGCCCCACGGGTGACCGAGTCATCGACTTCAGCGACTCCAACCTGCACGTCGTCAGCTACTCGATGCCGATCGACATCGAACTCCCCCTGGAGGAGCTGCAACGCCACCTTCACTCGATCCCCGAGCTCCCCGACGCCATTCCGTACGTCACGAGCTACTACCACCCCACTTGGGGCTTCTGCTTGTCCAACAATGTGCGAAACAGCCTTCCGGCCGGCACGTACCGCGCAGTGATCGACAGCACGCTGGCACCGGGGCACCTCACCTACGGGGAGCTCATCATTCCTGGTGAGTCAACAGACGAAGTGTTCGTCTCCACATACGTCTGCCACCCGTCGATGGCCAACAACGAACTTTCCGGGCCTGTGGTCGCGGTCGCTCTTGCCCAGTGGGTGGCTTCCCTGCCGCATCGGCGCTACACCTACCGCTTCGTCTTCGCACCAGAGACCATCGGGGCCTTGACCTATGCCTCGCGTAACCTCTCGACGCTGAAGCTGAACGTCCGGCATGCCATCAACCTCACCTGCATCGGCGATGATGGCGATTACTCCTACCTGGCTTCTCGGCTGGGCAACACTGAGTCGGACCGAATCGCCCGACACGTGCTGTCGAGCCGCTCGCCCGCAGTGGAGTACTCCTTCCTCGAGCGCGGCAGCGACGAACGCCAGTATTGCGCTCCCGGGATCGACCTCCCCATGATCTCACTGATGCGCACCAAGTACGCGCGCTTCCCCGAGTACCACACATCGCTCGACGACCTGAGCTTCGTGACGCCCACGGGTCTTCAGGGCGGCTACGACATGGTTCGGGAGTTCGTCCGCATCGTCGAGTCGAACATCCATTTTCGCACCACGGTTCTGGGTGAGCCCCAGCTCGGCAGGCGCGGCCTCTACCACACGATCCTGCCGCGGGAGATCGAGGATATCGTGCGACTGCGCACGGATGTGCTGGCCTACAGCGACGGAGACCACTCACTCCTCGATATCTCTGACTTGCTCAAGGTTCCCTTGGAGACGGTTGTCGAGTTGGCGAGAGAGCTGGCGGAGCATGGGCTTCTCCAGGAGCAAGATTGCACGGTAAAGGAGTCCTGATGTCGGTTGCCTCCCATTACGACGGCAGCGCTGCGGAATACGGCGAGCAGTACAAGGAGGAGAACCTCCTGTCCCTCGACGACTATCCGGCCAACTACTTCCGCCTGCAGCTGATGCAGCGCCGACTGGGCGAGGTCGGATCGTTATCCGTCTACGAGATCGGTGCTGGAGACGGGACCCCCCTCGCGACGCTCGCTCGGCAGGGCCTTCGGGTAGCAGGCTGTGACCTCTCCGCCAACATGGTCAAGCAGGCGCGGAACACCTTCGCGGACGCGGGGCTCGATCCGCTCGCAATCGTCCACGCGGACATCCTCGATGCCGATGCCCGCCGGGCTAACCTCGAGGCGGTCGGGCAGTTCGATGCCGTCATGGCGTTGGGGGTGATCCCGCATGTGCCGGACGACCAGGCCTTTGTCGCCGCGATGTCGGAGTTTCTGGCCCCCGGTGGCCGACTGTTCATGGAGTTTCGCAATTCGCTGTTCTCGCTGTTCACGTTCAATCGCTATACGAAGGAGTTCGTCCTCGACGAACTCCTTCGTGACGTGTCGCCCGGCATTCGCGCTGTTGTGGCTGCCGACCTCGATCGGCGCCTCGCTGTCGACAAACCGCCGATCCGGAAGGGGACTGAGGAGACGCCGGGATACGACGAGATCCTCGCTCGCTTCCACAACCCCTTCGAGCTCTCCGATGTCATCACGGGTCTGGGCTTCACCGGGGTCCGTTTCCACTGGTATCACTACCACCCTGCCTACCCGATGCTCGCGTCGGAGATCGGCCGCGAGAACTTCAGGCGAGGTGCCTTCGCGCTCGAGCATGAGGGGTCGTGGCGGGGGATGTTCCTGTGCTCAGCGGGAGTCATCGAAGCCGTGAAGCACGGGGACTAGAGGTGGAGCCCGTATCGCTGCTCCTGAAGTCCTTCCGAGGTGACCACGCCTACGCTGTTCGGCTCGTAGAGAGTTTTCATGAGTTCAACGTCGATGGGCTGAGGCTTCATGTAGTGGTGCCACACGAGGATGTGGAACTGTTCGCGCCACTCGCCGGGGTAACGGTCGACGTCATCGACGAGTCCGAATTCGCGCCGCACCTCGTACAGGAGCCCGTTGCTGGGCTCCGGGCCGGCTACATCAATCAGGAGATCGTCAAGCTCGCCTTCTGGGAGCTGGAGCTGACCGAGAACTACTTCTGCGTGGACTCGGACGCTGTTTTCATCCGCCAATTCACGGCCTCCGACTTCATGTTCGACGACAGAACCCCCTTCACGGTTCTGGTCGAGGACAAGGAGTTGGCGGTGGAACCGCGCTACTACCGGGAATACTGGACCGTTCGCGAGGCCGCGATTCGTCGGATTCAACAGGAGGTCGACTACGAGGATCCCGTCATTCGCACCTGCCACGGGCACCAGGTCTTCTCCAGCGCCGTGCTTCGATCTCTCAAGACTGACTTCCTGGATCCGCGGGGCTGGGACTACGCCGACGCGCTAGCCGTGGCGCCGTACGAATTCAGCTGGTACAACATGTGGCTGCAGAAGACGCACCTCATCGACATCCACGGCCGCGAGCCCTACGCGAAGGTGTTCCACCATGAGGGTCATCACCTGGAGTACGTGCTCCGCGGAATCCGGCCCAAGGATATCGCCCGGGGATACCTGCTGCTCGTCATGAACTCGAACTACTCCCGGGACCTGGGCATCATCGACCCTGGCGCGACCAAACCGGAGACGTTGAGCCATTACCTCTCGTACGGGGAAGTGGCAGCCGTACTGCGCAGCAAGGCGAAGGACACATGGAGGCGTCGTGTCACACGCCGTCAGGCCTGAGCCTCAGAGCCCGAGTTCATCCAGCATCCGCCGAAGATCCTCCACAGACAGCCACAGATCGTTCGAGTCCGACGTGTACGAGAAGCCGTCGGGAACCGGCACTCCATCCGGGACCGTGAACCCCCACTCCGCGAGGGTGGGCAGCACGACATACCGGTCTGACTGCAGCAAGGTCCGACGCGAGTCCTCCGGCGAGATCATCTCCTCGTGGAGCTTCTCGCCCGGACGGATACCCGTCTCGACCATGTCCGTACCCGGTGCGATCGCCTCGGCGAGATCGACGACGCGCATGCTCGGGATCCGCGGGACGTACAGCTCCCCACCGTTCATGGACTCGAAGCTTCGCACGACGAAGTCGACCGCCTGCGGCAGCGTGATCCAGAAGCGCGTCATCCGCTCGTCGGTGATAGGCAGCGGTTCGCCCCTTTCTGCCAACCCGCGGAAGAATGGGATGACCGACCCTCGGCTCCCCATGACGTTGCCGTAGCGCACGACCGAGAACTTGGTGCCATACGTGCTTGAGTAGTGATTGCCCGAGATGAAGAGTTTGTCCGCCGTGAGCTTCGTGGCCCCGTAGAGATTCACCGGGGAGGAGGCCTTGTCCGTCGACAGCGCGATGACGGCCTTCACACCCGCATCGATAGAGGCGAGCATCACGTTCTCTGAACCCAGGATGTTCGTCTTGACGTACTCCATGGGGTTGTACTCCGCCGTGTCGACCTGCTTCAAGGCGGCAGCGTGCACCACGTAGTCGACTCCATGCAGCGCCATGCGCAATCGGTCTCGGTCGCGAATGTCTCCGATGAAATAGCGGACCCGTGGATCATCGCCCAGCGACAGCCTCATCTCGTACTGCTTCAGCTCGTCACGTGAGTAGATGACCACTCGGCTTGGCTCATGGTCCTTGAGCACTGCCGCGAGGAAGGCCTTCCCGAACGACCCGGTTCCACCCGTGATGAAGAGAGAGGAACCACTTAGTCGAGACACGAGGATCGCCCCTCCGGTCGGCTGGCTTAACACCCCACTCTATCTCGCGTTTAGGTCGGGGCGTGCAGCCCATTGTGCTGGGAACTGCCCAATGGGGGAGTTCGTACGGCGTGACCAATCAGGGCGGGCGAGTATCCGATGTGGAACTCGCCCGACTTCTTGTACGGGCAGAGAGTCTCGGCATCCGCGTTCTGGATACTTCAGCCGCATACGGCGACGCGGAGGACCGCATCGGGCAGTTGGCTGGTCGATTCGTGGTTCAAACGAAAGTCGCCGGATCCGCCAGTCTGGAGGATGTCGCGCAGCGGGTACGAGACGGAAGCAGGCGAACTGCATCCCCGGTTCTTGCTCGAGTCCTGATTCACGATTGGCCGAGTCTGTCAGCCGAAGCTCGAGCATCGACGGTCGACGTTCTCGAAGGTCTTCGGAGTCAGGGGAGCGTCGAACTGGTGGGGGTCTCTGCCTACTCGGAATCGGATCTAATGGCCGCAATCGCGGCCTTCGAACGCCTCGACATCGTGCAGCTACCGGTCAGCGTCCTTGACCAGCGCGTCGCCGACTGGAGCGCTTTGCCCGAGGCGCGGGCCTTCGGAACGCTGATCCAAGCGCGCAGCGTTCTCCTCCAGGGCGTCGCCGTGGCGACGAAGTCCCCGTTCAGTGATCATCCCGACGTCGCGAGGCTTCACGAGCGCGCTCGCGATGCCGGACTCAGCCCCCTTGCGCTCGCTCTCGACTTCGTCAAGGCGGCCTCCTACCTCGACGAGGTGGCGGTTGGCGTAACCTCTGCTGCGGAACTCGGCGAGATATGGGGGCTCTGGCAGGCCGAGGCCAGCCAGCAGGACTGGGACACACTCGCCTCTCACGATCTGAACCTTGTAGATCCTCGGCAGTGGCCCTCGACGTAGCGGAGGTGAGAGGGCCTGAGCACGCTCGCCGTCATTCAAGCGCGCATGTCCTCGTCCCGACTCCCCGGCAAGGTGCTCGCCCCGATCCTCGGTCGGCCCATGATCAACCTCCAACTCGAGCGAATTTCGCGGGCCCGCTCCCTGGACGCCATCGTTGTCGCCACGTCAGTCGACGAGAGCGACGATCCCCTAGCGGATGCGGTCGCGGACCTTGGCTACCCGGTCGTTCGCGGCTCGCTCGATGACGTGCTCTCACGGTTCCTGTCCGTTCTGGATGAGATGACCCCGAACAGAGTTGTCCGCCTGACCGCGGATTGTCCATTGACATCACCTCACGTGATCGAGCGCGTGGTCGATTTCGCCCGAGCGGGCGACTTCGACTACGCATCGAACACCCTCGAACGCACGTACCCCGACGGCCTTGATGTCGAAGTGCTGACCCCGGCAGCGTTGCAGTGGCTGGGTGCCCATGCCCTCGAGGCGGAGGAACGGGAGCATGTCACCATCTGGGCCTTCCGGCGTCCCGACAGATTCACTCTGGGCAACTACGCGGCTGAGCGGGACCTTTCCCACCTGCGCTGGACGGTTGATGAGCCCGAGGACCTCGACGTCGTGCGCGAGGTCTACCAGCACCTGTACCCGAGCAATCCAACATTCGATGTGGCGGAGATCATTGCCGCCATCAGCGCAGGGAGGATCCCGCCGCATCTGAGCACCAAGGCGCGCAACATCTAGATGTAATCGGTCATGGCGTTGGTGACAGGAATCGGGTGGTGGGGAGCTTGCCTCCGATGCCGTGGTGGTGGCGCTGATTGTTGTAGTAGTGGAGCCAGGGGTCTAGGGCCTGGCTGCGCGGTTCGTTGGTGGAGTAGGGGCGTCGGTAGGCCCATTCGGCTTGCAGGGTCCGGTTGAAGCGCTCGACTTTCCCGTTCTGCCAGGGGCAGTGGGGCTTGATGAACAACTGTCGGGCCCCTAGGGCGGCGAGGGCGTTGTCGCTGATGACCTCGCGGATCGTGACGCCGTGGGAGGCGAAGGCCTCGGCGGCCCGCAGCAGGACCGCGGCTGCGGTCGATCCCTTCTCGTCCGGGTGGATCTCGGCGTAGGCCAAGCGGGAGTGGTCGTCGACCACGGCGTGGATGTAGTCGAGGCCGATCCTTTGGTGCTTGAGCTGGTGCTCGCGGCTGATGCCGGGGCCGTGCGCGCGCCAGCCGCCGCCGTCGGGGATGCGTCCGAGCTTCTTGACGTCCACGTGCACCAGGTCGCCAGGGGCAGCGCGCTCGTAACGCAGCCCGGTCACCGTAGACGCCCGGATCAGCAGCCCGGTCACCGGATCCAACGCGCCGATCGCGGGCATCGCGTGGCGGGCGCGGATCCTGCTGACCGTGCGCGCAGGCACGCCGGTGATCTCCGCGATCCGGTCCCGGCCCAGGCGCAGGTCCCGTCGCGCCGCGACCACCGCGGCCTCGACCACCGCCGGCGTGCGGGTCGGGAACGACCGGGCCCGGCTGGAGCGGTCGTGCAGGCCCGTCCAGCCCTCCGCGTCGAACCGCGCAACCCAGCGATGGGCGCACTGCCGGGACACTCCCATCTCCTTGGCCACGTGGGAGACCGGCCGATGGTGCATTCGAACACGCTCGACCAGCAGGCAGCGACCATGAAACGTCTGGTGGGCATTAGCGTGGCTCATCGAGACCTCCGGGATGGTGAGTGACGTCGCAATCACCACCGCACCGGAGGTCTCACCTCATTTCAAGCCCCCATGCGTGTCACCAACGCTCTGGCCGGTTACATCGACTCGGGGACAGTTTGCCGACGACATCCGGGGGAGGCAGGGCTCACGTGACTAAGCGCCTACGGGAGCGGTACGCCCAGTCGATCGAGCAGCTCGCTCGCGCCGAGACCGTAATTCCACTCGGCTCACAGACCTTCAGCAAGTCTCGGACCCAGTACCCAGTCGGAGCCGCGCCCCTGTTCGCCGAACGCGCATCCGGTTCCCATCTCTGGGATGTCGACGGCAACGAGTACGTTGATCTGGTGAGCGCTCTCGGAGCGGTCATCCTGGGATATGCCGACCCGGATGTGGATAATGCGGTCCGGCGTCAGCTTCGCAACGGAGTCACACTCTCGCTCGCCACGCGGCTCGAGTCGGAGGTTGCCGAACGTATCGTGGAGTTGGTTCCCTGCGCCGAGAGCGTCCGATTCGGCAAGAACGACACGGACGCTACGTCCGCGGCCATCCGCTTGGCCAGTGCCTTCACCGGACGTGACCACGTCGTGGCGCTCGGATACCACGGCTGGCAGGACTGGTACATCGGCTTGACAACGCGCGATCTCGGATTCCCAGAGGCAGTCAAGGCCCTCACCCATCGTGCGCCCTACAACGACCTTGACGTGCTCCAGGCTGTCATTGCCGGGCTTCCCGATCAAGTAGCTGCAGTGATCCCGGAGCCCATGACATCCGAGTGGCCCGTGTCCGGCTACCTGGAGGGGGTCCGACAGCTCACCTCGGAGCAGGGGATAGTCCTAGTCTTCGACGAGATGCTCATCGGCTTCCGGTTCGCACCGGGAGGGGCCCAGGAGTACTTCGGCGTGACACCTGACCTCGCAGCATTCGGCAAGGCCCTTGCCAACGGATATCCCTTGTCAGCCATCGTGGGACGCGCCGACATCATGCGGCTGATGGAAGACGTGTTCCTCTCCAGCACCTTCGGCGGGGAGACCCTGTCCCTGGCCGCCGCACGGGCCGTTCTCACTCGAATGGCTACGGGTGAACCCACCGCTCGGCTCGCGAAGATCGGGTCACAACTGATGAACGCCGCGCAGCGCTCCATCGACGGCTACGGTGCCAGTCTGGTGACTCTCTCCGGCCATCCGTCCTGGGCCCTTCTCAACTGGACACTCACCGACCCGGACCGATTGGCGGAGGCCAAGACCCTGTTTCTGCAGGAGATGCTTCGCCACGGCGTTCTGGTCCTCGGGACACATGACATCACGACGGCATTCACCGATGCCGACATCACCGCAATCGAATCGGCGTACGCGCACGCGCTGACGGCGGTTGCCGATGGGGTTGCCAGCGGCGACCTTCGGTCGCGGCTCGAATGTGAGCCGATCAGGCCGCTGTTCACGCTCCGCTGATGGGTTCAGGCCGAACCACGCGATCGATCTGCTCGCGGATGCAGGCACCGGTTGCGGTCCTGTCGGGCTCGATGGGAACGAACAAGGTAGGGAACGATGCGACCGGCTGGTAGCAGCGCTCCGTGACGGCCTCGAACGGGAAGATGATCTCCTCTGGCGTGCCAATGGAGGGCAGCAGCGCCGTCTCGCCGCGCACGGCCTCGTCGAGGACGAGCACCGCCGGTGGATTCCGCACCAGGTCGTCCTGCATCTGCTGTCGGTAGGCGGGATCCAGCGCGAGTGGCGGGACGACGAACCGGCTGCATGACGGTCGAGCCGCGTACACGTAGTAGGCGGTGGCAGACCATCCGTAGGCGGCCTGGATGCACTGATCGGTCGGTGTCAGGTCGGCGATCTTGCGGAAGACGGATAGGTCTGACTCCGATTCGAGACTCGAGGCGCTTTCCACGAAGGAAAGAGGATCAAACGTGCGCACGCGTCCGTACGACCACGCAACAGATGACACCGCAGGTGCAGCGGTGGCGAACGTTAGAATCACGATGAGGGTGCGCCATGGACGAGCTATCGGCGTCACACAGGATTGAACCCAAGCGAGTGCTGCCCCAGCAAGAAGATATGCGGGTAGCACAAGCGCGAGCGCGTAGTGACGAATCGGCGGAGCCCCCTGCCACAGCATTCCGATTGCCACCGAGGCGAACAGAATGATCACCGAAGCGGCCGCAACTTGTCGATCACCGACCAATGGATTGATGCCGCGATGCGAAAGCAGCCTCCACACCAGCAGGCCGACGACGATCACCACCAGTAGGCCCAGCCAGGGAAACCAGTCTCGGACGGTTGCGAGGTAGTGCGGCAGGTCCGACGCAATGCGGCTCAGCGTGGGCGCGGGGAACTTCTCGCGCTTGAAGCCCAGTACTTCGAGGTACCCGCCCAGTGCGCCACCGCCCCAGAGCACCAGCGCACCGCCCACCGCCAGGATTGCAGCAACCGATCCGGCGGCGATGCACAACACTCCACGGAGCCATCCTCGCGGGAAGCGGGACGCCACAGGCAGCAGCGCTAGAGGAGCCAGGATGAAGACCTCCTTCACCTGACCCGCCGACGCGACCAACGCGGCCGACGCGATGAGCCAGGCGGGTCGTGAACCGAGGCGCAACGCCAGAGCAAGACCACACAGCACGAGGACAAGGCAAACCGTCTCGGTCACGAAGAAGAGCTCCTCGAGAAGGCTCAGACCCACAACGCTGAGGCAGCAGGCGGAGAAGACGTAGAGGGCCGGCCACGGGTCGAGCAAACGTCGCAGCACCAGCCAGAAGCCGGCGAACATGGAGGCCAGCAGGAGGGCGTACAGCACCCACATCCCCGCGAGACCGTGGCCGAAGAGGGCGAGCCAGGGCAAGAACATGGCGTATGCCAACGGCGGCTTGATGTCGAAGAAGTCGACGTAGACAGTCCCCTGATCCCGCTGTCGCGCCACCCCCGGCAACAGATACGTGGAGAGGTCGGCCTGAAGGATGTGCCACTCCGAGAACACTCCGTATGCCAGAGCGATCACCACGAGGGCGCCTCCAGCCGCCAGAGCCGGGGCCGCCCATCGTGAGGCGAGCCCGGCCCCAGACGGTGGCGAGTTCCCTTCATCCTGTTGCATGCAACCTACTCGTCTCGGAGATGTGGCTCCCTGATCCTAGACAAGCACTTCGCGTTAGCAGTTACTGGAGCGAGGGGTTGCCTGCACTAGATTGGCCCTTGCGTGCGGACACGCACGACTCGAGCGGCCTAGACGCGGGAGACCATGGACGACAGGGTGGTGCAGGACAGGTCGGGCCTGCCTGCGGCCCGCCGCGGCTGGCTCGTCGGTGCCGGGATCCTCGCGGCGGCCGGGTGGATGGTGTTCCGTGCGGGTGTCACGGTGACCCCTTCACTGGCCGATATCGTGGCATCAGCGACCGTATGGCCCGAGCGTCTCGACGGCGAGTTCCGCGGTTTCTACGCCGACAGCCCTCTGGGGCTCCTCCTATTCCGCGCTCTTGGACTCCAGACCAACGGGGGCATGCTCGTCGCCGCAACTGCCATCACGGCAGTAGTGATCATCGGCTACGCCGGCTGGGCGGCCATGGCCGCATCGACCGGCGATCGTGCCCGCGCAACGCGCCTGGCCCTGCTGGCCCCGCTGCCCGCTGTGCTGCTCGCGTGGCTCGGCTCGTACGACGCCTTCACCATGCTGGCCTGGCTCATCTGCCTCTACCTGTGGTGGACGGGATCACGCCTCGCGCTCGTATCAGGCGGCATCCTGCTCGGATTCCAGCACTTCGAACACACCCTCCTCGGCGGAGTCGTTCTTGTGCTCGTATGGGCCGCGACTCGTGACCGCATCCCTGATCGACTCGCAGCGCTCACTCCCGGGTGGCTGATCGTCGGCATGCTTGTCGGCAAGGGGCTCCTCCTCACGGTGCTGGTCGCCTCAGGCTCCACTGCATCCGGTCGGACAGAATGGCTCGCCCCCTACCTGCGTGACTGGACGGTCACCGGCATAAACGTGCTCCCGATGCTGATCTGGTCGCTGTTCGCTGGTTCTTGGGCCGTGGTCATCGCCTTCTGGGCCAGTGCGCCGCAGCGGCGAACGCGCTACCTGATGCTGGCGGCGGCGGCCGTGGCCCTGACGGCAACGGCCCTGAGTGGTGACCGCCCGCGCGTGTTCGTGATCGTCTGCGGCAGCGCCATGCTTCTCCTGATCGTCGCGTACCTCAATGCGCCGAAGCACAGCGATCGGGAACTGCGGCTGGTCGAGGCCGTCGTGTGGCTGGCGCCCCCCATCGCGCTATGGGGCAAGGAGGTCGTCGGTGCCAACGTCGTCGACCAGTTGATCATCGCGTGGCAGCAACTCGTCGGCTAGGGGATCGGGAACAGTGGCACAGGATGTGAGTGCGGCCAGCAGAATCGACGGCCGGTCGTATCTCCGCGAGGCTGCACTAGCGGCTCTCAGCGCGATTCTCGCGTTCGTCGGCGGCTGGTGGACTCTGCGGTTGCCGCTTGCCCAGCTGTCCGGGCTGTGGTCCACGGACCTGGGTTCCGAGTGGTCGAACAGCGACCTCACACTGCAGTACGGAGCCGACGAAGTGCTCGCACGGACCGGGTCACTGACCATCAACCCCTATCTGGGCTTCCCCTCCGTACAGGACTTCTCCCACCTCCCGAACACCGGCATCATCAACGTGGCCGAGGTCAAGGCCCTGCTCCTCCTGGGGCTGGACGCCGTCAGCGCGACGAACATGGTGTTTGTACTCTCCTTCCCCTTGGTCGGGGCAGCCACCTACCTCGGATTCCGGTACATCGGTATTCGCCGGGTGTTCGCCGTGCTTCTCGCGGTTGGACTCGCCCTGTTGCCCTGGCACTACTACAGATTCACGCACCTGTTCCTCGCCAACTACTGGATCCTTCCCGTCATCCTCGTCTGGCTGGCAATTGTGCTGAACGCCCAGTCTTCCCGGGTCCCGCGCTCGACACGCGGGATTGCACTCCTGGGCGTGGCCTGCGGACTGGCCATCGGTGTCCACGAGCCCTACTACGCCATCTTCGGTGTGTGTCTCGGCGTCATCGGACTTCTTGCCCGATGGCGCACGAATACTCGGGGGCTCAGTCCCGTCGCGCGACTCGCCATCCTGGCCGTCGTCCCCATCACAGTTCTCACGGTGTCCCTTGCCATCCGAGTGAGCCGTGAGGTTCCTGCGATAACGGCGGTCGCCAATCGTGCCGTCGATCAGCAGTACGCCTACAGCGGTCACCTGCTGTCCCTGATCACGCCGAACCGCGGATCGTGGACCGGTGACCTCGCACCGGCGCGCGTCATTCAGGAGGCCCTTCGCAATCCCTATCCGACCGGTCTCGGTGAGGGCCTCGGGCACTTGAACCTGATGGCAGCGGTGGCCTTCCTCGTGGCGCTGACCTTCGCGGTCGTTTCCCTCCTGCGGGCAGGAAGCCACGGCAATCCCTACGCGGCCGTGGCGCGTGCCACCACCTGGTCAGGCCTCCTAATCGTGGCCCTACTCCTCTTCGTGACGACGGGATTCGGCCTCGCCGTTGGCGCATTCGCAACCGACCAGGTGCGCGCATGGGGACGCATGTCTGTCCTGATCGCGATGCTGTCCTTGGCAATCCTCGGACTACTCCTGACCGCGATCTGCCAGGTCGGGGCGGGGCGTGTCCGCACGACGATCAACGCGACGGCCGTCGGCGTCCTGGTGCTCCTGGCACTCGACGCCTTCACGTTCCGAGGTCAGATCGTGGCCGATGTCGAGACCCCGGCGGCGCTCATCGAGTTCGACACGACAGCGGATGCCATCTTCGGCACCACGTGCCCGATTCTCACGGTTCCATGGATTCCGTTCCCGGAGGCCGAATCCGAGACTGGGACATCGACCTATGACCAGTTCCTGCCGTTCCTCTACTCCGGCGAGCGGACGTTCAGCTTCGGGGCCTTCTCAAGCCAGTTGGGATCCCAGTGGGCGGCGGCCCTGCCCACGGACGCAACCGAGCTCGCCCAGCGTGCGAAGGCCAGCGGCTTCTGTGGAATCCAGCTCGATAGCCGGGCACTCAAGGATCCCGCCCCGGTTGTTGACTCGTACACTCCGGTGATGGGCCAGCCGATCGCGACGGCTGGCGACCGGTGGCTGCTGTACTCCCTCGAGTACGTTAATCCTCCCGTGGGAACTCAGCTGCTCACCGACGCTCTCGATGTCCGCCAGCTGTCCGGCTTCCACAGTGCGGAACTCTCCCCGGAGGGCGACGCCTTCCAATGGATGAATGCCCCGACGGCCCGGATCGCGATCGGCAATCCGACCGAGAACGCGACCTCAGCGATCGCGACGCTGAACATCGGCGCCCCTGCCTGCGCCGATGCGGCGACGGTATCCGTCACCCTCGACGGCACGACGATCACGACAGTCGATCCGCGTCGTACTGGCACGTCGCCTCAATCGGTGCAGGTTCCGATCTCCCTGCAACCCGGAGCGATCGCCAACGTCGACATAACCCAGTCCTCGCCGCTGTGTCGCGACCCCGATCAGCCGCGTGACATCGGAGCAAGCATTCGCTTCAAGGTGGAACGGAGAGCCTCGAGTGAGTAAGCCCCTGGAGACAGTGCTCCGCGCGCCACGACTGGTCAGCACGATGCTGGCGGCACGTGCCTTCAGCCGATCGCCCGTCACCCCAGCCAGCACGGACGGGCAGCAGCAGTTCCGTATGCGATCGGCAATGGACCTGGATCCCCGTCTGGGTAAGTGGGTCTCCCGACGGAGTATCCACACGAGTGAAGCCAGCGAATCAACGCAGACGCACACGTCCTCGAGCCGCGTTATCGACTCAGGGGAAATCGAGCCTGCCGTCACCGGTCTGGCGCACGACGGGTACTACGTGTTCGAGAACCTCGCCGATGTCCACCTCGTCGATGCGATCCGCAAGTTCGCCCTGCAGGTACCCTGCCGCGCCAGGGGCGAGGAGAACGACTCGGACGCATATCCCCGCGAGCGTCCACTCGCTGGCCGCTACGACTTCACCGAAGAGGTTGCTCTGCGATGCCCCGAGGTACAGGAGTACCTCACCGATCCCGTGGCCGCTGAGATTGCCCGGCAGTACCTGCGACAGTCGGTGATCATGGACAGCATGGCCTTCTGGTGGACGACGCCGATGCGGCCGGAGGACGCGAGCCTGAACGCCCAGCAGTTCCATCAGGACCGGGATCGACTGTCGTTCCTCAAGTTCTTCATCTACCTCACGGACGTCGATTCCGAAACGGGGCCGCACGTGTACGTTCAGGGCACGCACCGGCACCTGCCCTGGGCTCTTCGGGGCGATGGTCGGAAGTCGGACGAGTCTGTCTCGGCAGCCGGTCTGGCTGAACAAGTGAACGAACTCTGCGGGGCCGCCGGAACCGTCCTTGCGGTTGACACGATTGGCCTGCACAAGGGCAAGACGCCGACAACGGGAGACCGACTCATCCTCCAGAGCCAGTACGCGACATCCCTGTTTGGTGCGGACTATGAGCGCCCCCTGTTCTCGCCCAGTGCAATGACGTCAGATCGGTATGCCGCCTCGCCATGGACTCTTCAGCGACTCGCGGGGGCCATCAGGGCGTGACCACTCGGGTCGGCCTTGTCCCAATCGCGTAGATCGACTCGTGGTCGCGCTCCTCGAGGTCCGTTGCGGCATCGAAGGTGCGAGGGCGCACCTCGTCCAGGCCGGCGGCGCGGAGGATGTGCAGCAGGTTCTCCTGATCGAACATGTACTGATGCTCACCCGCCATGTAAGCGATGTAGTTGACCGCATCGATCGACGTTGTCGCGTTGAAGGCTGGCTTCCAGCCGAAGTAGGAAGCAGGCAGTTCCGTCTGCCCAAGGTACGCCTCGATGTACATGCGTGCGTTCGGCACCACGATCGAGAACGTGCCACCATCCTTGAGAACCCGCATGATCTCCGCGAGCAGCACCTGGCCCTGTTCATACGTGAGGTGTTCAAAGAGATGACTGGAGTACACCTGATCGACCGTGCCGTCAGGGAAGGGATGCCGAATCGGAGGTCCCAGAACAGGTCCGCCTCATTGGAGACGTCGATGTTGATCCAGCCATTTCGTCCGGGCTGATACCCCCCACCGAGATCGAGCTTGATGGACCGTGCCGAGGCGAGAAGATCCCTTACCTGTCCGCGAGACCGTGACATACGGCGTTTTGCCCTAGCCATGACATAGGCGTCCTCACTGAACGGCACTCGCCGAATGAGGCCCCGTATCGAGGTCATCGAGCATCCCTCCGCCGATTCAGTCGCCAAGCCTCGAACCTGCCGGCGAGATGGCTTGCGTGCCGGACGCGCGGTGCGACCTGGTCGATCCGCACACCACCCACCTCGAACTCATCCCTTCCGCTGCTGTTCACATGCTCATGCACGAATCCACGCCTCCGCATCATCAGGCCGTAGGCAAGCACCCCGTCCCATTCGCCTGCCGACGCCCGATCCAGCGCATCCTGCAGTTCTTCTACCGTGTGCACGTCTACCGCGCATCCCAGAAGGTCGTACACGGAGGGCCCCATGACGATCACGGGTTTCCCAGCGAAGGCCGCCTCCACACCGGTCGTGGAGCCATACGTCACGACAACATCCGCTTCACGCATGAGTTGGTAGGAGTCCACGGTGGAGTGCGGGTCGAGGTGCACATCAGGCTTGGCGTCGCTGACCGCCTCGAGCCAGTCCTCGACATCCCTCGTCGGCTTGCGTCGCTTGTGCGGATGCGACCGGACCACAAGGGAATAGTCGGGACGACGTCGACAGGCCTCCGCAAGCAGCTTCAATGCATTCGCCTGCCCGCCGAAGTACTCGGACCAGTCGTACTCCAGCTCCGCCACCTCATCTCCCGAGGAGCTGAAGTAGACCACCAATCTTTGTCCTTCGACGCGGCCGAGTCCGGTCCCCTTCTCCTGGGCGTCGATGAAATGTGAGTTCAGCGGATCGGAATGATTCGCCCTTTCCTCGAACCAACTCGCCCCCAAGGTCTCCCTCGAGTCCGGATCCCAGCGGTCGTACAGTCGCAGCATTCGGCGCTGGTACTCAGGCCAGTCATGGGTCGACTCCACAGTCAGGTCAAAGCCAGTATCACTGCCGCCGATATCGAAGGAGAGCACGGGAAGCCCTTGGGTCCGCGCAGCCTCGGCCGCAGCCCTGTCATGGAGAAAGCGTCCGTTGAACACCACGACTGCTGTTGCCTCGCTCTGGCGGATCAGCTCCGTGACCTGGTCGTAGACGAAAGCATAGGAACGCGCAGCAGCGTTGACCCACTTCCGTGGCCAAAGGTGGTCGTCTGTGATGGGCGTGTTGCGATCCGGATGCACCTGGAGTATCGCTCGGCCCATGGGGGTGCCTCGGTACGTCAGTTCCCTTATGTGTGACCGATTCAGCGTCTGCCCGATGTCAATCCGCGTAGTCGGCCTCCAGTGACGAATGGGAGGCGCGACGAAGGCCCTCGAGTCCAACCCCTCCGCGAGCAGTCCGCGCCGAGTGAGTTCGTCGGGGGTCGAACCCAGGAGAAGCCGAGCAAACCGATCGTCCGTCGTCCACGCCATGTCATGGAGAGGAGTCCGATTCGCCCAGAAGCCAACTTGAACGTCCGATCCCATAGAACGCAGACTGAGGGCAGTGTCCGCAAGAGCAGCCAAGGCGAACGGCCACTGGGTGAAGGACGGGAATATGACAGTGCTCAGCTGACTCGCGCTGAGTCGTGACTCGAGGTAGTCACGCATCGACTTGTGCTCGGCCTGCTGACTCACAAGTTGGACTCTCCTTGACATTCCTGACGGCCACATTCTAGGCGAGTACGGCTCGGTAGACCTCAGCCGTTCTCTCTGCGCTGGATTGCCACGTGAACCGCCGGGCTCTCCTCAGTCCAGCTGTGGAAAGCCTCGCACGAACGGTCGAATCGTGAAGCACGAAAGCCAACAGGTCTGTCAATCGATCGACGTCACCGGGCTCGAAGTAGAGGGCGGCATCGCCGCCAACCTCCGGCAACGACGTTGCCCTCGCGAGAATGGCTGGAGTGCCGCTTGCCATAGCCTCCAGCGCGGGAAGCCCAAAGCCCTCGAAGCGCGATGGGAACACGAAGACCTCGGCGTGTGTGTAGGCCGAGGCCATGTCCGCATCGGACAGATAGCGTTGTGAGACACGCTCCCGAATCCCTCGTCCACGCAGCCAGTCGACCTCGTGGGGGGAGAGCCCCGCGCCGCCGACGCACAGCAGCTGAATTGACCGGTCTTCCTCGGCGATGCTTGCGAAGGCCTCGAAGAGCACCTGCGCATCCTTGTACTGATCGCGATTGCCAACGAAGAGCACGTACCTCTGGGGGAGAAAGTCCAGACGTGGGGCGCCCGGGTGGAACCGCTCGTCGACGCCGTGGTGGACCACGGTCACGGGCGCCCGAACCGGGCCGTACACCTCCTGCAGGTCGCGCTGGGTAGCCGCTGACACGCAGATGATGTGGTCGGCACGTTCCACGTAGCGGCGCTTCATGGTGAGCCAGTCCAGCCGTCGGCGGGTGTGCGGGAGCAGCTCGGGGATCATGTCGTGCACGGTGACCACCCGCTTGGCTCCTCGCTTGGGTGCGAGTCCGTGCGGAAGGTAGAACGAGTTGTGGACGATGTCGCAGGACGGGTGCGTCCCCGGACGGGTCAGGTAACGGGCCAGCGCAGACCACTCGTTGCGCGCCGGACGGGCCCCCAGCGGGTCGCCGATCTCTGGGTGGTCCAGCAGGTACCGATTGACCACCGGCGCATCGAACGGCAGGAGGTCCACGTCCGCCACCTGGTGGAGCACGAACTGTCGCGCGAGCTCGGCGAACATGCGAGAGATGCCCCCGTAGCGCTGGATGGCGAAGATCTGCTCGTCGATGGCCACCTGCACTCCCCGATCCTATGGGCGTCGGGTGCCGCTGCCTCGCTCTAGGATCGAGTGGATGCATGCACACGAGGACGGGACGCCAGCGCTGGACCACGTGATCGTCGTGCCCCGCAACGGCTACATCAACCGGCTGCAGGCGTGGGCGTCCAGCGCCATACTCGCGGCCGAGCTACATGTTCCCCTCAGCGTGGCGTGGGAGCCCGAGCCGGTCGCGCCGGCAGCACTGACGGATCTGTTCATCCCGGACCGTCCCGGTGTCTCCCTCATCTCGGCGGCGGCCCTGCGATCGTGCGTGGGCATGGACCACGATCTGCTGGACCGCTACCTCTGGGTGGACGAGTCGCGTCGGCTGGTCGTCCTCGCCGGCCACGATCGCGGCGAGCAGGCGTTCATGCCCTCCCTAGCCGCGGCGTTGGGCCACCCATGCGAGCCGACCACCCTCCTGATCATCGCGGGCGGGAAGTTCCACCTGCAGGGAACCACCGGCTTCGAGGAGCAGCGGCGGCTCTTCTACCGCCGGCTCCCCTGGAGCACTGCGGTCTCGTCCCGAACGCAGGCCGCCCTGGCGGGTCGCGACGACTTCATCGGACTGCACATCCGAGAGACGGATCGGGCCGTCACCGCGCCCACACGGCGGGAGGTTCGCGACGCGATCGTCACCCTTGCTGATCGCACGGGCGTGACATCGGTGTTCATTGCCGCTGACTCGGTATCGGCGCGCCTGCGCTGGCTCGAGGAGGTGGCAACCGTCGGCCTAGAAGGCTGGTCGGCGTCCGAACCGGAGCTGGACAGGTCATCCGCCCGGGCAGGCGTCGACGCGATGGTCGACTGGAGGCTCCTCGGCCTGTCCATGGGAGTGGTCTACTCCCGTGAGTCCTCCTTCGGCGAAGAGGCAGCGATCGCTGTCGATGCCGGCCGCACGTCGATTCCGCTCTCCGCAGGGCAGGCCCGTCAGCGGTCGCGGATGGCAGTGGCACTCGGGCGATCGGCCGTCGGCTACCCCCATCGACGGTGGGTTCAGGGGAGGAAGCCCTCCTGAATCCCTGTTCCGCGCAACGAAACCAAACCATCGATCTGCGCGGTGCACAGGGGGTAGTTGAGCCAGCACTGGTCCGACTCGGTCGGGACTAGGACTGTCAGTCCGCTCGGCAGCGTCTGCTCCGCCACGGGAACATCGATAACGGGGGCGACCGCGTAAGGGATCTCGATTCCCAGGGTCCAGGTCCGCTGCTCGGTCAGTCCTGAGACGTCGAACCGAGTGACCGCGCTGAAGCCCACCACCATTGCGATGGGCAGGGCGACGCTCAGGACCGTGATCCACTGCCAGCGGCCCCGCACTGCAGGCGCACCGGCGCCGGGCAGCGTCAGCCGCCAGAGCGCCCACCCCGCCGGAATCGCGGCGAGTGTGAAGAGCGGTCCCCAGATGAAGCGGTAGGACGGGGGCGTCGCCACCCACCAGAAGGCGAACGCCGTGGCACTGGGGACCATGACCAGCAGGAGGGGCCGGGTCCGAAGCGCCACCCGAGACCGGCTCGCCAGCACCATCAGCACGATCGCGGCGAGCGCAAGGGCGGCGAACTCGTAGGTCTCCCACTGACGCGGCAGACGCCCAAACCATGCTGCGACCCAGCCCCATCCCTCCGCCGCAGCCCACAGGTCCTCCAGATCGCGCGCCGCGCCCAGCGTCGGCACGCGGAACTGCGTGGGATCAGGAGCCCGCCAGGGGACGGCAAAGGCGAACACCGACAACGGGTACTGCAGCCAGCCACTGAGTATGACGTCACGCAGCGTCGTGACAATCGCCGCGAACACGGCCAGAGTCGAGGTCAGGACAAGCACCAGCCACACGCGTCTACCTGCTCGCCTCGTTCGCCACACGACCATGAGGACCACCATGACCGTGGTGGCGGCAAAGACCGCCATCGTCGGGCGCAGCATCACCGCAAGCACCGCGGTGACAGCGGCGACCGCACCATCGGGCGCCGCGCGCGTCGGCGCCGTGACCGCGTCAGCGAGGTACGCCGCCGACACGATGCTCAACACAAGAACGGCCGAATCGGAGGTCGGGCTGGTGACCCAGTAATCAGAGAGCGCCACCATCGGGACGAAGGCCGATGCAGTCCCCACTGCAAGCACATACGAACCTGCACGCATACGGCCGCACCGCACCCGCAGACCGAGGTCCAGCGCCATCGCCGCGAGTAGCACTCCATTGAGGAGCCGGTAGCCCACGCCGTCCCATGGCCCATTGCCCAGGAACGCCGCGATCGGGAATTCGGCGTTCGCGTAGCCGAACGGGAAGTAGAGGTTTGCCAGGCCCGGGATCGCGCGGTATTCGCCAGCATAGGCGATGGCACCCAGGTGGTACAGCCCTGTGTCGTAGTTGGTGACCGGCCCGAGCGCTGCTGCCGCTAGGTACAGGACTGCAGCGGCGAGCGCGCCCACAATGATCCAGGTCGACGGCGCACGGCGACACCGCCTTGGAGAAAGGCTTCGGCCACCCGCCACCCGAACGGCCACGACCCCGGCGAGGACGAGGGCCACAGCCACCACGACGACCACGACCGCTGCCAACCCGCTGCGCATCGGCAGGACGAGACTGACGCCGCTGATCAGGACGGCCAGTATTGCGATGCCCCACCACAGGGCGCCGCGCACGAGGCCCAGACCCCGCCGGCCAGGTCGCAGCATGAGAGCCGGTGCCATGCCGACTCCGATGGCTGCGCCCAGCATGACCGCCCAGCTCAGCAGCACGAGAGCCGTGCCCGACAGCAGGGTCATTGCGGGCGGATCAGGCCAGCGCTGAGCGGAAGTGGGCGATCGTGCGCTCGAGGCCCTCGGTGAGGGGCACTGTCGGCTCCCACCCCAGGACCTGCTTCGCACGGCTGATGTCCGGCTGCCGACGGATCGGGTCGTCCTGCGGCAGTGGCAGGTACTCGATGCCTGAGTCAGATCCGGTCTGCTCGAGCACCATCGCGGCAAGCTCGGCGATGGTGAACTCGCCCGGGTTGCCGAGGTTGATGGGGCCAGTTACGGCGTCGCCCGATTGCATCATCGCGACGAGCCCGGCGATCAAGTCGTCGATGTACTGGAAGGACCTGGTCTGCTGCCCCTCACCGTAGATCGTGAGCGGCATGCCCGTCAGAGCGCTGACGACGAAGTTCGACACCACGCGGCCGTCGTGCGGGTGCATGCGGGGCCCGTAGGTGTTGAACAGGCGCACGACCTTGATCCGCAGGCTGTGCTGGCGGTGGTAGTCGAAGAACAGGGTCTCGGCGGCCCGCTTGCCCTCGTCGTAGCAGGCACGCAGGCCGATGGGGTTGACGTTGCCCCAGTAGTCCTCGGTCTGAGGGTGGACCTTCGGATCCCCGTACACCTCTGAGGTGGAGGTGGTGAGGATCTTCGCCCCGGTGCGCTTGGCGAGCCCGAGCATGTTGATCGACCCATGCACGGCAGTCTTCGTCGTCTGCACGGGATCACGCTGGTAGTGGATCGGGGAGGCCGGGCACGCAAGGTGGTAGATCTCGTCGACCTCGACGTACAGGGGGAAGGTCACGTCGTGCCGGATCACTTCGAACCGCGGGTTCGGCAGCAGGTGGGCGATGTTGTCCTTGGTCGATGAGTAGTAGTTGTCGACGCAGAGCACGTCATAGCCGTCGTCGAGAAGCCGCTCGCACAGGTGCGAGCCGATGAAACCCGCTCCACCGGTGACCAGGGCCCGGCCCTTG
The DNA here is from genome assembly GCA_021741645.1 of Candidatus Nanopelagicales bacterium. GTDB lineage: Bacteria > Actinomycetota > Actinomycetes > S36-B12 > S36-B12 > UBA10649. Next base: position 34,006 of record JAIOXK010000009.1, read on the forward strand.
GGGATCGTCACGATGCCCTCCTTCGACGCTGCTTACGGTAGCGATCCGCCTGGTCAAGCATGCCGCGCCACGTCGCCTGGAAGTGATGATGGCGAGTCCAGGCGTCCGCTCGACTGTCATGCTCCACAGGAACCTCCGCCATGGGCAGCCTGATGGACTCCACTGGCTGGAGCTCCTGCCGATCGACCGTGGTGTGGGTCGCCTGCTCGTTGAACCCGATGTTCTCAATCAGATTGACGTTGCTCGTGGCTGTCCACGCGTCCTCGGCCATCGCGGCGAGCACGAGCTGGCCGTCCCAGGTGTCGACCTCCTTGCGCGCGAGCAGCTCGAAGGTGCTCGTCCAGTACACGGTGCTGGGGATCGAATGCCCGACTCGCGACCAAAGCGTCTTCACGGGAAGCACCTCGCGCCAACCGACGATATCGAGGCGGTGCTTGGCCCATGACCTCCGCCACGTTGCCCAGCCCCAGATGTGCGGAACCTGGCTGAATCGATACGGAAGTTCCGGGTGCCTCTGGTGCTCTGCCGGCACAAAGTTGCATCCGCTGATCGCGAAGACCCGCTCGTCATTCTCGTATCGCTCCAGGAGCTCCTCGCAGTAGGGGAAGAAGGACGGATCCGGAATGATGTCGTCCTCAAGGATCACGCCTCTGTCCACGTTGTCGAAGAACCATGAGATCGCGGTGCTCACACCGAGGCCGCAGCCAAGGTTGGCGTTCTGAAAATTGGTCTGCACGTCGCAGGACCAGTCCACGGTGGTCGCGAGATCACGACACGCCTGGACACGCTCGAGCTCACCCCCCTTGTGGGGTCGAGGGCCGTCCACGGCGATGAACAACTGGGTCGGCTGCACCTCGCGCAATCGGTCCATGAGCACCGAAAGGTGGTCAGGGCGGTTGAACGCGATGACCAGAACGGGTTCAGCGAACGTCACGATCGTCTTTCAGGGTCTTGATCTCAGAGTCGAGCAGTGCGACCTCTTCCGCGAGCCGCCTGATGCGGGCTTCGTGCCGACTGAGCTCGTAGCTCAACTGCACCGCCACCAGAATCAACAGGACGATCGTGACGAAGAAGAGCAGGTTCGATGGCGTCTCGATCCGGAGCACGTCGGTGACCCAGCGAAGCAGCCTCGGGAAGACCGCCAGCACCAGCGCGGCGCCACTGACGGCCAGCCACAGGACCGCGTATTTCTCCTGCAGCGACCCGCGACGCAGCATCCAGAACACGAACACGAAGGTGAGGAGCGAGGCGACGACTCCAAGGATCTGCGCGGTCATGCGGCATCACTCCTGGGCGTGGACTTTCCCTTGAGTCCGGTGGCAAGGATGGCCAGACTCGCTCGACCAAGGTAGAGCGCAGACCACAGGGCGTTCTTGCTGGGGCGTCCGTGTTGGCGGAAGTACATCGTGACCGGGACCTCATGAATGACCAGTCCGCGCCTGATCGCGATCGCCAGTGAGCCGACGGTATCGCCGAGGTACTCCGCCGGGTAGTCCGTCGCGAAGAGATCAATGGCTCGCGGGCCCGCGGAGCGAAAGCCACTCGTGGGATCCGAGATCGGGCCGCGATTCATTCGGCTGAGGGACTTGCTGAGGAGCACCATCGCCCATCGCCGGGGACCGCCAACGAAGTACATCGAGTCCGGATGGAATCGGGTGCCGACCACGACGTCCGCCTCCGCGAGGCCGTCGAGAACCCGATCGAGATCCGCCGGATCATGCTGGCCATCGGCGTCCACTTGCACCAGTGCCTCATAGTCGTTGCGCTTGGCGTAGAGGAAGGCCGTGCGCATGGCACCCCCAACACCGACATTGAAGGGGAGCGAGACAACCGTGGCACCCGCTGCCTGCGCCAAGGCAGCGGTGTCGTCCGTGGACCCGTCGTTCACGACCAAGATGTGCGCGTCCGGACGGTGCTCTCGGACAGTGGCGATGACCGCGGCGATTGAACCCCGCTCGTTCCACGCGGGTATCGCGACGAGAGTACGCGCGGGCCGACGGCCGCTCTCGCGAGTCTCCTCAGTCACCTCGACAGTCTACTGACAGCCACGGCGGCGATCCGGGACGTCAAGTAGGGTCACGCGCACCCCCTCTCAGAGGAGAATCCATGAGACATCTGTCTCGCGGCCTTGTCGCGCTCGCGATTGCCGCCATGGCAGCCATCGGCGCCGTCCCCGCACAGGCCGTGCCTGGCACCACGACCGAGCTCCTCGTGCCGAACCTCGTCCAATCGGGGGTTCCGACAACACTTCTGGCCGACGTGACGCAGGATGCCTCGCTCGGCGCTCCCACTGGGACCGTCACCTTCTGGACCGGCTACGGCACCTCACTGGGCACCGCGTCTCTCGTGGCCACGGGAAACGGCTCGGCGCGCGCGTCACTGGCCTGGACACCTCCACCTGAGCCCACCGTCCCCTTGATTGCCCGCTACACCCCCACGGGCGCCACTGCCGTGGCCGCCACCAGTGCCTACGCTCGACCGGGCATCACCAGCGCGCCCGTGCCGGTGGCGCTTCGCTTCACCCAGACGCTTCGTGAGGGGCCGATCACGCTCGAGGCCGTGCTCGGTAACGGCTTCGGTGCCGGTTCGGTCACCTTCTTCGTGGATGGCCGTGGCTGGACGGGCTCGGTGCCCACGGTCGATGGTGTGGCCTCGCTGGTGTGGGACGCGACACCAGGCGTGCACACGATCCTCGTGCAGTACAGCAGCAGTGCGAAGAACACAGCCGGATTCTCGGTTTCGTCGGGCTCCTCAACGCAGTCGGTGGAGGTACTGCCCTAACGGCTGAGTCAGTCGGCGAAGGCCTCAACCACGCCTTTGGCAAATGCTGACCAGGTGGGCACGGATTCGGGATCGAGTTCTGCACGCAGCTGAGACAGCGCCTCCGGCGCCGACCAACGCTGGAATGCCTGCGCCATCCCTTCATGGCTCATGGCATCCATGCGCTCGGCGCCCCGGCCCTGCATGAGCTCAGCCGCCGGCTGCATCCCGTCGTAGAGGACGGGCGTGCCAAGTCGGATGGCCTCGAGCACCGGGATGCCGTAACCCTCGACACCGATGGACAGGAAGGCCGAGGATCGGTGCATCAGATCCTCCACCTCGGCATCACTGGCACCCTCGATCCAGCGCACGCCGCCCTTCTCGACCTCGTCTCGAATCGCTCGGTTGATCCCCTCGTCAGAGTGGGAGTGGCCCCCGACGAAGAGGAGCTCGGCATCGAGGTTCCCCGCCTCGCGGGCGGCACGGAACGCCTGCGCGATCTCCACCGGTCGCTTGCGTGCCTCAAGGGTGCCCAAGCGCATGAACAGCGGGTGATCGGGCGGCTCTGGCGCACGGATCGGCACGTGGTCGCCGCCCGGATGGGTAACGGAGATCGGCAGCGCCGGATCTCTCCTGAGGTCTCGCATGATGGCGTCCTTGGCGGCAGCGCTGATGCAGACGACCGAGCGTGACGTCGCGAGCAGTCGGAAGTACTCACTCGCCCATGGCGCCACGCCGGGGCGGAATCGATAGTTCGCGGGCTCGGACATCGGGAGGGTGTCGTAGCCGATCATGACCGTCGGCACCCGCTCGGCGAAGTCCTCGAACCTGCGCAGCACGGTGGGCAGGTAGGACACTTCACCGAGCAGCCAGGCGTCGAAGACCTCGTTGAGTTCGTCGTCAGTCAGCGTTGCGGGATCGAACTCGGCGATCCTGGCGAGGACGGGCTCGCGCAGGTCGTGCTCGCCGCCGCGCGGCAGGAAGGGAGTCGTGAGGAGGTCTGCCGCCTGCTCTCGGGTCAGCAGGGCGTGGCCGCCCGCCCAAGGCACCACAAACTCGGCCGTCATCTCGCCAGCGGGCCACTCCTTCGCCAGGTACTGCAGCACTCGCTGAATCCCCGACCCGTGCGGATCGGTGACGAACTGCTCGAGGTCGATGCCGACGTGCGTCATTGCGCACCCCTTGGGGGCTTCCTGGTTGATCTTGAGGTCGGGACAGGAAGGTCGGGCATGGTGCGAATCATGAACTGATCGAAATGAGGAACGGTGAAGGCCGCGTAGCCATGCTCAGGGGTGTACAGCAGGCCCATGCCAATGAGTTCGGCGCGCGTCGGCGCCACCTGAGGTGACGTGCGCCCCAGTACACGTGCGACATCTGCAGCCTTTTGAGGTTCACTGCCGAGGCTGGCCATTGCTCGCAAGTAGGCCTTCTGCGCACCCGTTGTCCGGTCGAGCCGGACCCGGAAGAAGGACGAGTCAAGTTTGGACTCATAGATGTCGAGGGCTTGCTCAACGTCATCACGTGTCACAGGGGAGGCGTCTGTACTTCGCCAGATTGCGTAGCCGAGCTCCTGAATGAAGTACGGGTATCCGCCGGTGATCTCCCGGGCCCGAGCGAGGGCCTTGGCACTGAAATCGACCCCCTCGGCCCGAGCGGGCGCGGCCAGCGCCTCATCGGCATCGTCGCCGTCTAGGACGCCGATCACCGGAAACCGCAGTAGCCGTTCAGCGTAGGACTTCGCGTCACCAGCCAGTTCGGCGATCTGCGGCAGGCCCGCGCCGACCATGGTTACCGGCAACTTGCGCTGCACCAAGCGATGAAGGGCCCCAATGACCGCTTCAAGTTGCGCCGAGCTGAGGAACTGGACCTCGTCGAGCAGCAGAACGACTCCACTGTCGACGCTTGCAGCTGCCTCACCTACGGCAATCAGCAGGTCAGTGAGATCGAGGCTGAGGTCGCCGTGGTCTGCGTAGCCCTCCGCATGCTCGCTCTGCGTCGAGACCGAGATGGAGCCGTCCGGCTGGAGTCCCAGGGTGAATGACTGCAGGACTGCAGACGCGAACCGGAGCCGCTCTCCCCATCGTGCTCGAGGACTCAGTTCGAAGAGCGCAGAACGCAGGCCTGCCGCCAGTTCACGTCGGAACCCGGCGTCGTCATGCTTGCTGACCTCGAGTTCGACGACGACCCACCCGGCGCCGAGCGCGAGGGAGCGGAACTTCCCGAGCACGACTGTCTTGCCGACGCCACGAAGTCCGGTGATCACCATCGACTGATCGGTGCGGCCCGACCGCAGACGCCTGAGGAGGATGTCGAACGAATCGAACAGGTCGTCACGACCGGTGATGACCTCTGGTTCGGCCCCTGCATTGGGGGTGTAGGGGTTGCGGACGGGGTCCATGACTTGATCTTAGGGGTGTTAGGTGACTTTAGCGATTCTTCCTAAAGTTAGCTAACACCCCTAAACTCGTTATCGAGTCTGACCTTGGAGCACTCCGAGGAGTTGCTCGGCGTAGCGCTGAGGCGACTTCTGCTCCAGATACTCACGGCGCATCGCCTCGCGCTCCTCGAGTGATCGCGGATGCGCGAGGGCCGTCTCGATGGCCTCGGCCACCATCACGGGGCTGACATCGTCGGGGAGTCGGTCGATGAAGTCCGGGGTGTCCACATCGATCGCCAGGCCCCGATTGGCGATGGCTGGCGTGCCATATGCGGCCATGTCACTCAAGGGGCCGCTGACGCCCAGAAGCGGGCTGACGCGCAGCTGGATGCCGAGGTCGACGCCGAGCAGGTAGTCGCGGAAGGTGCTCTCGGGGGCGTAGCCGGTGATGGTGAAGCCGGTGAGACCAGCCTTCTCGGCCCGCTCGGTGAGTTCAGCTTCGAGGGCCGGTGATGCCGACCCGACGAGATGCAGGTGCACCTTGCGGCCCCACTGCTGCAGCCAGGCTGCGGATTCCACGACGGTGTCGGTGAGCTTGGTGCGGGTGTCGATGTAGCCGAAGGACGCCAGGTGGATGACGGAGTCGTCCCAGATGCCCAGGTTGCGCCGCGCCTGGGCGCGCATCGGCTCGGTGAGCCGCTCCACGCTGGGCCGGCGGTAGTTGGCGAAGGGAAGCACCCCGACGGGGCGGTGAGTCTGGGCGCTGATGGCCGGTGACGCGCAGGGCGAGTGGGTGATGAGCAGGCTGGCCCGCCGGGCGATCTCCCAGAAGCCGGCGTTCTCGAGCAGGCGCATGTCGTTGACCTGCTCGTCGAGATCCGGGTCAAGGGTGCGTCGGCCACTGCCGCGCAGCATCAACTCCTGCGCGCCCCCGGCACCGCGCAGTGCCATGTAGTACTCGATCATCCGCGTGTCATGGCTCAGGGCCACGGTGTCGATTCGATCGAGCAGATCCAGGTGCGGCAGATGGAAGTGGCTGTTGCCCAGGACGGTGAGGAATACGTCATGGTCGTCGGCATGGGCCGGCGCGTCGCCCACAGGCCTGCTGGGGATCTCCTCGTCGACTCTCGCGTCGGAGGTCGTGTAAACGGTGACGTCCGCGATCTCAGCCAGCGCGCTGATCGTCGCGACCGAGTAGTCCGCGACGCCGGACTTCTGCGGTGACCAGGGGGTCGCCACTCCCACGCGCAGTCTGCGTTCCCCGACATCGATGGTCGCCGGGGGAGGAACTGGAAGATCGTTGGTACTGATGGACTTTGCATGCTTGGTGACGGACTCGGTGACGACCTGCTCCAAGGGCAGATGCTCGTGCTGGGCGAGCCGTTGCCACTGCTGCTGGGCGGTGTCAGCCTTGTCGCGGTGCTTGCGCACCGCGCGGTCGATGTCGGTCGGCGACGTCGGGTCGACAAGGAAGGGGCCGGTGCCGATGAGCTCCCGGTGCGAGGGGATGTCAGAGGCGACGATCGGCGCGCCGGCGAGGGCCGCCTCGATGACGGGAAGGGAGAGCCCTTCATCGAAGGAGGGCACGACCACCAGACTCGCGCTGGCCAGCAGGTCAGCCATCTCCTCGTCAGGTATGCGGTCGAGAGTCGTCGCCTCACCCGGGCGCATCATCGCTGCGATGGACCAGTGATGGACCCGGACACCCTGCCCAGCCATGCCGAGGACGACGACGTCGCGGGTGGCATCCGCCGAGGTCGCAGCACCGATACCGGCCAGGCCGCCGAAGGTGTTCTTGCGGGCATCGTCACCGGTCATCAGCACGATCGGGCCGGTGCTGCGATGGGTCGCCGCTGGTGGCTGGGCATCCTCGGGCAGCACAGCACCGGGCCACGCCACCGTGGCATCGATCTCCCGGCCCAGGATGCGTTCGGTCTCGTCCTTCACCATGTGCGAGATGCAGATGAACTCGTCATAGCAGCGCAGGGCATCGAGACCTGCTGCGTACTCCACTCGAGCCGCAACGTGCGGCACGTAGACATCAGGCAGGTGCATCGGGATGTAGTCGAAGACGATGGCGGCCTTGTGCGCACCGGACGACAGGACGGGGATGAGCGGCTCGGGTGAGGCCGTCATCGGCGAGGGCTCGAGCAGGTAGGCGTACTGCTCGGTGATGCGGGTGATCTGCCTGCAGGCACCTGAGATCTGCTCAGGTAGATCGGGCAGTGCGCGATCGACGAGGAGGTCGACTCTTTCGTCGCCGCCAGCTTCTCGCAGCGCGATCACGGCCGCGCTGGCGAAACGGCCGATGCCTCGGGTGCCGAAGGCCGCAGACTGGAGGCTGCGGGCGTCGATGAGGATCCGGTCACCAGTGGGGGCTGTGCTGGGGCCCTGCTCGCGCGCGCGGGCCAGTCCGCTCAGGGCGAGTCTCGCGGCGAGGGCCCTTCTTGCGCGTCCGAGTTCGTCCCCCTGGCCGTCCATGCGGCGGTCGAGCATGGCGTCGTCGTCGTAGGTGCCCGAGGCCAGCCACGCAGTGACGTCTGCGGCTGCCCGATCGTCGAGAGGCTCCCAGCCCAGCCCCGCGGAGGGGACGTCGGGCAGGCCATCGGGGTTGATCCAGCCGATGGGCCTCGGCTCCGCCGCTCCGAGCAGTGGGGCGGGGGTGAGGTGGCCCATGTTGATCGTGACGTGCTGCAGGTGGCGGCGCCGGGTCAGGCGGCGCGACAGGGGTCCGGGCAGGTGCTGGAGGGCCTGCTTGGCCCGGAATCGGGCTACGAGGGCGGCCTTGCGGGGCAGCCCGATGGGCTCGGGCTCTGGCTCACGGGCCGCATCACGGGCGGCGTCACGGCGCTGGCGAGCCTGGTCGAGGACGGCTGACCTCGCCGTCGCACCCGCTGCCTCGTCCTGCACCGTCCAAGGCTAGGGGCGAGCCCCATGTGACCAGAGGTGCGCCTCGCGACAAGATTGGCCTTTAGACCCTCAGTATTCTATTCTGGGATGAAGCAATCATGGAATGTGGCGATCACTAGCGAGGTGTCAGCCTGGCTCACCAGCCTGCCGGACGACGCCTACGAGCGGGTCATGGCAGTGCGCTGGCGAACCTGAAGGCGTTGCGGTACTGCTCGTCGCGGGGGATGAACGCGGGCAGTGGTCTCGCTGGTACACGGAGGCCATTCCCGAGGCAGAGAGACGATTCACAGCATGGATGGAGCGGGAGGAACGGCCATGAAGCAGGAATTCACGACCCTCGACGATGTGTTGGCGCAGCGCCCGATCGATCCGGAGGTGCTGGCCGAGGAAGTATCTGCCGTCGAGGCGCAGATGTCCGGTTACCTGCTCCGTCAACTCCGCAAGGGCCAGGGCCTCAGTCAGGAGCAGCTCGCGGAGCGAATGGGGGTGTCGCAGCGGCGAGTCTCGGCGATCGAGCGCGGCAAGGTCGACAGGTCCGAGATCGCGACGATCCGTGCCTACGTGACGGCGCTCGGCGGTGAACTCGAGCTCGTGGCCCGGATTGACGGAACGACCACGCAGATCGCCTGAGTCAGGGGATCTGCCAGAGGGCTTCCGGGTCGTCCAGCAGCGCGAGGTCATGGCCGACCATGATCGCGGCCATCGAGTCGAAGTCGACGGTGTGCCGCCAGCCCAGTTCGAGGTAGGCGGCCCGGCTGTCGCCGACGAGCAGGTTCGTGTCAACGCGCCGTGAGTTGTCGGCCGTGCTGATCACGAGGTCGTGCCAGTCGTCGATACCCGCCGCCGCAAACGCCTTGTCGATGAAGAAGCTCAACCGATGCGAGATGCCGGTGGCGAGTACGTAGTCGTGCGGCACGTCTGCGCGCACCATGAGCTGCATCGCCCGCACGTAGTCAGGCGCCCAGCCCCAGTCGCGTGCTGTCTCGATGTCGCCGAGCTCGATGACGCTCTGCAGGCCCTTGGCGATCCGGGCGACGCCCATCGTCACCTTGCGGGTCACGAAGTTCTCACCGCGCAGTGGCGACTCGTGGTTGTAGAGGATGCCGGCGACAGCGTGCGCCCCGCGATCGCGAGCAGCGTCGACCAGATCCATGGCGTCGCGCTTGGAGACCGCGTACGGGCTCTTCGGCTCACGCTCCATCCGCTCGGTCTGCGGAGCACGGTCAACGCCTTCGAAGATCGATGCTGACGACGCCTGGAACATCCGGCAGTCCGGCAGTGTTTCGACTGCCTCGAGGATGGCCGTGACCGCATCGACGTTGACGACCCGGACCTCGTCCTCGTGGCTCCATGACTCACCAGGAGCGGTGAACCCGCCGAGGTTGTAGACCTCGTGCGGGCTCGCATCCGTGACGGTCGACCTCAAGCCCTTCGTGTCGGCCAGATCCTGCTCGACGACCGTGGTGCCAGGGGCGTAGCGAAGAAGGTGATCAGTGTTCGTCCCCGGCTTGACCAATGCCGTGACGTCAGCGCCCTCACGCCGCAGCAGGGTGCACAGAATCGTGCCGTCCTGACCGGCGGCTCCGGTGACGAGGGCGCGCACAGCCTTCCTAGAACTGGCCTTCAGGAGCGCCTTCGAGGCGGGCGATGTCCGCGTCGACCATGATCTTGGCGAGCTCGGGCGGCAGGACCTTGGCCTCCCAGCCGAGCTTGCGCTTGGCCTTGCCGGCATCGCCGATCAGCTCGTCGACCTCGGTCGGGCGCAGGAACTTCGGGTCGAACTTGACGTAGTCCTCCCACTCCAGGCCCACGTGCTCGAAGCACAGCTGCAGGAAATCACGGATCGTGTAGGCGGTGCCCGTCGCGAGGACGAAGTCCTCGGGCTCGTCGGCCTGCAGCATGCGCCACATGCCGTCGGTGTACTCCGGCGCGTAGCCCCAGTCGCGGATCGCGTCGAGGTTGCCCATCCACACCTCGGTCTGGTGTCCCTTGAAGATGTTCGCCACGGCGAGGGAGATCTTGCGCGTCACGAAGGTCTCGCCGCGGCGCGGGGACTCGTGGTTGAACAGCTGACCATTGACGGCGAACATGTCGTAGGCCTCGCGGTAGTTCTTGGTGATCCAGTAGGAGTACACCTTCGCCGCGCCATACGGCGAGCGCGGGTAGAACTCGGTCTCCTCGTTCTGCGGCGGCGGGGAAGCACCGAACATCTCGCTGGTCGACGCCTGGTAGAAGCGAATGCTCGTATCCGTGGTGCGGATCGCCTCGAGCATGTTCAGGGTGCTGAT
>JAIOXK010000111.1 GCA_021741645.1 Candidatus Nanopelagicales bacterium
CTCGTCAGGGGTGACCCGTGGCGAGAGGGTGGGCTGAGGCCGTGCCATCAGCACGCATTCGGCCACGGTGACAGGAAAGTTCCAGTTGATGGTCTCCAACTGGGGAACGTAGGCGACGCGGAGCCCGGGGCGGCGATCCACCCGACCAGCGACGGGGGAGATGGTGCCAAGAAGCAGCCGCAGCAAGGTGGTCTTGCCCGATCCGGAGGGCCCGACGATTCCCGTGAACTGGTCCTGATGGACGTGGAAGTCGACCTCGTTCAGGACGCGGTGATGGTCATAGGCGGCGCTGGCCGCCACGAGCCGGATGAGCTCAGGTCCTACTCCGGTTCCGGTCACTGCGGGTATACCGCCGAGTCCGGAACAGTCAGCGTCACGTCGAGGGCCTCCAGGGCGCGAGGATCCCCGCCCAGGCCGCGGATCATGGTGGCGAAGTTGCCCCGCATGAGGCCCAGCCATGAGTGGTCGGCCTCTCCGGGCGCGCCGGGCAGATCGTCATCGCGGAGGGAGGCCTCGTACCGGACACCTGCCTCCTCGCCGATGGCGCTGAGCACGTCGGAGGGGAAGACCTCCGAGCCGAAGATGGTGGGAACCCCGGACGCCTTGATCTGCTCGATCAGGGCGGCGACCTCCGAGGGTGTCGGCTCGGCGAAGTCCTGAGGCTGGATGGCCCCGACGACCTCCCAGCCGAAGGAGTCGGCGAAGTACGCATAGGCGTCGTGGTAGGTGACCAAGCGCAGCTGTCCAGCGGGAACGGAGGCTTGATCTGCCCGGATAGCGTCGGCCAGGGCTTCAGTCTTGGCCTCGAAGGCCGCGAAATTCGTCGCGTAGTAGTCGGCATTCTCGGGATCGAGATTGGTGAACTCATCGCGGATCAGCGCGGCATAGGCAATCGCATAGCCCGGGTCAGTCCACAGATGCGGGTTGGGCTTGCCCTCCTCCTTTGGGAAGGAGAAGTCGAAGATGTAGTCCGATTCGGGAAGCACCTCGGTGCCGAGTTCCACGAGTCGAGCGTCGGCGGACATATTCGCCTCGGCGAGGGCCAGAGTCGGATCCTCGAGCTTGAGGCCATTGATCAGCACCAGGTCGGCATCACTGAGGAGCTCGGCCGTCTGCGGCGCTGGCTCGAACGTATGGCTGTTGGTGCCCTCGGGGACGATGCCCTCGATGCGCACACGATCCCCGCCCACCGCCGCGGCGATGGAGGTGATCGGGGAGACCGTGGTGGCCACCAGCGGACGATCATCGGCGGCGGAGTCGCTCGAGTCGGAGCAGGCCGCCAGCGACAGGGGGAGCAGGAGGGCAGCGGTGATCGCTGCTGTTCGTGAACGCATAAGGCAACCCTAAGACGATCTGGCACTTTCTGCAAAAGTTTCGCAACTACTTGCGTTCCGCATCAGATCCGGCGCCCGTGTGGAGCCAGGCTTGCTTCTAGACGAGGTCCTCACGGGAGAGACGGAGCCACCGCCTAGGCTCAGGGCATGTCCTTGGAGCGAACCGCAGATCTGCAGTCCTTCCCCCGTGACTCCTTCGCCGACGTCCTGGCGGCCAACGAGGCCTATGTGGCCAGCGATGATCACGCGACCCTGACCGGCTGGGCCGCGAAGGAACTGGCAGTCATCACCTGCATGGATTCACGGATCGATCCGTTGGCCGTTCTGGGAATGTCACCAGGAGATGTGAAGATCCTGCGAAACGCCGGAGCGCGCGTCACCGATGACGTCCTTCGTACGCTCGTGCTTGCCACGTACCTTCTGGGTGTTACACGGGTCCTGGTTATGCCGCACACCGACTGCAAGATGGCCAGTGGCGACGAGGTCGATATCCACGAGGCCATTCTTGAGCGGGCTGGTGTCGATACGCGGAGTCTGGAGATCAGGACGGTGAGCGATCAGCGGGCCGCTCTGATCACCGACGTCACCCGGGTCCGGAGCTTCCCGCTCCTGCCAGCAGATCTCGTGGTCGCAGGCGCGCTTCTGAACATCCGCACGGGGCATCTGGAGCCCTTGGACATCTAGGCCTTGCGCATCGCGGTCACGTCGTGTGCGATACCGGTCCCCGGCGAGCGCTCTCCAGCAGGTGCTCACGTAGGGATTTCGTAGGCTCCTGAGCGGGAACCTCCACCTCGATCCAGCCCTCGGCCGTGAGCCTCGTTCCGAACACCTCGACGCTGATCTGGGGAGAACCCTGACGGGTGCCGTCGTGCAGGCTGAACCGCCAGAAGTGCCAGGGGCAGGTGACACAGCCGTCCTTGATGACTCCCTCGCTGAGGGATGCCCCATTGTGCGGGCAGACATCGGATATGGCATGCGGTTCGCCGTCGATCTTCGTCACGAGCACGGCACGTCCAGAGAGCTCGAAACGGCGCGGGTGCCCTTCGACGAGGTCGTCCAGATGCAGGACGCGGTGCAGTTCCATGCCTGGCTCAGGCGTCCGGGCGGAGAACCGAGATGGGAACTCCTCCGATGCCCCAGTCATCCTTGCCCACCTCGTAGAACGCGACCCGGATGCGCTGCGGGTCACCGCCGAGGACCTCTGCTGTCGCGTCCGTCAGCTTCTTCATGAGCTCGTGCTTCTGCTCCACGGTTCGGCCTTCGAGCATGGTGACCTGGATGAATGGCATGTCTCTCCTTGGGATGGGTGCGCGAGGCAGTCAGGCGCAGGGCAGTCAGGCGCAGGGGAGCTCGACGGTGCCGAGCCGATCGAAACGAGCAACCACAGTATCGCCGGGGGAGACAGCGATGGCCTCGGTGAGGGCGCCGGCCATGATCACCTGTCCGGCGTGCAGGCCACGCCCTCGGGCGGCCAGCTGGCGCACCATCCACGCGACGGCAGCGGCAGGGTGACCCATGACGGCGGCGCCGGCTGCCGTGGCGACGAGCTGTCCGTTCTTCTCGAAGGAGCAGCCGACGAGCCGTAGATCGATGCCGCGAGGATCGGTCCCCGTGCCGCCGAGGGTGAATCCGGCACACGAGCTGTTATCGGCGATCACGTCCATGAAGGTGAACTTGTAGCCGGAGAATCGCGAGTCCAGGACGTCGATCGCGGGAAACACCAGTGAGGTGGCATCGAGCACGTGGGATGCCGTGACATGCGAGCCGTGGAGATCGCGCCCCAGGAGGAAGGCGATCTCCGGTTCGCACCGGGGTTGGATGTAATCGCTGCAGACGACAGCCTGCCCCGTGTCGATCTGCATGTCGTCCGTGAGGAATCCGTACAGCGGTCGATCCACGTTCATCTGCACTTGCTTCGCCTTGCTGGTGAGGCCGAGCTTGCCGCCCACGACGGTCGCGCCGGAACTGACACGTGCCTCGACGACGGCATCCTGCACCTCATAGGCAGTGTCGAAGTCCAGATCCGGATAGGTGTTGGTCAGGGGAGCGATCCCTGTTCGCTGGCGCGCCGCCTCGATGAGGGCGCGGGCGATCTCTTCCTTGGGAAGGTCATTCATCAGGCGGAGTCCTCTCCGGTTTCAGCAGCAGCATGCTTGGCGGCGAGTTCGAGGGCGACGTCGATGATCATGTCTTCTTGGCCGCCGACGACTTGGCGGCGGCCTAGTTCGAGGAGGATCTCCGATTGGGGCACTCCGTAGCGTTCGGCAGCTCGTTCGGCGTGCAGGAGGAAGGAGCCGTAGACGCCGGCGTAGCCGAGGATGAGTCCGGCTCGATCGATGACCTGCTGTCTGGGCATGAGGGGGCGGACGACTTCCTCGGCGAGGTCCATCAGGGCGAGGGGATCGACGCCGGTCTCGATGCCGTACTTGGTTGACACGGCCGCGAGGATCTCGGTGGGGCAGTTGCCCGCTCCGGCGCCGAGGCCGGCGGAGGTGCCGTCGAGGTTGCGTGCGCCTTCCTCGTAGGCGGCGATGGAGTTGGCCACGGCCATGGAGAGATTGTTGTGTGCGTGGACGCCGATCGGAACCTCGATGTTCTCGACCAGGGCGTTAACGCGGCGGCGGACATCGTCGACGGTCATGGCTCCGGCGGAGTCGGCGATGTAGATGGTGTCGGCTCCGTAGGACTGCAGGAGCCTGGCCTGCTCGACGAGTCCCTCGGGGGAGTTCATGTGCGCCATCATCAAGAAGCCGATCGCCTCCATGCCCAGGGACTTGGCCACCTTGATGTGCTGCTCGGTGATGTCGGCCTCGGTGCAGTGCACCGCGATGCGGGCGACTTCGACGCCGAGCTCCTTGACCTCGCGGAGGTCATCGGCCAGGCCGATGCCCGGCAGCAGCAGGCACGCGATCTTGGCGTTGGTCGTGACTTCGCAGGCGCGGGCGATGAGCTCCTTCTCCGGCACGGCGGAGAATCCGTAGTTGAAGCTGGAGCCGCCGATGCCGTCGCCGTGCGCGATCTCGATCACCTGCACGCCGGCGTTGTCCAGGCCCTTGACGATGCGGACGACGTCATCGGTGTAGTACTGGTGGCTGATCGCGTGGGAGCCATCACGCAGCGTGGAGTCTATGAGCCGGTAGTCGGTCGTGGTCATGTCAGACACCTGCCTTCGAAGTGGCCCTGTGCTGGGCGATCGCCTCACCGATCCGCTGGGCGGCCGCGGTCATGATGTCGAGGTTTCCCGCGTAGGGGGGCAGATAGTCTCCGGCGCCCTCGACCTGCAGCAACACCACGGCACGGTGGGGCACCACGCCCCCGGGAGTGTCGTACGGGCCCTCCTCGATCACCGGAGGGTTCTTCAGACGGTAGCCGGGCACGTACTTCTGCACATCGGCCTCCATCTGGTAGATCGACTCCAGCACCGCGTCATGATCGGTCCCCTCAGGAAGGCCCGCGAACACCGTGTTGCGCATCATGATCGGCGGCTCAGCCGGATTGAGGATGATGATCGCCTTGCTGGTGCTTGCACCACCGATCTCCCGCAACGCCGTCGACGTCGTCTTGGTGAACTCATCGATGTTCTGCCGCGTGCCCGGACCAGCACTGCGCGACGACACGGTGGACACCATCTCCGCATACGGCAGATCACTCACCGCGCGCCGCACCGCATAGACCATCGGCGTCGTGGCCTGACCACCACACGTGACCATGTTGACATTCGGAGCATCCAAATGCTCAGTCAAGTTCACCGCAGCGATCACCTTCGGCCCGATCGCCGCAGGCGTCAGATCCACCGCAATGATGCCCGCATCCTCATAGTTCTGGGCCTGCGCCTTGTGCACATACGCACTCGTGGCATCGAACACCATGTCAATCTCGCCAGCATGCTCCAGAATCCAGTCCGGCCCCTCATGCGGGCCATCGATCCCCAGCTTGCGCGCTCGAGCCAGCCCATCAGACTTCGGATCAATCCCCACCAACGCCACAAGCTCCAACGGCGTGGACCCCGAACCAGAAGCATCCGTGCCCTTCATCAACTTCATCATCAGGTCCGTACCAATATTCCCCGAACCCAGAATCGCGCAACGCATCACAGTGCTCCCGTCCTACTCGCTGGCCATACGGATAGTGATCGGACCGAGCCGGTCGAAGTCCGCCCGGAACACATCACCCGGCGCGATCGGGACCATCGCATGCAAGGCGCCCGTCATGATGATGCTCCCGGCCGGCAGCGTCACGCCCAGCGGAGACAGCACGTTCGCCAGCCACGCCACCGTCGCCATCGGATCCCCCATCGCCGCCGCCCCCGCACCGGTAGCCACGACCTCGCCATTCCTCGTGAACACCATGCCCAGCAGTCGCGGATCGAAACCGTCAATGGGGACCACATTGCTGCTCACCGCAATGGCACCATTGCTCGCCAGATCAGCAACCGTGTCCGCCAACGTGATGCGCCAGTCCTTGATCCGCGAATCAACGATCTCCAACGCCGCGACCAAGCCCGCCGTCGCTCGCCGCGCATCGATCGTCGTGCAGTCCGGGCCCGCCAAATCCTGCGCCAGCACCACCCCGATCTCCGCCTCCATCCGCGGAGCGATGAACGCATCCACCGCCAACTCCGCACCATCGGCATAGACCGTCGACGCAAAAACCGGCCCGAAATCCGGAGAATCCACCCCCAGCAGCTCCTGCATCGGCCGCGACGTCAGACCCAGCTTGTACCCGGCAATCGTCTCGCCGCGCTCCAGCAGGGCGTTCACGAGATGCGTCTGAATGGCATACCCATCAGCCATCCCCAACTCAGGCTGCGCATCAGTGAACGGCTCAATCGCAACACCGGAATCCCGGGCCTCGAGCAATCGCAGTGCATGATGTTGCGCCTCGGCCTCGGTCAGGAGTGAACTCACCCGCGCATCCTCTCGTTGTCTCGCCCGGGGGCGATTCCTACTGCACGGCCGGCAGACCGCACAGGACGTGCCTATCAGCGACCGCGGTGAGCGGCCTCACCCTGTGCCGCATCGCGGAACCCCAACCTGCGACTGATGGCCAGAGCGGCATCCATGGTCGGCCGCGCGTAACGCTTGAGGGAGTCTCCCTGCAGCCGCTGTACCGGCCCGGCGACCGAGAGCGAGGCGATGACCTCACCGAAGCCGTTGCGGATGGGAGCGGCCACGGAAGCAGCTCCCATCTCCGTCTCATTGGACTGCTCAGCCCAGCCGCGCCGACGGGTCAGATCGAGTTCGTCGCGGAGGCGCCGTACATCAGTGATGGTGAACTGGGTCTGAGCGGGAAGGACCCACCCGTCCAGCAGGGACTCGAGCCGATCGGCGGGCAGGTGAGCCAGCAGGACCTTGCCGGTGCTGGTGCAGTGTGCGTCATTTCGGTGGCCTACCCGGCCGAAGAGTCGGAGGGTCTGTGGACTTTCACGGCGCTCGACGTAGACGACCTCCCGCCCATCGAGAACCGCGATCTGAACCGTCTCGCGAGTGGCGTTGCGAAGCTGATCGATGACGGGAGCGCAAGCCTCGTGCAGATCCGTGTGCGCGGAGACGACAGACCCGAGTTCGTACATCGCCAGACCAAGTCGATAAGCGCCCGTGACGGGGTCGCGTTCAAGGAGTCGTTCCTCGGTGAGGGTGTGAGCTAGGCGATGAGCCGTGCTCTTGCCGATCCCGAGCCTCCTGGACAGTTCGGTGACTCCGAGCTCCCGGCTGCCGTAGGAGAACTCCTTGAGCAGGCGAGCGGCGTTCCGCACGCTCGACAGCGTGGAGTGCTGGCGCGGGGTCTCCTCGGTCATATCCGTTCCCGAGCCCACGCGAGAAGGGCACGACGTGCATCCGGGGCAGAGGCGTCGCCTGGAATGAGCACCCGCAGGTCATCGTCGCCACCCGAGATGTGCTGGGCCAGAAGCCTCACGGCCACCACCAGTCCGCTGGCCTCGGCCGCTCGCATCTCGGCAATCGCGGATGCCTGTCGGGGGAGGAGGTTGCTCAGGGTGTCGTAGTCGCGCGAGGCCGTTGCATGACTGTGCGCCAGTCCGGTGCCCGCATGCAGCGCATGGTGGGCGCTGAGCCCTCCGCCCGGGGGGACCGTCAGGTGGTACACAACTCCGCTGAGACCCAGCAGATCGCGGATCCGATCCGGCTGCGGCTCGCGGGACTCATCGACGAGGCCCAACCCGGGAATGATCACCGGATCGAAGAAGCGCAGGGTCCACGCCAGATCGCGATCGCTGCCGGCGAGCGAAACCTCCTGGCCGGCCGGGGCTGGGAGCTGATCGCACGTGCCGATGATGTGGAGGTTCTGAGAGCCCACGGCGGCGACGGTGAAGGTGCCGGCCGCCACCAGTGGCAGGCGCCCGCGCTCCCCGGCCGTCAGGTCGGCGGAGGCGTCGAGGTAGGCGGCATGAACGGCCGCGACGTAGTCCGCCATCGCGGCGCGCATCGCTTCGGGGCCAGGGCCTGCCTGCCGCCCTTGCGCCTCTTCTGGGCCGGGGCCCATCTCACGCGTCAGTTTGGCTTCGCCCTCCATGACTCGGGACGTTAGCACTGTGTGTCCCGCATATGGGGACGTTGTGCTTCCATGCGGGACACGTCCTGTCTACTGTCGCGCCAATCGTGGTGTCCGTCACACGGCAACCGGACTCACATCAGAAGGCCGGAATCACACCCGAAGGGAAGTGCACATGGGAATCCTCCGTCTGGGTCACGTGGACGTCACCGTCACCGATCTCGATCTGGCCACGGCGTACTACACGGAGGTCATCGGCCTGCAGGAGGTCGAGCGCGATGAG